>NZ_CP020555.1:4297500-4597500 GCF_002080455.1 Streptomyces sp. Sge12
GTGCCTACAAGCCGTGGGAGCGTCGCCGTTGTTCTTCGGAACAACGGTCGTGACTGCGTGCCTTTTGAAGAATGAGCCTGCGAGTTAGCGGTGTGTAGCGAGGTTAACCCGTGTGGGGAAGCCGTAGCGAAAGCGAGTCCGAATAGGGCGATTGAGTTGCACGCTCTAGACCCGAAGCGGAGTGATCTAGCCATGGGCAGGTTGAAGCGGAGGTAAGACTTCGTGGAGGACCGAACCCACCAGGGTTGAAAACCTGGGGGATGACCTGTGGTTAGGGGTGAAAGGCCAATCAAACTCCGTGATAGCTGGTTCTCCCCGAAATGCATTTAGGTGCAGCGTCGTGTGTTTCTTGCCGGAGGTAGAGCACTGGATAGGCGATGGGCCCTACCGGGTTACTGACCTTAGCCAAACTCCGAATGCCGGTAAGTGAGAGCACGGCAGTGAGACTGTGGGGGATAAGCTCCATGGTCGAGAGGGAAACAGCCCAGAGCATCGACTAAGGCCCCTAAGCGTACGCTAAGTGGGAAAGGATGTGGAGTCGCAGAGACAACCAGGAGGTTGGCTTAGAAGCAGCCACCCTTGAAAGAGTGCGTAATAGCTCACTGGTCAAGTGATTCCGCGCCGACAATGTAGCGGGGCTCAAGCGTACCGCCGAAGTCGTGTCATTGCAGCAATAGGGCCAACGCCCGCTGTGATGGGTAGGGGAGCGTCGTGTGCCGGGTGAAGCAGCAGCGGAAGCTAGTTGTGGACGGTTCACGAGTGAGAATGCAGGCATGAGTAGCGATACACACGTGAGAAACGTGTGCGCCGATTGACTAAGGGTTCCTGGGTCAAGCTGATCTGCCCAGGGTAAGTCGGGACCTAAGGCGAGGCCGACAGGCGTAGTCGATGGACAACCGGTTGATATTCCGGTACCCGCTTTGAAACGCCCAATATCGAATCAGGCGATGCTAAGTCCGTGAAGCCGTTCCGGACCCTTCGGGGAAAGGAAAGTGGTGGAGCCGACGAACCAGACTTGTAGTAGGTAAGCGATGGGGTGACGCAGGAAGGTAGTCCAGCCCGGGCGGTGGTAGTCCCGGGGTAAGGGTGTAGGCCGAGGGGTAGGCAAATCCGTCCCTCATTAAGGCTGAGACCTGATGCCGAGCCGATTGTGGTGAAGTGGATGATCCTATGCTGTCGAGAAAAGCCTCTAGCGAGTTTCATGGCGGCCCGTACCCTAAACCGACTCAGGTGGTCAGGTAGAGAATACCGAGGCGTTCGGGTGAACTATGGTTAAGGAACTCGGCAAAATGCCCCCGTAACTTCGGGAGAAGGGGGGCCATCACTGGTGATCGGATTTACTCCGTGAGCTGGGGGTGGCCGCAGAGACCAGCGAGAAGCGACTGTTTACTAAAAACACAGGTCCGTGCGAAGCCGTAAGGCGATGTATACGGACTGACGCCTGCCCGGTGCTGGAACGTTAAGGGGACCGGTTAGTGACCTTTCGGGGTTGCGAAGCTGAGAACTTAAGCGCCAGTAAACGGCGGTGGTAACTATAACCATCCTAAGGTAGCGAAATTCCTTGTCGGGTAAGTTCCGACCTGCACGAATGGCGTAACGACTTCTCGACTGTCTCAACCATAGGCCCGGTGAAATTGCACTACGAGTAAAGATGCTCGTTTCGCGCAGCAGGACGGAAAGACCCCGGGACCTTTACTACAGTTTGATATTGGTGTTCGGTTCGGCTTGTGTAGGATAGGTGGGAGACTTTGAAGCAGCCACGCCAGTGGTTGTGGAGTCGCCGTTGAAATACCACTCTGGTCGTGCTGGATGTCTAACCTCGGTCCGTGATCCGGATCAGGGACAGTGTCTGATGGGTAGTTTAACTGGGGCGGTTGCCTCCCAAAGGGTAACGGAGGCGCCCAAAGGTTCCCTCAGCCTGGTTGGCAATCAGGTGTTGAGTGTAAGTGCACAAGGGAGCTTGACTGTGAGACCGACGGGTCGAGCAGGGACGAAAGTCGGGACTAGTGATCCGGCGGTGGCTTGTGGAAGCGCCGTCGCTCAACGGATAAAAGGTACCCCGGGGATAACAGGCTGATCTTCCCCAAGAGTCCATATCGACGGGATGGTTTGGCACCTCGATGTCGGCTCGTCGCATCCTGGGGCTGGAGTCGGTCCCAAGGGTTGGGCTGTTCGCCCATTAAAGCGGTACGCGAGCTGGGTTTAGAACGTCGTGAGACAGTTCGGTCCCTATCCGCTGTGCGCGTAGGAATATTGAGAAGGGCTGTCCCTAGTACGAGAGGACCGGGACGGACGAACCTCTGGTGTGCCAGTTGTCCTGCCAAGGGCACGGCTGGTTGGCTACGTTCGGGAGGGATAACCGCTGAAAGCATCTAAGCGGGAAGCCTGCTTCAAGATGAGTATTCCCACCTCCTTGAGAGGGTAAGGCTCCCAGTAGACGACTGGGTTGATAGGCCAGATGTGGAAGCCCGGTAACGGGTGAAGCTGACTGGTACTAATAGGCCGAGGGCTTGTCCTCAGTTGCTCGCGTCCACTGTGTTAGTTCTGAAATAACGAACAGCTGTGTTCATGCCAGCGTTCAAATTTCATAGTGTTTCGGTGGTCATAGCGTTAGGGAAACGCCCGGTTACATTCCGAACCCGGAAGCTAAGCCTTTCAGCGCCGATGGTACTGCAGGGGGGACCCTGTGGGAGAGTAGGACGCCGCCGAACAATCATTGTGGGAAAGCCCCGCACCAGCCCTTTCAGGGTTCGGTGCGGGGCTTTTCTGCGTTTACGGGCCGGTTGGCGGGCGGGCGGATTTTCAGGTGAAGCCTCCGCGGGGTCGTGGCTAGGATCATGACGCATGAGCGAGATCCAGCACGTGATACGAGCAGTACGTAGTGACGAGTGGTTGAAGGTCAAGGAGCTGCGGATCTCCGCACTGCAGGACCCGGCGGCACCCGTGGCCTTCCTGGAGACGGTGGAGAACGCCGAGGCGCAGCCCGATGAGTTCTGGCAGGGACGTACCGAGGGGGCGTCACAGGGGCGGGCGGTACGGCAGTTCGTCGCCGAGGCCCCCGACGGGACCTGGGACGGGTCGGTGACTGTGATCGTCGAGGAGGGCGGGAGCACCGACTTCTTCGACCAGGGCGTCCAGCAGACGCAAGGGCACGTCGTGGGCGTGTTCGTGCGGGCCGGGCAGCGGGGGACCGGGCTGACCGAGGCCCTGTTCGCCGGCGCACTGGAGTGGGCCTGGGGGCTGGAGGAGCCGGCGCTGGAGCGCGTACGGCTCTTCGTCCACGAGGACAATCCGCGGGCCGCGGCCTTCTACCGGCGGTACGGGTTCCGGCCGAGCGGGGTGGTCGTGCCGACGCCCGGGAACGCGGACGCCAAGGAGCTGGAGTACGTGCTCCAGCGGCCGGCCGCGTCGGTCTAGAAGTCGCCCTGCGGCCAGCGGGAGCGGGCCTGCTCCCGGCTGCGGCACAGGGCGAGCAGGGGAAGCGTCCCCTCGCTCAGGAGTTCCGGGAGCTGGGGGATGGGGGCCACGGCGGCCACGTCGTCCAGCACCAGGGAAAGTGGTGGGTCGAGCCGACCGTGGGATGACCGTGCGGCCATGCGGCGGCCGTGCTCGACCACGTGCGAGGCGAGTGCGGTGAGCAGGGGCATCGCACCCGGGTGGGTGCGGGGATCCTCCAGAGGTTCACCCACCAGATAGAGGGTGCCCCCTTCGGTGACGAACGATGCCAAGGTGAGGGCATCTGTTCGGTTCGGATTGCAGGCCTCGCGGATGTGGATCGAGGTCAGGCAGGAAAGGGCCCGGGCCGTCAGGCTCTGGGCGAGCTCGCGGCGTTCGGGGTGGGCGGTGAGTGCGCTCTCCAGCTCGCCGGCCGCGCCGGGGGCTGCCTGGGGGTGCGTACGCAGGATGCGGACCGGGTCCTGGGCGCTGTTGCCCTGGGCCCAGCGGTGGAGCAGCTTGAACGGGCGGTCGTCCAGGGCGGCGGCCTGGAGCCAGCTGCGCAGGAGGGTCTCGGCGGTGTCCGCGACGGCGGCGTCCATGCGGGCCTGCGGCCTTACGGGAGCCAGCAGGGCGATCGCGCGGGCGGCGGCGGTGTCGCGGTCGGCGCAACCCTCGGCCGGGTTCCAGTGCATGCGGGCCGGGGTGTCGCACAGGTGGGAGGGGTCGTAGAGGAGGACCGGGCCGAGTTTGGCGCGGGCGTCCTTGGTCTCGGCCCAGAGGGTGGGGGCGGAGCTCACGATCAGGGCCGCGCCCTCGGTCTCCCGGATGCGGTGGGCGGCGGCGCGGAGGCGGTCGTCGGGGGCGGCGAAGGCGATGCCGTCCGCCGGCGTGGTGGTGGCTGCGGACGCGGGGGGTGCCGCCGACGCGGGCTGGGGGGCGTAGCCGAAGCCGTAGCGGTACGCCTCGTCCGCCGGTGCGGTGGGCGCCGTGGCGGTGGGCGCGTACGGGCTGGGCGGCGGGGCGGTCGTAGTGGGTGCGGGCGGGCCGCCCGGGGCGCTGCTTCCGGACCCCCGGGCCTCGAACGCCGGCGGGGCTGACGGGGTGGGCTGAGCCGCCGGTACTGCTGTCGCCGTCGCCGCCTCCGCTTCCGCTGTCGCGGGTTCCGTGAGGCGTTTGGTCAGGGCGCGGCGGGATTTGGTGCGGGCGATCACGCCGATGGCGAAGACGGTGAGGACGAACAGCACCAGGAGCTGGCTGACGAACAGGCCCCAGAACAGGCCCCAGCCCGAAAGGGCCCCCGGGTCGGTGTCCGGCCAGGCGCCCGGGATGTCGTGCGGCTGCGCTATCAGGCCGCGGACGGCCCCCGGGGTCCGGGTGAAGGTGACCGTGTCGGGCCAGGCGCCCTTGGCGGCGACGGCGGCCAGGCCGGTGGCCGACCAGACCAGGACGGCCAGGCCGAGGAGGAAGGCCAGCAGGCCGACCAGCAGGCCGTCCGGGATGCCGCCGCCGCGTGCGGGGGGTTCCGTACGTCGTGCGTCGTGCATGGTCAGGCCACCGTGGTCGCGGAGCCCGGGCCGCCGCGGCGGCGTTCGATGGACAGGGCCCGTTCCTCCGCCTCCAGTTCGGCGGCGAGCATGTCGGCGGGGAGGCGGGTGGGGGCGGACGACTCGGTCATGGCGCGGTCGGTGAAGACCAGGGGGCGTTCGGCTTCGGTGATCAGGTGTTTGACCACCTGGACGTTGCCGTTGACGTCCCAGACGGCGATGCCCGGGGTGAGGGTCGGGATGATTTCCACCGCCCAGCGGGGCAGGCCGAGGACCCGGCCCGTGGCTCTGGCCTCGTCCGCCTTCTGGGCGTAGATCGTTCGGGTCGAGGCCATCTTGAGGATGGCCGCGGCCTCGCGTGCGGCGGCTCCGTCGACGACATCGGAGAGGTGGTGGACGACGGCGACGAAGGACAGGCCCAGGCGGCGGCCGAACTTCAGCAGGCGCTGGAACAGCTGCGCCACGAAGGGGCTGTTGATGATGTGCCAGGCCTCTTCGACGAGGAAGATGCGCTTCTTGCGGTCGGGCCGGATCCAGGTGTGCTCCAGCCAGACGCCGACGATCGCCATGAGGATCGGCATCGCGATGGAGTTGCGGTCGATGTGGGAGAGGTCGAAGACGATCAGCGGGGCGTCGAGGTCGATGCCGACGGTGGTCGGGCCGTCGAACATGCCGCGCAGGTCGCCGTCGACGAGGCGGTCGATGACGAGCGCGACGTCGAGACCCCAGGCCCGGACATCGTCTATGTCGACATTCATGGCCAGGGCGGATTCGGCCTCGGGGTGGCGCAGTTGCTCGACGATGTCGGTGAGGACGGGCTGGCGGTCGCGGATGGTGTCGACGACGTAGGCGTGCGCGACCTTGAGGGCGAAGCCGGCGCGCTCGTCGAGGCCGTGGCCCATGGCCACCTCGATGATGGTCCGGAGCAGGGCGAGCTGCCCGGTCGCGGTGATGGCCGGGTCGAGCGGGTTGAGGCGGATCCCGTCGTCGTTGGCGGCGATGGGGTCCAGGCGGATGGGGGTTATCCCCAGCTGCTGGGCGATCAGGTTCCACTCGCCGACGCCGTCCTCGCCCTGCGCGTCGAGGACGACGACCTGGCGGTCCTTGAAGCGGAGCTGGCGCAGTACGTAGGTCTTCTCCAGGGCGGACTTGCCGTTTCCGGATTCGCCGAGGACCAGCCAGTGGGGGGCCGGGAGCTGCTGTCCGTAGAGCTGGAAGGGGTCGTAGATGTAGCCCTTGCCGCTGTAGACCTCGCGGCCGATGATGACGCCGGAGTCGCCGAGTCCGGGGGCTGCGGTGGGCAGGTAGACGGCTTGCGCCTGCCCGGTGGAGGTGCGGACGGGCAGGCGCGTGGTTTCGACTTTGCCGAAGAGGAAGCTGGTGAAGGCGTCCGTCAGGGCGGACATGGGATCTCGCATGGGCGGCACTTCCCTCCAGCTAGCGTCGGATGCCGGTGGCGAACGGCAAGGTGTTGACGAAGGCGCGGTGGTGCTCGCGGTCGCACCATTCCAGCTTCAGGTAGGACTTCCCGGCGGAGGCGCGGATCGTCCGCTTGTCGCGGGCGAGGGCCTCCGGCGAACGCGAGGACACCGTGATGTACCCGACGAGGTTCACTCCCGCCGCACCGCTGGCGAGATCTTCACCTCTTTGGTCGAGCCGGCCGTGGGCGGCGATGTCGCGGGGGTCGACGGTGCGGTTCATCTTGGCGGCGCGGGAGGCGTCGGCCTCGTCGTTGGTCTTCTCGGTGAGCATGCGCTCGATGGCCACCTCGGTGGGCTCCAGGTCCATGGTGACGGCGACGGTACGGATCACGTCGGGGGTGTGGACGAGCAGCGGGGCGAGGAAGTTCACGCCGACGGGCGTCATCGGCCATTCCTTGACCCAGGCGGTGGCGTGGCACCAGGGGGCGCGGGTGGAGGACTCGCGGGTCTTGGCCTGGAGGAAGGTGGGCTCCACCGCGTCGAGCTCGGCCGGCCAGGCGTTGCGCTTGGTCATGGCCTGGATGTGGTCGATGGGGTGGTCGGGGTCGTACATGGAGTGCACGAGGGAGGACAGGCGGCCCTGGCCCAGCGGTTGGCGGACGCGGATGTCGGCCTCGGCGAGGCGGGCACAGATGTCGGTGAGCTCGCGGGCCATGACGATGGCGAGACCGGCGTCGCGGTCGAGCTTGCGGCCCTTGTGGGGGGTGCCGGCGCGGGCGATGGCATTGGCCTCGGCGGCGAGTTCGCGCGTGTAGTGCATGCAGGCGACGAGGTACGCGCGGTGCTGCTCGGAGGAGGTGGACACCATCGACTGGAGCTGGTCGTAGGAGTCGCGCAGCCAGCCGGGGGACTGGGTGTCGCCGCGCTGGGCCACGTCCTTGGCGTGCGCGTCGGGGTCGGCGGGCAGGGTGCGGGCGAGCATCTGGAGGCGGGTGACGAAGCCGTCGCCGTTGGCCACGTGCTTGAGGAGGGTGCCGAAGCGGTCGACGAGGGCTTCCTGGTCCTCGCTGTCGCGCAGGCCGACGCCGGGGCCTTCGATCTCGATGGCGGCGGTGACGGTGCGGCGGTCGGCGTGCAGGAGGACGGCGATCTCGTCGGGGCCGAAGGGGGCGGCGAGCCAGTTGATGCGGCCGATGCCGGGGGGCGGGCCGACCTCGACCTCGCGGCCGTCGGAGCCGCGGATGCCGGCCTCCATGGCGCCGGAGCGGTACGTCGTGCCGCGGCGCAGGGTCCTCTTGTAGCTGCGGCTGATCTCGAACCAGCGGTAGAAGGTGCGGCCCTTGTACGGGACGTACACGGCGGCCAGCGCGATCATGGGGAAGCCGGCGAGGCTGACGATGCGCAGGGTGAGGTCGGGGACGAGCAGTCCGCTCATCATGCCGAAGAACGCCCCGGCGATGATCAGGGCGATCTCGCCGGTCTCGCGGTTCTTGCCGACGATCGCGTTCGGCCGGGCGCGGCCGATGAGATACGTGCGGCGGGGCGCGACCGGGTGCATCTGGTGGGACTGGGTCGTCAACGCCCGTCACCTCCTGTGTTCCTCGTGCTCGAGCTCGTGCGGGGCGGGGGTGCGGCGGAGGGGACAGATCCGCCGCCGGCCCCGCCGCCGGAGGTGGGTCGGCTGCTGTGGGCGGCCACGCCTCCGGAGAGGGGGTTGGCGGGGCGGGGCGCGTTGCTGCCGCCGCCGTCGCCGCCGCGGTGGGCGCCGCGGCTGCTGTGGGTCTTGATGCCCTGCGAGACGAGGGAGGCCGGGGAGCTGATGACGGCGGCCGCCTGGGCGCCGTCGGTGGCCTTGCTGCGGTTGGAGCGGGCGGAGGCGATCTCGTCGCCGAAGCCGGGGACGAAGCGGTAGATCATCGCGGAGGCGAAGATCGCCAGGAGGATGATCGCGAGGCCGGTGACGACGGCGGAGAAGGCGTTGGGGCCCTTCTCGCCGGTCAGGGCGCCGGCGAGGCCGAGGACGATGACGATGACCGGCTTCACGAGGATGACGGCGATCATGATGCCGGCCCAGCGGCGGACGTGGCCCCAGAGGTTGCGGTCGACGAGCCCGGAGTAGACGACGACGCCGAGGAGGGCGCCGACGTAGAGGAGGGCGGCCCGGATGAACAGCTCCAGGTAGAGCACGCCGGCAGCGAGGACGGTGACGAGCGCGACGACGATCAGCATGATCGGGCCGCCGCCGATGTCGTCGCCCTTCTTGAGGGCTTCGGAGAAGGAGCCGAAGAAGACGTCGGTCTGGCCGCCGGCGGCGGAGGCGATGACCTCGGTGACGCCGTCGGTGGCGGAGACGACGGTGTAGAGGATGAGGGGGGTGAAGGCGGAGGCGAGGACGGTGAGCCAGAGGAAGCCGATGGCTTCGGACATGGCGGTGGTGAGGGGGACGCCGCGGACGGCTCGCTTGGCGACGGCGAAGAGCCACAGGACGAGCGTGAGGATGGTGGAGGCGGCGAAGACGACGGCGTACTGCTTGAGGAAGGCGGGGTTGGTGAAGTCGACCTCGGCCGAGCCCTTGACCGCTTCGCTGAGCTTGGTGACGATCCAGGCTGCGGCGTCGGCGCAGCCGCGGGCGAGGGAGGCGAGGGGGTTGAGGGCGTCGGCCGGGTCGCTGGGCGCGAGGCCGGGGGCTCCGCCGGTGCCGCCGCCGTTGCCGCGCTCGCAGTATTCCTTGGCCGGACCTCGGATGAGGTCGCAGGGATTGTTGGTCGCCTCGGGAGTCGGCGCGGGCGTGGGCGCGGCCACCGCGCGCGCGGAGAGCAGGACCGCGGTCGCCTGTACTGCGGCCAGGACGGCCGCGAAGGACAGGCCGCGACGGCTAGCGTGCATAGGTGAGCCCCCCGAACTGCGATACGGCAGCGGCCATCTCCTCGGCGGTGGCAGCCCGCTGGTCCTGGCCCACGGGGGCCGGCCCGTCCTTCTGCGTGAAGTCCGCGATGCGCCAGTCGTTGTCGATCCAGCGCAGCTCGAACGTGTTCGTGTACCAGCTTTCGGTGACCGGGCTCTTCGAGCCTTCACCGGCGAGGCCGAAGAGGGTCGAGTACCAGACCGATACGGTCGCGGTGTCCGCGCTGTACTTCTCGACCTTCGTTCCGACGGGGTTCGTGCGAGAGATGAAGGTCAGATCCTTGGGCGCCTTTCCGGCGGTATCGAGTCCGATGCGCGCCAAGAACTGTGTATCGGTGTAGACGCGGTCCAGGTCGCTCTGCCGCGCGGCGGCGACATCCGGTGCGTACACCGCCTGGACGATGGCACCTCTCCGGCCGGTGTTGAACATGCCGTCGGAGCCGAGGGCCACTGCGAAGTTGGCGGCCGCCGATTGGGCGCCCTGTTCGTCGTGGGCGAAGCCCTTGGGGATGCCTGCGGATTTGCCCGTGACCGGGTCCGTGCCCGTGGCTGCCGTGGAGGAGGCGGCCGGGGGTTTGTCCGAGGCGGGGTCCGAGGGGGTGTCCGGGCCCGAGTTGGCGAAGGCGATGGCCGCGATCAGGAGGACCACCACGCCGACCACCGTGATCAGGCTGCGGGAGGTGCGTGGGGTCCGGCGGTTGGGGCCGTAGGGGTCGGCCGGGGCGTCAGGGAGGCGGGTGCGGGTCTGGCCGGTGCCGCCGACCTCGCCGTAGCCGCCGGCGCCGCCGTACTGGTCGTCGTTGCTCATTCCCTGTTCGCCCCCTCCGCGTCGTACGACGGTAGCGCTGGTTCCCGCGTGGATGTGGTGTGGTGATGCGTCATCAGCTACGGGATCCGGCGCGCGGACCGGCTAGACGGCCATCCCGTAGACGATCGTGAACAGCGTCCCGAGGGAGCCGATGATGAAGACTCCGGTGAGTCCGGCCACGATCAGGCCCTTGCCCTGTTCGGCGCTGAACGTGTCGCGCAGGGCGGTCGCGCCGATGCGCTGTTTGGCCGCCCCCCAGATGGCGATGCCCAGGCAGAGCAGGATCGCCACGGCCATGACCACCTCGATCATGACCTTCGCTTCGTTGCCGAGACTGCCGAAAGGCCCCCAGTTCGGGGCGATTCCGCCGATGATGGTGGTGATGTCGCCCTTTTCGGCTGCCAGGATCATGTAACTCACCGCCCCTGTATGGGTAGTTCCGGAAGCCCCTCGCCCGACGGCAGGGGTCACGCACTATCTTCGCTGATGAAACCGCCGTCGTCGTCGACTTGACGGCTCTCTTTACCCGATCTCGCGGCCCGCGCTCCGCTTCCGCGCTCTGACCTGGGCAGGGGCGGTGTGTATGCGCGAGAACATCCGGTCACTCTGTGTATCACGGGGGGTGACGCCGGGCAATGATTGTCGTCTTGTGGGTGCGCGGTGGCGTGCGCGACGGCGTTGTCAGTGGGGTGCGGCACGCTGGGGAACATGACGACTCCATGGACTCTCGCGGACCTCGAGGCGGCCATCCGGGCGGGATGGTCGGCCGAGACCTGTGAGCCCTCCGACATCACGAAGATTCCCTGGACTCCGGAGAATCCGGCCTGGGGGCACTGTGACATCACCGCTCTCGTGGTGCAGGACCTCGTGGGCGGGGACCTGGTGCGGGGCGAGGTGTTCCACGGCGGCCGGCAGGAGGGCTACCACTGGTGGAACCTGCTGCCCGGCGGCATACGGATCGATCTGACGAGGGAGCAGTTCCGGCGCGGGGAGACGATCACGCCGGGGCAGGTCGTGAAGCGGCCGGGCGGGCGGCTGCGGAGGCGGTGGGAGGAGTACCAGCTGCTGCGGCAGCGGGTCACCGACAAGCTGGGGCCGTTGCCGGGGGTGATGGTGACGCAGGACGGGCGGCGGCTCGCCCATACGGACTTCGGTGGGCCGGGAGCCCCGCTGCTGGCGCTGCACGGCCACTTCGGGGCGGGGGCGACGGCCTTCGAGCGGCTGGCCCGGGAGGTGGGTCCGGCGTGGCGGGTGATCGCCCTGGACCAGCGGGGGCACGGGGACTCGGACCGTGCGGGGGAGTACTCGCGGGAAGGGTACGTGGCGGATGCGGCGGCCCTGCTGGAGCAGCTGGGGCTCGGGCCGGCGGTGGTACTGGGGCACTCGCTGGGCGGGGTGAATGCGTATCAGCTCGCGGCGCGGCGGCCGGATCTGGTGCGGGCGGTGGTGGTCGAGGACATCGGGGCGGTGGTCGACGGCGACCTGTCGTTCGCCCGGGAGTGGCCGAGACGGGCGGCGACCCGGGAGGAGTTCCTGGCGGGGGTGGGGAGTGCCGCGCCGCACCTGGCGGGGTCGGTGAGGGAGTACCCGGACGGGTGGGGGACCGCGTTCGAGGTGGAGGACATGGTGGAGTCCCAGCGGGGGCTGAACGGGGACCACTGGGAGGACTGGCTGGGGGTGCGGCAGCCGACGCTGCTGGTGCGGGGGGATCGGAGCGGGGTGCTGTCCGCGGAGCATGCGCGGGAGATGACGGTGCGGAGGGCGGGGGTGCGGTTGGTCGAGTTGCCGGCGGGGCATGCGGTGCGGGTCGGGGACCCGGAGGGGTACTTCGCTGCCGTGCGGGGGGTTTTTGGCGCGGGTGTGAGGTTCCCGGGCCGGGCCTTGTCCGGGGTGGGTGGGGTGGCTGTGGTGGGCGGGTGCGGCGCCGTTGCCGGGGGCGCCCCCGGACCCCCGCGCCTCAAACGCCGGCGGGGCTGGAAGCGGCGCCAGGTGGGACTGGAAGGGGCGCCAGCGGGGGGCTGGAGGGCGCTCCGGGGCGGGGCTGGAAGGGGCGCCGGGCGAAGCTGGATGGGGCGCTCCCGGGCGGGGCTGGAAGGGGCGCCGGGCGAAGCTGGATGGGGCGCTCCCGGGCGGGGCTGGAGGGCGCTCCCGGGCGGGGCTGGAGGAGGCGCCGGGCGGGGCTGGGAGGGCTGAAGCGGCGCCGGGCAGCGGCCGGGGAGTTCGGGTCAGGTCCAGTGGGTGGGGCGGGTGAGGGTTGGGGGGATTTGGGTGGTGGGGTCGCCCTGGGCCGCGTTCAGTTGGGGCTGGGTGAGGAAGACGGCGTCGCGGAGGTCGGCTCCGCGGAGGTTGGTGTCGCGGAGGTCCGCGCCGATCAGGTCGGCCGTGCGGAGGTCGGCGCCGGTGAGGTCGGCGGCGATCAGGTAGGCGCCGCGGAGGTTCGCGCCGCGGAGGTCGGCTCCGGACAGGCGCGCGCCCATCAGGTCGGCGCCGCGGTGGTTCTTCTTGCGGCCCGGCACCTTCGCCCGTACGAGTTCGCTGGCCTTCAGGAGCAGGGTGTTGATCTGCTGGCGCAGGGGGCTGACGTCCAGGTCGGCCAGGGCCTGCGCGTCGGCGCGGGTCAGTTCCTCGGTCTCCGTCAGGGCCCGGCGCAGTTCCGCGTGGACCGGGGCGGCGGCCGGGAGGGTCAGGGCCTCGCTGACGTAGAAGAGCAGCTCGTGCAGCTGCCGCAGGACCGGGAAGACCTCGAACATCCGGCCGGCCGTGCCCGGGTGCGTGCGCCAGTCGCGGCCCCCGAAGGTGACCTGGGAGGCCTGCTGGCCCGCCCCGAAGCAGTCGAAGACGGTGCAGCCCTGGAACCCCTTGTCGCGCAGCCGGGTGTGGATGCCGCAGCGGAAGTCCTGCTGGAGGTTCTTGCAGGGGGTCCCGGCGGGCTTGTTCACGGCGAAGTCGTTGGACTTGGCGAAGGGCAGTGCCACGCAGCAGAGCGCGAAGCAGTTCGCGCAGTCGGCCTGCAGGACGGGGAGCGCGGGGAGGCCGGGGACGGCGGCGGCGGGGTGGTTCGGCACGCTGTCCATTGTCCCCGGTCGGCGAGGTTCCTCGGGGCACGGCGCCCGGAAGCCCTTGATCCGCGGGGCGGTGGCGGTGAGCATCCGCGTATGACAGAAGTGATCGCAGTCGCCGTTATTACTCTCCTCGCCGTGATCAGTCCCGGCGCCGACTTCGCCATGGTGGTGCGCAACAGCTATCTCTACGGGCGTCCCACCGGGCTGTTCGCCGCAGCCGGGGTCGCGGCCGGTGTGCTGGTCCACGTCTCGTACACGATGCTCGGCGTCGGTCTGCTGATCGCCTCCTCCACCGCGCTGTTCACCGCGATCAAGCTGGCGGGTGCGGCGTATCTGGTGTGGATCGGGATACGGACCTTCCGGGCGCGGGCGGAGGTGACCGTCGACCTGGAGTCCAAGCCGCAGCTGACCCGGCTCGGGGCGATGAGGTCGGGGTTCCTGACCAATGTGCTCAATCCGAAGACGACGCTGTTCGTGGTGTCGACCTTCACGCAGGTGGTGAATCCGCAGACCCCGGTGTGGCAGCAGGTGGGCTACGGGCTGTTCATGTCGGCGGCGCACCTGGGCTGGTTCGGGGCGGTCGCGCTGTTCTTCTCCGTCTCCCGGCTGCGCGACCGGATGCTGAAGGCGCAGAAGGCGCTGAACCGGGCCATCGGTTCGGTGCTGGTGGGGCTGGGGGTGGGGTTGGGGTTCGCCCGCTGAGTGAGGGAGGGGGGTCGGAGGGGCCCGCAGGGGCCGCTGGGTCCGCTGGGGCCGCCGCTGCCGGGGCCGGCGCAAGGGGTGGTGGAGCTGGTTACCTGTCGGTAGCGTGCGTGGTATGGGTGCTGCCGAGGGGTACGACGGGTACGAGGGGTTCTTCGAGCGGATCGACGCCGGGCGGTTCCTGGCCACCGAGTACACGCGGGGGCCCTGGGACCCGGGCTCGCAGCATGCCGGGCCGCCGGCCGCGCTGCTCGGGCGGGCCGTCGAGGAGCGGCCGGGTGCGCGGACGGACATGCGGATCGCGCGGATCACGTACGAGATCCTGCGGCCGGTCCCGATCGGCGAGCTGGAGGTCACCACCAGTGTGCTGCGGGCCGGGCGCAGTACGGAGGTGGTCGAGGCCGCCCTCGCGCCGGCGGGCGGTGCGCCGGTGATGCTGGCGCGGGCCCTGCGGATCCGGGTCGCCGAGGAGGCCGTGCCCGCCGTGGTCCCGGGGCCGCAGCTGCCGCCGCCGGGGGAGGTGGAGGTGACGCCGTTCTTCCCCGTGCCGTGGGAGACCGGCTACCACTCGGCCATGGAGACCCGGTTCACCGAGGGCGCCTTCGTCGAACTGGGCCCCGGCACCTGCTGGACGCGGATGAAGGTGCCGCTCGTCGCCGGGGAGGAGACCAGGCCGCTGGACCGGGTGCTGATCGCCGCCGATTCGGGCAACG
The DNA here is from genome assembly GCF_002080455.1 of Streptomyces sp. Sge12. NCBI lineage: Bacteria > Bacillati > Actinomycetota > Actinomycetes > Kitasatosporales > Streptomycetaceae > Streptomyces > Streptomyces sp. Sge12. The sequence goes on from NZ_CP020555.1 coordinate 4,312,093, forward strand.
GGATCAGCTCGGTGATGGACTTCGGGCGGTACGTCTTCATCAACGGTGACCTGACCGTGCACCTCCACCGCCACCCGGTGGGCGAGTGGGCGTGCGTGGAGGCCCGTACGAGTGTGGACGCCGCCGGGATCGGACTCGCGGACGCGCTGCTGCACGACGAGAAGGGGCCCATCGGGCGGAGCGCGCAGAGTTTGTACGTGGCGCCGCGTTCCTAATCGGCCCGTCGGTTCCCTCTTCTCAACCCGCCTTCTTAGTGCGGGAGTCGGTGTGGCAGGCTCGTGCCGGTGGAGGCCCTGAGAGACGTCGACCCCGCGCAGATCGGGGCGCATGCGCTGTTGGCCCGGCTCGGTGCCGGGGGGATGGGGCAGGTGTACCTCGGGCGGTCGCCCGGTGGGCGGCTGGTCGCGGTGAAGGTGATCCGGGACGAGATCACCGGGCATCCGGAGGCGCTGGCCCGGTTCAGGCGCGAGGCCGAGACGGTGCGTGCGGTGCGGTCGGCGTACACGGCGAACCTGATCGACGCCTCGCTGGCGGCGGCGCCGTACTGGCTGGCGACCGAGTACGTGGCCGGTCCGACGCTCAGTCATGCCGTGCGCGAGCGGGGTCGTTTGCCGGGGGACACCTGCCGGAGGCTGTTCGCGGCGCTCGCGGAGGGGCTGGCGAGCGTGCACGCGTACGGGGTGACGCACCGGGACCTCAAGCCGCAGAACGTCATCCTGGGCGCGCAGGGGCCGCAGCTCATCGACTTCGGCATCGCGCGGGGCGTGGGGGAGACGGCCCTCACGCAGGAGGGGCAGGCTCCGGGAACGCCGGGGTACACGGCGCCGGAGGTGCTGCTGGGAGCGGAGGCCGGGGCCGCGGCGGACGTGTTCGCGCTGGGCGCGACGCTCGCGTACGCGGCGACGGGGCGGCCGCCGTTCGGGACGGGCGTGGCGGCGACGGTGAGCTACCGGGCGGTGCACGAGCCGATCGACGTGGCCGGGGTGGAGCCGGGGCTGTCGGCGCTGATCGAGGCGTGCGTGGCGAAGGATCCGGCGGTGCGGCCGGATCCGGCCGAGGTCATCCGGCGGTGCGGGGTCCGGGACGCGCTGATCGACGATCCGGTGTACCTGGGGCTCGGCGTGCTGGGTGAGGCCGTACCGGTGCACGAGATGCGGACGCAGGGGCCCGGCCACCCGTACGTTCCGACGGACCCCGACCGGGGCCCGCAGGCTGCCCGGGAGCCGCGACCGCGGCCGCGGCGCGGGGCCCGGGTCGGTGCGGGCGTGGCCGTGGCGGCGGTGCTTTCCCTGGCGGCGTGGAAGCTGCTCCCGTTCGACGGCGGGGGAAGCGGTGGAAGCGGCGGCACCGGGGGCGCGGTCCGGGACGGGGTCGACAAGGGCGGTGCCACGAGTGCGCCGCCTGCGGCCCAAGGCGGGCGGACACCCGCGGCCACCGGCTCCAAGGGTGCTGCCGGACCACCGGCCGAATACATCGACAACAACCAGATCTCGCGCTATGTGTGGACCGGTGCCCCCGATCCGGACCTGGCCGTCCAGGGGGTCGGTCAGTGCAACCAGCCCGCCGAGGAGAAGTCTCCGGGCGCCGGCTTCCAGTCGGCGGTGTCGACCACCGGCGTCAACGGGAAGCCGGGCAGGTCGGCGTCGGTCAAGATGCGGATCAAGTACGCGGAGATGGCCCAGTCCGCGCCGGATCCGTACTACGTCTCCGTGGCGGTCAAGTCCCCCCACGACATCGAGCCGTCCACGGGAAAGCCCTTCCCCGCGGACAACCGGGCCGTCGGCTATACGAGCAAGCCCGTCGACATCTACACGCACTGGAAGTCGGGTGGCGACGTGACGCTCACGTATCCGGACGACTTCACGATGCACGCCGCGGGCAGGACGTGGCCCGCCGTGCCCCTGTCCGCCGACCCCGGGGACTGGACGGTCGTCTTCTACCACGTCGAGGATGACCCTACGAAGTACGCGAGCATCGCCTGTTCCGGCTTCCGAGTGGGGTAGTAGGACATGCGACACGGCCGCGTAACACGTTGAAGTGACGGGGATGGGGGAGGGTTGACGGGTGCGCAGATTCTGGATGGTCGGCGGGATCGGGTTCGGGCTGTGTCTGACGTTCGTGGCGCTCCTCGTCGTGGGGACGTACTCGGCGGCGGCCGGCCTCGTGGGTGCCGGCGCGGGTGGCCGTGCGGTGGGGCTGGCGAAGGGCGCCGTTCCCGCGAAGTACCAGGTGCTGGTGGAGAAATGGGGCAACCTCTGCCCGGCCATCAATCCGGCACTGCTCGCTGCCCAGCTGTACTCCGAGAGCGGCTGGAACCCGAGCGCCGTGAGTCCGGCGGACGCGCGCGGTATCGCGCAGTTCATTCCGGGTACTTGGGCGGGCCACGGCATTGACGGCGACGGCGATGGGGACCGGGACATCTGGGACCCGAACGACGCGATTCCCTCCGCGGCTTCCTACGACTGCCAGCTGGCCAAGGACGTGGCGAGCGTGCCGGGGGATCCTGCGTCCAACATGCTGGCGGCCTACAACGCGGGTGCCTACGCGGTCATCAAGTACGGCGGGGTTCCGCCGTACAAGGAGACCCAGGGGTACGTGAAGGCCATCACCACGCTGGCCAAGAGTTTCGAGCGGCCCGTCGGGCGGGTGGCGCCTTCGCAACAGGCCGCCGGGGCGATCTACTTCGCGCAGAAGCAGCTCGGGACGCCGTATTTGTGGGGTGGGAACGGGACGCCCGATCAGGGCGGGCGGTTCGACTGTTCCGGCTTGACCAAGGCCGCGTACGAGACCGTGGGGATCACGTTGCCGCGGGTGGCGAACGACCAGTACAACGCCGGGCCGCATCCCTCGCGCGATCAACTCCTGCCCGGTGATCTGGTCTTCTTCTCCGACGATCTGACGAACTCGCGGGAGATCCGGCACGTCGGGCTGTACGTGGGCGGCGGCTACATGATCAACGCCCCTTACACCGGCGCCGTCATCCGGTTCGACAAGATCGACACCCCCGATTACTTCGGTGCGACGCGCGTGACCAAAGATGGTGCGGAGGCCCTTCCGGAGCGTTCCGCCGCCGGTCGGGCGTCTTAGTAACTCACCGTAAGGCGAAGGCCCTGAGCTGCGACGATGAGTCACTCTTCGATAACGTTGGAGTGATCATTGCGTGGAGAATGGAACGTAGGAGCCAGAACGGGCGTTCCATGAACGCGGGGGTTGATCAAGTGGGGGCGGAGGGGCGCACACAGGGGTGCGTCCGCAGGGGACCACGGCAAGGGCAAGGGGCCGCATCACCATGGCTGGACTCACAACAGGTGGGCCGAACGTGGATGTCAGCCTGCTGTACGGGATCAACGGAGCCGCCCGGCACGCTCCTGCGTGGCTGGACCGGGCCGTGAGCCTGGCCGGGGAGTACGGGATCCTGCTCGCCCTGGTGCTGCTGGTCCTGTGGTGCTGGCACGGCGCCCGCCGGCAGGACGAGGCCACCGCCGTCGAGGCCTGCGCCGCGCTCGTCTGGGCCCCGCTGGCCGCCGGGTTGGCGCTGCTGGTGAATGTGCCGCTGCGTGAGTTCGTCGGGCGGCCGCGGCCGTTCATGCAGCACGAGGGCCTCCAGGTGCTGGATTCCGGCCTCGGCGCCGGGCTCGGGCACACCGAGTTCTCCTTCGTCAGCGGCCACACCACCCTCGCGATGGCCCTGGGCGTGGGCCTGTTCGTGGCGAACCGGAGGTTCGGCCTCCTGGGGATCGGGCTGGCCTTCGCCGAAGGCCTCTGCCGCGTGTACATGGGCGTCCACTACCCGACCGACGTCATCGGGGCCTTCGCGCTCGGCACCGCCGTGGTGCTGCTGCTCGCGCCGCTCGCGATGGCGGCGCTGAACCCGGCCGTGCGGGCGGTGGCCCGCTCCCGGCGCGCCGGCCGGCTCGTACGGGCCAGGGGCGGCGCGCTGCCGCGGCCGGTCGACCTGCCGCAGGCGCAGACCCCGCCCGCGGGGCAGCGTACGCACGAGAGCGACCTCGCCGCCTGACGTCCTCCGCGGGGCCGGTTCAGGTCTGCGCGTACGAGTTCCAGACGGCGAGCAGCACGGCCGCCAGCAGGCACAGCACCGCCGCCCCGAAGCACATCCGGACCGCCGTCGGCCGACGGCGGGGCCTCATGGATCGCCGCCGTCGGTGTCGCGGCGGCGGTACCGGGAGCGCAGCCACCAGCCCGTGGCCACGGCCGCGGCGGAGGTGAGTCCGATGGCCAGGGCCACGTCGGCCGGGCTGTCCGCCGAGCCCACGGGTCTGGCCCAGGCCGCGGCGGCCGGGGTGAGCGCGATGAGCAGGGCCCAGAGGAGGGCCGCGAGGCGGGCTGCGGATCCTGGCATGGATCCAGGGCATCGGCTGCGGCGGAGCCCGGCCAGCCGGGCGGTCCGAACGGTCTAGCAGGGGCCCTGGAAGGGGCGGGCCGTGCCCCTACGCCGCCGGGTGGCGGGCCGCGTCCTTGCGGGCCAGGTCGCGGGAGCGGCGGGCCGGACCGGTCCAGCCGCAGGTGCAGACGGCGAGGCAGAACGATCCGCGATCGGCGGTGGATGTGGTGTGGCCGGCCGGCGGCTCCGGCTGCGCGTGCGGCCGTGGGAGCGGCAGGGAGTCAAGCGGAGGGACCAGTGTCGCTTCGGTGTGCGGTTCCACCTCTCCACGGTACCGGGGCGGGCGCCGGGCGGGGAGGGCGCGTCCCCGTGACGGGAAACCCCGGACCTCGTTAAACGGAGCGGGTGGGGGCCTCGGGCAAGCAGCGGTCATGCGTTGGGGGTTGGCAGGCGATGGTGGTTCACCAGCACAGGCGTCGGCGCGGGCCTGCCGGTGAGGCGGTGCTCGCCGTCGGCGTCGCCCTGGCGGTCACGGCGATGAGCGGGTGCGCGGGCGACGGGAACGACGACCGGCCCCCGGCGGCGGACCCGGCGGCGGTGGTCCGCGGGGCCGCCGACGCACTGGTGCGGACCGGCAGCGCCCGCGCCCGTACGGCCATGGAGATGGCCACGGGCGGGACCCGGGTCACGATCCGGGGCGAGGGCGGGGTGGACTTCAAGAACCGGATGGGGCAGCTCCTGGTGATGCTCCCGGCCGATGTGAAGGGCAAGGCCGAGCACCGGCCCATCACCGAGCTGCTCGTGCCGGGCGCGCTGTACATGAAGAACCGCGGCGCGGGCGTCCCGGACGACAAGTGGGTCCGGGTCGACACGACGACCCTCGGCGACGGGAACCTGGTGACGGGCGGGGCCACCGATCCGCTGGTCGCGGCCGAGCTGCTGCGGGGCGCGCAGCAGGTGACGTACGTGGGGGAGACCGAGGTGGCCGGCACCAAGGTGCGGCACTACCGGGGAACCACGGACATCGGGCGGGCGGCGGGGAGCGCGTCCCCGGGGGTGCGGGGAGCGCTGGAGGCGGCGGCGAAAGGGTTCAGCAAGGACGCCGTGCCGTTCGACGCCTACCTGGACGAGGAGGGCCGCCTGCGGAAGGTCAGGCACCGGTTCACGTACGTCAACAATGGCGTGATCGATGTGTCGTCGACCACGTTGCTGTACGGGTTCGGGACGCCGGTGACCGTCGTATTGCCCGCAACTGGGGACATTTACGCCGGGAAGATCGCCGACTAGTGGGGATGGTGAGGGAGGGGCGGCGCGATCGGGCCATGGCCCGGTATCCGGAAATGGTCCATCCGTGTCATGCGGGGAGCGGCGCGGCCTCCCTACGCTGAGAAGCCGGGCGCCGGCGCGTGGTGCGGTGCGGTATGACCGAAGACGGCCGCTGGCCGGTGGCAGATTGAGGTGACACGCGTGACTCCCGCAGGCGGTACGACGGTGCAGGACCACGTTGCTCTCGCCGAGATCGAGCTGTGTGGTGAGCTGATCATCGCTGCGTCGGCGGCGGTCGAGGAGCGGTTGAGCCTGGACCGGATCGACGAGGTCCTGCTCGGGCAGTAGCCGGCCGCCGTGGTGGCCAGGGGCCTGGAGTGGGGCCGGCGCCGTCGCCGGGCTCCGCCCCGGAGCCCGCGCCTCGAACGCCGGCGGGGCCGGGACCGGCCGGCCGGGGCCGGGGCGGTCAGGTGCGCAGGAGGCGGGCGATGGCCTTGGTGGCCTCCTCGACCTTGGCGTCGATTTCCGTACCGCCCTTGACCGCGGCGTCGGCGACGCAGTGCCGCAGGTGTTCCTCCAGCAGCTGGAGCGCGAAGGACTGCAGTGCCTTCGTGCTCGCGGAGACCTGGGTGAGTATGTCGATGCAGTAGACGTCCTCGTCGACGAGCCGCTGGAGGCCGCGGATCTGGCCCTCGATCCGGCGCAGTCGCTTGAGGTGTTCGTCTTTCTGGTGGTGGTAGCCGTGGACGGTCCCGGAGCCCTCCGCGGAGCCCTCCGCCTCGATGGTCGTCATACGTCCTCCCGTGGTCCGGAACGAGGGATGCATACCCCTCATGGGTATAGAATACCGGGCCCCGCCGCACCGGGCAGGGGTCCGTGGTCCTCACTCTGCCTGATGGAGGACACTGGGGAACGGCCGGTTAGCCGTGGCCGGGGGATGCGCCTAGCATCAGCCTGACCGAATCCAATGCACCCCGAGGACCTCACGTGCGATTTCGTCTGACCCCCAGGGAGACGAGCTTCTACGACATGTTCGCCGCATCCGCGGACAACATCGTCACGGGCTCCAAGCTCCTGATGGAACTGCTCGGAGCGGACTCCTCCGCCCGGGCCGAGATCGCGGAGCGGATGCGGGCAGCGGAGCACGCGGGGGACGACGCCACTCACGCGATCTTCCACCAGCTGAACTCCTCCTTCATCACGCCGTTCGACCGCGAGGACATCTACAACCTGGCCTCGTCGCTCGACGACATCATGGACTTCATGGAGGAGGCCGTCGACCTCGTCGTCCTCTACAACGTCGAGGAGCTTCCCAAGGGTGTGGAGCAGCAGATCGAGGTCCTGGCCCGCGCGGCCGAGCTGACCGCCGAGGCCATGCCGCACCTGCGGACGATGGACAACCTCACCGAGTACTGGATCGAGGTCAACCGCCTTGAGAACCAGGCCGACCAGATCCACCGCAAGCTGCTCGCCCAGCTCTTCAACGGCAAGTACGACGCCATCGAGGTGCTGAAGCTCAAGCAGATCGTCGACGTGCTGGAAGAGGCGGCCGACGCGTTCGAGCACGTTGCGAACACGGTGGAGACCATCGCGGTCAAGGAGTCCTGAACCTCGTGGACACCTTCGCTCTGGTCGTGACCATCGCCGTCGCGCTCGGCTTCACGTATACGAACGGTTTTCACGACTCCGCGAACGCGATCGCGACCTCCGTCTCGACGCGGGCGCTGACCCCGCGCGCGGCGCTGGCCATGGCGGCCGTGATGAACCTCGCCGGTGCCTTCCTGGGCAGCGGGGTGGCCAAGACGGTCAGCGAGGGCCTGATCGAGACGCCCCACGGCAGCACCGGCATGTGGATCCTGTTCGCGGCGCTGGTCGGCGCCATCGTCTGGAACCTGATCACCTGGTACTTCGGCCTGCCCTCGTCCTCCTCGCACGCCCTCTTCGGCGGCATGGTGGGTGCGGCGCTGGCCGGTGGCACGGGTGTCATCTGGAGCGGGGTGATCGACAAGGTCGTCATCCCGATGTTCGTCTCGCCGGTCGTGGGTCTGCTCATCGGCTACCTGGTGATGGTGGTCATCCTGTGGATGTTCCGCCGCTCCAACCCGCACAAGGCCAAGCACGGCTTCCGTATCGCGCAGACGGTGTCGGCGGCGGCCATGGCGCTCGGCCACGGTCTCCAGGACGCGCAGAAGACGATGGGCATCGTCGTGATGGCCCTGGTCATCGCCGATGTGCAGACCGCCGACGCGGCGATCCCGGTCTGGGTCAAGATCGTGTGCGCCGTGATGCTGTCGCTGGGTACGTACGCGGGTGGCTGGCGCATCATGCGCACCCTCGGCCGCAAGATCATCGAGCTGGACCCGCCGCAGGGCTTCGCGGCGGAGACCACCGGCGCCTCGATCATGTTCGGTTCGGCGTACCTCTTCCACGCGCCGATCTCCACCACCCACGTGATCACCTCGGCGATCATGGGTGTGGGTGCGACCAAGCGTGTGAACGCGGTCCGCTGGGGCGTCGCCAAGAACATCGTCATGGGCTGGTTCATCACGATGCCGGCCGCGGCCCTGGTCGCCGCGCTCAGCTTCTGGGTCGTGAACCTGGCCTTCGGCTAGCGGCTCCGCCCGGGAACGAAAGCGGGCCGGCTCCCCCCACCCAGGGGGAGCCGGCCCTTTTTTCTTTCGCCTTGCGGTGGCACCGCCATGCAGCACCGCAGGACGTCTTCCATGCGGCGGAGCCGCATGGCGTCGCGGGGGTCTAGCCGAAGCGGCCCGAGATGTAGTCCTCGGTCGCCTGGACGGACGGGTTCGAGAAGATCCGGTCCGTGTCGTCGAGCTCGATGAGCTTGCCGGGCTGGCCGACGGCCGACAGGTTGAAGAAGGCGGTGCGGTCCGAGACGCGGGCCGCCTGCTGCATGTTGTGCGTCACGATGACGATCGTGAAGCGCTCCTTGAGCTCGCCGATCAGGTCCTCGATCGCCAGCGTGGAGATCGGGTCGAGGGCCGAGCAGGGCTCGTCCATCAGCAGGACCTGGGGCTCGACCGCGATGGCGCGGGCGATGCACAGGCGCTGCTGCTGACCGCCGGAGAGGCCGGAGCCGGGCTTGTTCAGGCGGTCCTTGACCTCGTTCCAGAGGTTGGCGCCCTGGAGCGACTTCTCGACGATGTCCGTGAGCTCGGACTTCTTGAAGCTGCCGTTCAGCCGCAGGCCCGCCGCCACGTTGTCGAAGATCGACATGGTGGGGAAGGGATTCGGGCGCTGGAAGACCATGCCGACGGTGCGGCGGACCGCGACCGGGTCCACGCCGGCGCCGTACAGGTTCTCGTCGTCCAGCAGGACCTTGCCCTCGACGCGGCCGCCGGGGGTGACCTCGTGCATGCGGTTGAGGGTGCGCAGGAAGGTGGACTTGCCGCAGCCGGAGGGGCCGATGAAGGCCGTCACGGAGCGGGGCTCCACGGTCATCGAGATGTCATCGATGGCCTTGTGGGTTCCGTAGAAGGCGGACAGTCCGGAGACGTCGATTCGCTTCGCCATGAGGGGTCACTTCGCTTTCATACAGTCGCGTCAGCGACCGGTCTTCGGGGCCTTCCAGCGGGCGATGCCGCGGGCCACCAGATTGAGGATCATGACGAAGGCGATCAGGACGAGCGCTGCGGCCCATGCCCGGTCGTAGGAGGGCTCACTACCGACCTTGTACTGCTCCCAGATGTAGAGGGGGAGCGAGGACTGGGCGCCTTCGAAGGGGTTGCCGTTGATCAGCTGGGTGCCGAAGACCAGCAGCATGATCGGTGCGGTCTCGCCGGCGATGCGGGCGACGGCCAGCATCACACCGGTGGAGATGCCGCCGATGGCGGTGGGGAGCACGACCTTGAGGATCACGCGCCACTTCGGCACACCGAGGGCGAGGGCGGCCTCGCGCAGCTCGTTCGGGACGAGCTTGAGCATCTCCTCGGTGGAGCGGACCACGACCGGCATCATCAGGATCGACAGGGCCATCGCGCCGGCGAAGCCGGACGGGCCGAAGCCCAGCATCAGGTTCCAGGTCGTCAGGATGAACAGGCCCGCGACGATGGAGGGGATGCCGGTCATCACGTCGACGAAGAAGGTGACGGACCGGGCGAGGCGGCCCTTGCCGTACTCGACCAGGTAGACGGCGGTCAGCAGGCCGATGGGGGCCGCGATCAGGGTGGCGAGGGCGACCTGCTCGATGGTGCCGAGCAGGGCGTGGTAGACGCCGCCGCCCTCGTCGAAGCTGGTCACACCGTTCATGGAGTGGCTGAGGAAGTTGCCGCTCAGCAGCTCCAGGCCGCGGCTGATCGTGGTCCACATCAGCGAGAGCAGCGGGATGACGGCGAGGACGAAGCAGACCCACACGAGGGAGGTGGCGACGCGGTCCTTGGCCTGGCGGCCGTTCTCGACCACCGCGCTGGCGGTGTAGGTGATGGCGATGAACAGCAGGGCCGCGATGAGCCCCCACTGGACCTTGCTGTGCAGGTCGAAGGCGAGGCCGACGCCGCAGCCGAGGGCGATCGCGAGGACCGCGATGCCGGCCGGCGCCCAGCGGGGCAGGCCGCCGCGGGTGAGGCTGGCGGGGGCGGCGGACTTGCGGGCCCGGGTGGGCCGCTGGTCCTGGATTGCGTGGCTCATCAGGCGTTCGCCCCCGAGAAGTCCTTGCGGCGAGCGATGATCAGCCGAGCTGCACCGTTGACCAGCAGGGTGAGCAGGAAGAGGACGAGACCGGAGGCGATCAGGGCGTCCCGGCCGAACTCGTTGGCCTCGTCGAACTTCGCGGCGATGTTCTGCGCGAAGGTACCGCCACCCGGGTTCAGGATGTGGCCGGAGATCAGGAAGCTCGGGGAGAGGACGGTCGCGACGGCCATGGTCTCGCCGAGCGCGCGGCCGAGGCCGAGCATCGACGCGGAGATGACACCGGAGCGGCCGAAGGGCAGCACCGACATCCGGATGACCTCCCAGCGGGTCGCGCCGAGGGCCAGGGCGGCCTCCTCGTTCATGCGCGGGACCTGGAGGAAGACCTCACGGCTGACGCTGGTCACGATCGGCAGGATCATGATCGCGAGCAGGATGCCGACGGTGAAGAGCGAACGGGCGACCCCGACCTGGGTCTTCTCGAAGACGTACGTCCAGCCGAGGTACTCGTCCAGCCAGAGGTTCAGGCCGTTCAGCTGCGGGACGAGGAAGAGGGCGCCCCAGATGCCGTAGATGATCGACGGCACGGCGGCCAGCAGGTCGACCACGTAGGCGAGGGGCGCGGCCAGCTTGCGCGGCGCGTAGTGCGAGATGAACAGGGCGATGCCGACAGCGATCGGTACCGCGATGGCCATCGCGATGATCGAGCTGACGACGGTGCCGAAGAGCAGGACGGCGATGCCGAAGACGGGCGGGTTGGCCGACGCGTTCCAGTCGAAGGTGGTGAGGAAGTTCCCCTCGTTCTTCGACAGGGCGATCGTGGCGCGGTAGGTGAGGAAGGCGGCGATCGACGCCATGATCACCAGGAGCAGGATGCCGGAGCCCTTGGAGAGCCCGGCGAAGATCTTGTCACCGGCGCGGCCGGTGGACCTTCCGCTCTTGGCGACAGGCGGAGCCGTGTCTATCTGGGTGGGTGTGGTGGAAGCCATGGTCTTTCCGGTCTGTGTGGGGGGCAGGCCCCCTGGCGGCGGTGCACCGGATTTCCCCTGGGTGGAGGGGAAGGGTCCCCCGAGGTGTCGGCTGCCCGGACGGGGGTGGCCGACACCTCGGGGGGTCAGGATTCAGCCGAGGGTGTTGATGACTTCGCGAACCTTGGCGTTGATCTCGGCCGGGATCGGCGCGTAGCCGTTCTCGAGGAGGACCTTCTGGCCCGCGTCCGAGGCGGCGTAGTTCAGGAAGGACTTCACGGTCGGGAGCGTCTCGGCCTTGTTGCCCTTGTCGCAGACGACCTCGTAGGTCACCAGGACCAGCGGGTAGGCGCCCTCGGCCTTGGTGGTGTAGTCGAGCTTCAGGGCCAGGTCGGAGCCGGTGCCGGCGATCTTGGCGGCGGCGATGGCCTTGGAGGCGTTCTCACCGGTGGCCTTGACCGGGGCGGCGGCGCCCGTGTTCAGGTCGACGGTCTTGATGCCCTGGGCGCTGGCGAAGGAGAGCTCGAAGTAGCCGATCGCGCCGTCGACCTGCTTGACCTGCGCGGCGACACCGGCGGAGCCGGAAGCGGCCTGGCCACCCGGGGCGGCCCACTTCTTCGCGGCCTCGTGCGGCCAGGCGTCGGGGGCGGCGGCCTTGAGGTACTTGGTGACGTTCTCGGTGGTGCCCGAGTCGTCGGAGCGGTGGAAGGCCTGGATGGCGGTGGAGGGAAGCGTGACGCCGGGGTTCAGCTTCTTGATCGCCTCGTCGTCCCACTTCTTGATCTTGTCGTTGAAGATGTTGGCGATCGTGGCGGCGTCGAGGTTCAGCTTGTCCACACCTGCGACGTTGAAGCCGAGGGCGACGGGGCCGCCGACCATCGGGAGGTCGATGCCCTGGCCACCGGTGCAGATCTTCTTCGACTCCTCGACCTGCTCCGGCTTCAGCGCCGAGTCGGAGCCGGCGAAACCGACGGTGCCCTGGTTGAAGGCGACGATGCCCTCACCGGAGGAGGAGGACTTGTAGTTGACCTCGACGCCGGAGCAGGCGGCCATGTAGTTCTTGATCCACAGCTCGATCGCGTTCTTCTGCGCGGAGGAGCCGGACGCCAGGAGCTTGCCCTTGGCGTCGTCGCACTTGATGTCGCCCGCGGCGGCCGCGGAGGGCTTCGCCGAGCCGTCGGTCCCCTTGGTGTTGTCGTCCGAGCCGCACGCCGTGAGGACCAGGGCGCCGGACACGACAAGCGCCCCGAGGGCGGAGGCACGAAGCATGTTCTTGCGCTGAAGCTTCACTTTTCGGGTGTTCCTTCCAGAAGCCGCCGGCCGCTTTCTGTATCGGGGCGGCGTGCGAAGAGGACTGCGTCGGTGGTGCGCGGCTGAGCTGCTCCGTCTGCAAGCGACTCGCTCCGTGCATCACCGAAATTAGGCAGAACAGGTGAAGCAGCCGACCGGCCCGAGTGAACGGACGGTGAACCGTGGCGGACGACCCGGTGCGCCGCCGGCCGGTCGCCCACAGCCGTCATCATCCGTTACCCGCACGTTATCGCGGCGTGACCGCGGGCTCCGGGAGCCAGATGTGCCGGAACTCCAGCCTGGCCGCCTCGACCTCGTGGCGCTGGTCGGCGTGCAGGACGCCGAGGGCGTACGCCGTCGCCGGGGCGATCCTCGGGGTGCGGGCCGCCGTGGCCGAGGCGGTGGCGGCCTCGGCGGCGTCGCGGTGGCGGTCCAGGGCCTCGCCCGCGGCCGCCGACCGGGTCACGTCCTCGCCCAGGGCCTCCCGCGCATAGCGGTGGACCCGCAGCAGGCGGCGTACCTCGTGCCAGGGCCCGTCGTGGTCCGCGTTGTACGGGTGGGCTGCGTCGGCCGGCGGCAGGACCGAGACCGCCGCCGACAGTCGAGTTTCGGCCACGGCCGCCAGGGGGACCAGTACGTCCGCCACCCGCCCCCGGGCCGCGACCGCGTCCAGCGGAACCTCCGAGGCGAGCACCGCCACCGCGTCCGCCACCGCGTGGAAGCGGGAGGAGCCGAGCGCCTGGAGGGTGGCCGAGTGGGCGCGCGTACGGGCCAGGGTGAGCTGGCGCTCCAGCAGGGCGCCGGCCCGCGCCGAGCCCACCGTCAGCGAGCCGGCGGCGCCGGCCGAGGCGCGCGGAGCCGGCAGTTCCGGGGAGCCCGACAGCCGGTGCAGGGCGTCCATCAGCCGGGTCAGCCGGGCCGCGTACGCGTGCTCGTCCGCCAGGGTCGAGGACAGCCACACCAGCTCGGTGCGCAGCCCGTCCGCCCAGGAGGATTCGGTCACCACCCGGAAGGTGGCCAGGGATCCGCTGATGCGGCGCGCAGCCCCCCGCAGGCTGCGCGCCGCGTCGCTTCCTTCGGCGGCCCCGCTCGCTGCGCCTTCATCGTGCAGGCGCAGCGCGCGGAGGAAAGCGGTGGCCTGGGCGCGCAGGTACGCGCCGAGTACGGCACCTGCGTCCGCCGTCGCCGTAATCGGGTCATGGTTTGGCTGAGCCACGCCGGCGCCTCCGGGCGTCTATGAGCGTCTCCTGTACGTGCCGCAGCGGCAGTCCGTCCGCGTCCGTGCTGTGCCGGGTCCACTCGCCGTCCGGGCCCAGGTGCCAGGAGGAGGTGGCGTCGGACATCCCGGTTTCCAGCATCCGGTCCAGTGCCGCGCGGTGGGCCGGGTCGGCGACCCTGACCAGTGCCTCGATACGGCGGTCGAGATTGCGGTGCATCATGTCGGCGCTGCCGATCCACACCTCGGGTTCGCCGCCGTTGCCGAAGGCGAAGACCCGGGAGTGCTCCAGGAAGCGGCCGAGGATCGAGCGGACCCGGATGTTCTCCGAGAGCCCGGGGACTCCGGGGCGCACCGCGCAGATCCCGCGCACCCAGATGTCGACGGGCACGCCCGCCTGGGCGGCCCGGTAGAGCGAGTCGATGAGGGCCTCGTCGACGATCGAGTTCATCTTGAGCCGGACGTACGCGGGGCGGCCGGCCCGGTGGTGGGCGGCCTCCTTGTCGATCCGCGCGATCAGCCCGTCCCGCAGCGAGCGGGGCGCCACCATCAGCCGGCGGTAGGTCTCGCGGCGCGAGTAGCCGGACAGCCGGTTGAAGAGGTCGGAGAGGTCCGCGCCGACCTGCGGGTCGGCGGTGAGCAGGCCGAGGTCCTCGTAGAGCCGGGCGGTCTTGGGGTGGTAGTTGCCGGTGCCCACGTGCGAGTAGCGGCGCAGCTGGTCGCCCTCCTGGCGGACGACGAGCGACAGCTTGCAGTGGGTCTTGAGGCCGACGAGCCCGTAGACGACGTGGCAGCCGGACTCCTCCAGCTTGCGCGCCCACTTGATGTTGGCCTGCTCGTCGAAGCGGGCCTTGATCTCGACGAGTACGAGGACCTGCTTGCCGGAGTCGGCGGCGTCGATCAGGGCGTCGACGATCGGGGAGTCGCCGGAGGTGCGGTAGAGCGTCTGCTTGATGGCGAGGACGTCCGGGTCGGCGGCGGCCTGCTCCAGGAAGGCCTGCACCGAGGTGGAGAAGGAGTCGTACGGGTGGTGCAGCAGGACGTCCCGCTCGCGCAGGGCGGCGAAGATGTCGGGCGCCGAGGCGGACTCGACCTCGGCAAGGTCGCGGTGGGTGCCGGCGACGAACTTCGGGTACTTCAGCTCCGGGATGTCCAGCGAGGCGATGCCGAAGAGGGCGGTCAGGTCCAGCGGGCCGGGCAGCGGGTAGACCTCGGAGGCGTTGACCTTCAGCTCCTGCACCAGCAGGTCCAGTACGCCGGGGTCGATGGACTCCTCGACCTCCAGGCGCACGGGCGGGCCGAAGCGGCGCCGCATGAGTTCCTTCTCCAGGGCCTGGAGCAGGTTCTCGGCGTCGTCCTCCTCCACCTCCAGGTCCTCGTTGCGGGTCACGCGGAACATGTGGTGCGCGAGCACCTCCATGCCGGGGAACAGCTCCTCCAGGTGCGCGGCGATGACGTCCTCCAGCGGGACGTAGCGCTGCGGGGAGGCCTCCAGGAAGCGGGAGAGGAGCGGCGGGACCTTGACCCGGGCGAAGTGGCGGTGGCCGCTGACGGGGTTGCGCACGACCACGGCCAGGTTCAGGGAGAGGCCGGAGATGTACGGGAAGGGGTGCGCGGGGTCCACGGCCAGCGGGGTCAGCACCGGGAAGATCTGGTTGCGGAACAGGGTGAAGAGGCGCGCCTGCTCCTTCTCGGTGAGATCGGGCCAGCGGATCAGGTGGACGCCCTCCTCGGCGAGCGCCGGGGAGATGTCCTGCTGGAAGCAGGCGGCGTGCCGGGCCATGAGCTCGCGCGAGCGCGTCCAGATCAGGTCCAGCACCTCACGGGGCTGCAGGCCCGAGGCCGAACGGGTGGCGACACCGGTCGCGATGCGCCGCTTGAGGCCGGCCACGCGGACCATGAAGAACTCGTCGAGGTTGCTCGCGAAGATCGCCAGGAAGTTGGCGCGCTCCAGCAGCGGGGTCGTCGGGTCCTCGGCGAGCTCCAGCACCCGCTCGTTGAAGGCGAGCCAGCTGCGCTCCCGGTCGAGGAAGCGGCCCGGGGGGAGCTCGTCGCCGTCCTTGTCGTCGTAGGCGTCCAGATCGGCGTCGAGATCGGGTTCGAGGTCGACGTGCGGGCGGTGCGCGGAAATGGAACCTATGCGGGCGTGGGCTCCGGTGACGGCCCGGCCGGGGGCGGAGCCGGAGGCGGTGCCGGGGGTGTGAGACGGGTGCTGGGCGGGGACCTCGGTGGGGCCTGCGCTGGGCTGGTGGCTCATGACTCCATTCTTCCGCGCACGCGGGAGGACAGGCACGTCGGACGAGTCGGCCGTCAGTCGGAGTCGGGGCTGCATTGGGGGAGAGTCGCAAGCGCTTCTGAATGCCTGGTTAATGGCGTGTGGCTTCCCGGGTCCGGCGTGGTGCACGAACCGCCTCCCGGCGGGGGTGGCGGGGGCGGTGTGCCCCGGCGTGCGCGGGTGCGGCGCCGTGGCGGGAGCGCCGCCCCCGGGCCCCCGCCGGGCTCCGCCCGGACCCCGCGCCTCAAAGGCCGGCGGGGCTGGAAGATCGGGGCTCCGCCCCGGATCCCGCTGAGTAGTGCGTCAGCTTTCCGTGCGGTACATCAGGTCGACCTCGTGGGTGGTGAAGCCGAGGCCCTCGTATACGGAGAGGGCCGCCGGGTTGTCCGCGTCCACGTAGAGCATCGCCGTCGGGAGGCCCTGGGCCGCCAGGTGGCGCAGGCCGATCGCCGTGAGGGCCTTGCCGAGGCCGCCGCCCTGGGCGCCCGGGCGGACGCCGACCACGTAGACCTCGCCCAGCCGCTCCGCCGCGTGCACCTTCGTCCAGTGGAAGCCGACGAGCTCCCCGTCGCGCTCCGCGAGGAAGAACCCCTTGGGGTCGAACCACGGCTGCGCGATCCGGTCCTCGAGGTCGCGCCGGGTCAGCGAGCCCTGCTCGGGGTGGTGGGCGAAGGCGGCCGCGTTCGCCGCGAGCCAGGCGGCGTTGTCGGCGCCGGGCACGAAGGTCCGTACGCTCACGCCGGGCGGGAGCACCGGCTCCGGCAGCGGGGCGCCGTCGGTCAGCGGCCGGCGCAGCTGGCGGAGCTCGCGGAAGAGGGTCAGGCCCAGGACCTGCGCGAGGTGCCGGGCGGCCGACTTGCCGCCGTGGGCCCATACCCGCAGCCGCTTGCCGGAGGCGGCCAGCAGGGCCGTGCCCATCGCCCGCCCGTGACCGCGTCCGCGCAGGGCCGGGTGGACGACGAGCTCGGCGGCCGGGGCCTCCACCGGGTCGGTGTCCTCCAGTTGGCCATAGGCGGAGAGCCGGCCGTCCTCGGTGAGCAGGAAGTGCCGGATCCCCTCGCGCGGTCCGCCGCGCAGCTGGAGCCGTCCCTGTTCGGACACGGCGGTGGTGCCGTCCGTGCGTGCCGCGTCCTCGATGAGGTCGAGTACGGCGCTCGCCTGTTCCTCCGTCAGCTCGTCGAGAGTCTGAATCTGCCGTCCCGGCTCCAGGGCCGCTGCTGCGTCAGTCATGGCACGAGCCTACGACCGCCGTGGCGGAGGGGCGGAGTGCGGGCGCGTGGTCGGTGCTTCTTCTGCACGTAACCAACGCGATACCCGTTACCCCCTGGTAGAGCTACGCGCGTTGACCATAGGCTTCGGCGGACCTCCCATGTCTTACCGCTGTCACATAAGGGGACTAAATGTCAGCGACGCCACAACGGCACCGCCGAACCCGCCGGTTGACCCTCGCCGCTCTCGCCGTCACGGCCGGGGCCGGCGCGATGGTCGCGGCCGCACTTCCGGCCGGTGCCGCGAGTGGTGGCGGTGCGGCCAAGAGCCGGACCGTCGATGTGCAGATGCTGTCGTTCAACGACTTCCACGGCACGCTGGAGCCCCCGCAGGGCTCCTCCGGCACCGTGACCGAGCGTCAGGCCGACGGCACCACCAAGGCCATACCCGCGGGCGGTGTCGAGTACCTGGCGACCAGCCTGCGCGAGGCCCGCAAGGGTCACGAGTACTCCGTCACGGCCGCGGCCGGCGACATGATCGGCGGCAGCCCGATGCTGTCCGGGCTCTTCCACGACGAGCCGAGCATCGAGGCGCTGAACAAGCTGGGCCTGGACGTGTCCAGCGTCGGCAACCACGAGTTCGACGAGGGCAAGACCGAGCTGCGCCGCATGGCGTACGGCGGCTGCCACCCGGTCGAGGGTTGCTTCGAGTTCGGCAAGGACTTCACGGGCGCCCAGTTCCAGTACCTGGCGGCCAATGTCACGGACGAGAAGACCAAGCGTCCGATGATGTCGCCGACGTACGTCTGGAAGAAGGGGGACGTGAAGATCGGCTTCATCGGCGTCACCCTGGAGGGCACTCCGGACGTCGTGACCGCCGAGGGCGTCAAGGGCCTCAAGTTCGGCGACGAGATCGAGACGATCAACAAGTACGCCGCCGAGCTGAACAAGCAGGGCGTGAAGTCGATCGTGGCGCTGATCCACGAGGGCGGCCTGCCCGCCAACGGCGCGTACAACTACGACTGCAACGTCCCGGGCGCCGGCGCCGGCATCTCGGGCGCGATCGTGGACATCGCCAAGAACGTGGACGCCAAGGTCGACGCGCTGGTCACCGGTCACACGCACCAGGCCTACGCCTGCAACATCCCCGACCCCGCGGGCAACCCGCGTACGGTGACCTCGGCCGCCTCCATCGGCCGCCTGTTCACCGACACCACCCTCACCTACGACCGGCAGACCAAGGACATCGTCCGTACGCCGGTCGCCTCGCCCAAGCCGGTCAACAAGGTCGTCACCCGGGACCAGCCCAAGGCTGCGGACATGACCGAGCTGATCCAGCGCTGGAACGAGCTGGCGGCCCCGATCGCCAACCGCCCGCAGGGCTTCATCTCGGCCGACATCCCGGGCCGCGGCTCCGAGGCGCCCGAGAAGCCGCTCGGCGACCTGATCGCCGACGCGCAGCTCGAGGCGCTCTCCCCGGCGGACAAGGGCGGCGCGCAGCTGGCCATCATGAACCCGGGCGGCATCCGTTCGGACCTCGCCTACAAGGCCTCGGGCAGCGAGGGCGACGGTGTGGTGACCTACGGCGAGTCCTTCACGGTCCAGCCGTTCACCAACATGATGAACATCGTGGACCTGACCGGCGCGCAGCTCGTCACGGCGCTCCAGCAGCAGGTCAGCGGACCGGTCAACGGGGTGAACCCGAAGATCCTCCAGGTGTCGAAGGGCTTCACGTACACCCTGGACCTGACGAAGGCGGGCGCCGACCGCATCGTCGTCGACTCGGTGAAGCTGAACGGTGCGCCCATCGACCCCGCCAAGACCTACCGGGTCGCGATGAACGAGTTCCTCGCGGGCGGCGGTGACGGCTTCACCGTCCTGAAGGAGCACAAGAACAAGCTCGTGGGCGCGTCCGACCTGGACTGCTTCAACGCCTACCTGACGAAGAACTCCTCGGAGTCCTCCCCGATCGCCCCGCCGGCGGCGAACCGGATCACCGTCATCAAGTAACACGCACGTGCGGTACCCCTGGAGGGGCGGCGGGCCATCGGCCCGCCGCCCCTTCGGCGTTCCGGCCGGGGTCAGAGGGACGAGAGGAACTGCGCGACCGCCCGGTGGACTCCGTCCGGGTCGGTGAAGGGGACGAAGTGGTCCCCGTCCAGGAGTGCGTACGACGTTCCCGGGCGCCGGTCGACCATCGCCTCGGCGGTGGCCCGCGGGAGGGCGTGGCTGCGGGTGGCGTTGATCACCAGCGCCGGGCAGTCGCTCGCGAGCCAGGTGTCCCAGTGGTCGCCGCGGCACTCCTCGACGGAGTCGAGCATGTCCTGCGGGTGGAAGGGCATCCGCCAGCCGGTCCCGCCGGGCAGCGGGCGCAGTCCGGGGGCGACGAGTTCGGCGGCCGCGCCGGCGGCGTCGATGAGCTCCTCCCGGGTCGGCGCGGTGTAGGGGAGGCCGCGCAGGAAGCCGAACCAGTCCGACTCGGCGGGGTGGACCTCCACGCCGGCGTCGATGTTGACCAGGGCCGAGACGCGGCCGGGGTGGGCGGCGGCCAGGTGGTAGGCGTTGAGTCCGCCGAGGGAGTAGCCGAGGACGGCGACGGGGGAGTCGAGGCCGAGGTGGTCGAGCAGGGCGACGGCGTCGCGTACGTATCCCTCGCGGCGGTAGTCGGGAGCCCGGTCGGAGTCGCCGTGGCCGCGCTGGTCGGGGGCGATGACCCGCCACTGGCCGCGCAGGGCCTCGGCGAGGCCGGTGAAGGCGGCGCCCTCGGACATGCCGCCGTGCAGGGCGAGGAGCGGGCGGCCGGCGCCGCCGAAGTCGAGGTAGGAGAGGGTCCGGTCGTCGGTCTTCAGCTCGTGGCGCATGGTTCTTGCCTCCCGTTGGCCCGCGGATCTTCCGTCGGATGAAGCCTGGCAGCAGTTGGGCAAGTGCGCAATACGTTTGTCTTGCGCATTTGCGCAAAAGAGGGCGCGGCTACCATCCCCGCATGGGAAATCGCGAGGACCTGCTGGCCGGAGCCCGGCGCTGCCTGGAGGAGAAGGGCTATCTGCGCACGACCGTGCGCGACATCGCCACGGCCTCGGGGGTGAGCATGGCCGCGATCGGCTACCACTTCGGGTCCCGGGAGGCCCTCCTCAACCAGGCCCTGTTCGCCGCCATGGAGGAGTGGGCCGCGGGGTCCGGCCGCCTCACCGGTGAGGGCGAGACCGCGGGGGAGCGCTACGCCGACACCTGGGACCGCAAGATCCGCGACTTCGGCGAGACGCGCTGGCTCTGGCTGGCCTCCGTCGAGGCCTTCGTCCACGCGCAGTCCTCGCCCGAGCTGCTCGCGATCCTCGCCGAGGGGCAGCGCCGCAACCGGCGGATGGTGGCCGCGGCCCTGCGCGGGGTGCCGCAGGAGGAGGTCTCCGAGGCGGACGTACGGGCCCTCGGCTCGATGCACATCGCGCTGCTCAGCGGGGTGATGGTGCAGACCCTGACCGATCCGGAGCAGGCGCCCGACGGTCGCGAGCTCCTCCGGGGGCTGCGCTCCATGGTCGAGTTGCTCGAAAGCTGACCGCTACCGACAGGTAGCAAAGGTGACGTGCGCACGCCATAATCCGGCCATCACCGGGTCGGCAAAGGGGCGGGCATGGGCATCGGCATGGGCACGGGCACGAGGACCGGCACGGGCACCAGAACCGGCACGGGCATGGACCGGCGGGCGTTCCTGGTCGGAGCACTGGCCGCGGGCGCGGCCCTCGGACTGGGAGCCGCACCCGCCTCCGCCGCGGCGCTCGGCACCCAGGACTGGATGGCTGGCCTCGGCGACACCACCGCCCTCCAGCGGATGACCATCCCCGGCACCCACGACTCCGGCGCCACCAAGGGCGGCCTCTACGTCGCCTGCCAGAACACCTCGATCGCCCAGCAGCTCGACTCCGGAATCCGCTTCCTCGACGTCCGCTGCCGGGTCACGGGCGGCTCCTTCGCCATCCACCACGCGGCCTTCTTCCAGGACCTGATGTTCGGGGACGTCCTCGTCGCCTGCGCGAACTTCCTCGCCGCCCACCCCTCCGAGACCGTCCTGATGCGCCTCAAGCAGGAGTACTCCGGGGAGAGCGACGCCACCTTCCGCGCCGTCTTCGACGACTACCTGGACCACCGCGGCTGGCGTCCCCTGTTCCGCATCGCCGACACCCTGCCCGCCCTCGGCCAGGCCCGCGGCAAGGTGGTCCTGCTCGCCGACAACGGCGGCCTGCCGGGCCTGCGCTACGGCGACGGCAACGTCTTCGACATCCAGGACGACTACAACACCGAGCCCTTCGCCAAGCGGGGCCGGATCGAGAACCACTTCCGCAAGGCCGTCCAGCAGCCCGGCAAGCTCTTCGTGAACTACGTCAGCACCGCGGCGTACATGCCGCCGCGCTGGAACTCCGACCGGCTCAATCCGCAGGTGCACGGCTTCGTCGACGGCGGGGAGATGGCCGGCCGGACCGGGCTCGGCATCACCGTGATGGACTTCCCGAACACCCGCTCCGGCCTGGTCACCTCACTGATCCGGCACAACTGACGGATCGGAGGGCGGCGGCATCGGCGCCCCCGGGATGCGGAGCACCGCCTCCGTGCCCGCCCCGCCGTCGCCCGCCGCCCGCAGTTCGGCGCTGCCGCCCGCGCGCGCCACCGTACGGGCCACGATCGACAGGCCCAGTCCGCTGCCGGGCAGCGCGCGGGCCGACTGGGAGCGCCAGAACCGCTCGAAGACGTGCGGCAGCTCCTCGGCCGGAATGCCCGGGCCGTGGTCCCGTACGGTCAGCTCGCCCGCCCGCAGCGTCACCGCGACCGTGCCGCCCGGCGGGCTGAACTTCACCGCGTTGTCCAGGACGTTGACCACGGCCCGCTCCAGCGCCGCGGCCTCGCCCCGTACGTACCAGGGCCGCAGGTCCGAATCGAAGCGGAGCTCCGGACCGCGCAGGCGGGCCCGGGACAGCGCGGACCCGGTGATCTCGTGCAGGGCGACCACCTGGAGCGGGCTCCCCGCTCCCGCGTCCGGCCGGGACAGCTCCTGGAGGTCGCCGATCAGCGAGGCCAGTTCCGTCATCTGCGCCTTGACCGAGGCCAGCAGCTCGCGCCGGTCGTCGGGCGGGATGGCCCGGCCCGTCTCCTCGCTGCGCGCGAGCAGCTCGATGTTGGTGCGCAGTGAGGTCAGCGGGGTGCGCAGCTCGTGGCCGGCGTCCGCGATCAGCTGGGCCTGCCGGTCCTGGGAGGAGGCGAGGGCCGCCGTCATCGAGTTGAAGGACCGCGACAGGCGGGCGATCTCGTCGTCGCCCTCGTCGGGGATCCGCACGGTCAGGTCCTCGGTCCGGGCGATGTGCTCGACGGCGTCGGTCAGTTCGTCGACCGGCTTCAGTCCCGTACGGGCCACCCACAGGCCGGCCGCGCCCGCACCGGCGATGCCGAGGGCGGAGACCAGCAGCAGCACCCAGGCCAGGGTGGACAGCGGCTTGTCGACGTCGGCCAGCGGCCGGGCCACCGACACCGCGAAGATCGGCCCGCCGGGCCGGGTCTGCGCGGCGAAGGTGTAGACGCGCATCGCCACGCCGTTGTCGGTCGTCGCGTCGTGCAGGACCTTGGGCTTCCTGCCCGCCGCGACCTCCTTGTCCGCGTCGGTGACCGGCAGGTCGGTCTGCCCGCTCACCCAGCAGTGGCTGCCGTCCGCGGTGACGATCTGGACCGTCGCGTTCAGCTTCTCGGCGATGTCCTGCTGGACCTGCGCCGCGGGACGCGGCGGACAGCCCTGGCTCAGCCGGTCCAGGACCTGCGCCGTCGGGTTGGTGGACATCAGGGACTGGTTCAGCTGGTTGCCGAGCTGGGCGCGCACCATCACCCAGGACACCCCCGACACCGTGGCCACGGCCAGCGCCACCGCCACCGCCACCAGCAGGGCGAGGCGGGAGCGCAGCGGCAGTGCGCGGAATCTGGCCGTCGGGCTCACTCGGGCCCGCTCTCGCCGGCCCGCAGGGCGTAGCCGACCCCGCGCACGGTGTGGACCAGGCGCGGCTCGCCGCCCGCCTCGGTCTTGCGGCGCAGGTACATCACGTACACGTCCAGGGAGTTGGAGCTGGGCTCGAAGTCGAAGCCCCACACGGTCTTGAGGATCTGCTCGCGGGTCAGGACCTGGCGCGGGTGCGCCAGGAACATCTCCAGCAGGGTGAACTCGGTGCGCGTCAGCTCCACCGGCCGCCCGGCCCGGGTGACCTCGCGGGTCGCGAGGTCCATGCGCAGGTCGCCGAAGGTCAGGGCGTCCTCGCGGGTCTCGGCGCCGGCGCCGGCCTGCGCGGCCGCGTAGGAGCTGCGGCGCAGCAGGGCGCGGACGCGGGCGAACAGCTCGTCGAGTTCGAACGGCTTGACGAGGTAGTCGTCGGCGCCCGCGTCGAGTCCGGTGACGCGGTCGCCGACGGTGTCCCGTGCGGTGAGCATCAGGATCGGTGTGACGCTGCCGCCGGCCCGCAGCCGGCGGGCGGCCGTCAGCCCGTCCATCCGGGGCATCTGGATGTCCAGGACGATCAGGTCGGGGGCGTACGAGGCCGCCCGGTCGAGGGCGTCGATCCCGTCGACGGCGGTCTGTACGGCGTACCCCTCGAAGGCGAGACTGCGGCGCAGGGCCTCGCGTACGGCCGGCTCGTCGTCCACGACGAGGATCCGCGCTTCGCCTTCGGCGGGGTTCATGGATGGGTCTCCCAGGGGTGGTGGTCGGCCGCGGGTGCGGCACGGGACGGCGCATCCAGCCTCGCACGGGCGGACGGACGGGCCGAAGAGGCGGCCTAGAAGATCGTGCCGAAGCCGTTCGCGGCGCCCCCGGTGCCGGTGCCGGTTCCTGTGTCGGAGGAGCCCGCCCCGCCCGGGCCGCCCTTGCGCAGGGAGTCCAGGTCGGCCTTGATCGTGTCGACCGGGATGGCGAAGCCGAGGCCGACGCTGCCGGCCGCGGAGTTGCCGGTCGCGGGGGAGTAGATCGCGGAGGGCATGCCCACGATCTCGCCGTTCATGTTGACCAGGGCGCCGCCGGAGTTGCCGGGGTTGAGGGAGGCGTCCGTCTGGAGGGCCTTGTACGAGGTGGTGTCGGAGCCGGGGTCCCCGTTGAACTGGCGGCCGCCGAAGGAGAACGGCCAGCTGTCCTCGCCCTGCTGCCGGTTCTGCGGGGACTGCTGCTCCGACTTCGGCACCTTCACCTCGCGGTTCAGGGCGGAGACGATGCCGCTGGTGACGGTGCCGGTGAGGCCGTCGGGGGAGCCGATGGCGACGACCTGGTCGCCGACCTTGACGCCGCCGGAGTTGCCGAGCGAGGCGGGCTTGAGCCCGGACGCGCCCTGGAGCTTGATCAGGGCGAGGTCCTTGTCGGGGTCGGTGCCGACGATCTTGGCGGCGTACTTCTTGCCGTCGCTCATCGTCACCTGGATCTCGGAGGCGCCGCTCACCACGTGGTTGTTGGTGACGATCTCGCCGCCGGCGGTGATGACGATGCCGGACCCGGTGCCCTGACCGGATCCGGTGCGGACGTCGATGCGGACGACCGAGGGGCTGACCTGCTCGGCGACGCCGGCGACCGTGCCGCTGCTGGACTGCGAGACGGTGGTGCCGTTGACCCCGCCGGAGGTGCCGGCCTGCCGCTCCATCAGCTGCTGGACGGCGGCCGCGGTGCCCCCGCCGACCAGGGCCGCGGCGAGCGCGACGGCGGCCAGCAGGGCGACGGGCCGCTTGGCCCGGGGTGCGGGGGAGGCGGCGTGGGCACCGTGGCGCGGGCCGCCGTCATCCGCGCCGCCGCCGTCCGCTCCGCCGTCGGCTCCGCCGTCGGCCGTAGGCGGCACGGTCTCGCCCCGGATGACCGGCGGCCGGTGCGCCTCGTGCCAGCCGGGCGCGGTGGGCGCGGTGGGCGGGTACGGGGGCGGCGGCGGGTAGGCCGCGGCCGGGGTCGGGGCCGCTGCCCCGACCCCGGTCTCGTGCGCCAGCCGGTCCCGTCCGCGCTGCCAGTCCTCGCCGAACGGCGCGTGCTGGGCCGGGCTGTTCTCCTGCGGGTACTCGCCTTCGCGGCGGAAGCTCTCGGTCATGACTATGACTCTGTCCACCGATCATGAGAGCTTCCTGAGTCAGGGCTGAGAAGCCCGACAGAACCGCGTATGACCGATATAAGGACCGGCCTTGACCCTCGACCTGGTGGAGGTCCCAGAGTCACGGGTGTGGAGAGCGAGATGCACAGCATTGGCGAGATGGGCCGGGACAGCGGGCTGGGCGTGAGCGCGCTGCGGTTCTACGACCGCGCCGGCGTCCTGATGCCGGCCCGGGTGGATCCGGTGACCGGGTACCGCTGGTACGCGCCCGAACAGCTCGACGAGGCCCGGCTGCTGGCCCGGCTCCGGCAGGCGGGGATGCCGCTCGCGGACATCCGGCTCGTCCTGGCGGGCTGGGCCGGGGCGGACACCGGGGACACCGCTCTGGTGCCCCGGCTGCTGGACGGCCACCTGCGGCGCCTCGAACGCGAACTCGCCGATGCGCGCGGGGCGCTCTCCACGGTTCGCGCGCTACTGGGACACAAGGAGAGCACCATGACGACGACCGCCACCCCGACCCCCACCGCCCGGCTGACCGTGCCCGCCGCGGAGTTCGCGGCCGCACTGGACTCCGTACGGTTCGCCGTCGGCAACGATCCCGAGCTGTCGATGCTCGGCGGGATCCACTTCGACGTGGACGGGGCGGACCTGCACCTCGTGGCCACCGACCGCTACCGGATGGCCGTGGCGTGCGCGTCCACGGGCGGCCACGGCGGCGAACGGGTCCGGCTGACCGTGCCCGCTCCGCTCGTGGACGCCATGCGGGCCCTGCTGGCCGACGGCGGCGAGGCCGTCATCACCGTCGACGGGGACGCGGTCGAACTGGAGACGCAGGGCCGCCGGGTCGCCGGGCAGGGCTTCGGCGAGGAGTTCCCCGACCACCGCCGTCTGACGAGGCTCCCCGAGGGGCGCCGCATCCCCCTGGACGTACCGGCCCTCCGGCATGCCCTCGCCGGGCAGGACGGCGAGCGGTGCGCGCTCGTCCTGACGGACACCGTGACCGTCGCCGCCGCCGACGCGGTGGACTTCGACGCCGCGGGCGACCGGGTCGGGGTCAATCCCGCCTTCCTCCTCGAAGCGCTCGCCGCCGGGGAGGAGATGCTGCTGGAGTACGTCGGCCCCAGGGCCCCGCTCGTCCTGCTGCGGCCGGACACCGAGGACGCCTTCTCCCTGCTGATGCCCTGCACGCTCGACGCCTGACCCGCCTGACCCGCCTGACCGGCCCGACTGCCTACGCGCCCGACCCCGGCGGGTCCGGGGTCAGCGGCAGCCGCAGGAGCGGCGGATCACCAGCGCCGACGGGAACTGCTTGAGCCGTTCCCGTCGGGAGCCGGCCACGCGCAGGCCGTCGTCCAGGACCAGGTCCACCGCCGCCCGGGCCATCGCCGGGCGGTCCGAGGCGATCGTGGTCAGCGGCGGATCCGTGAGGGCGGCTTCCTTGACGTCGTCGAAGCCCGCGACGGCCAGTTCCCCGGGCACGTCGATGCGCAGCTCGCGCGCGGCCCGCAGCACACCGATCGCCTGGTCGTCCGTGGCACAGAAGATGGCCGTCGGGCGGTCGGGCCGCGCCAGGACCTCCAGCGCGACCTTGTACGCGTCGTAGCGGTTGTACGGGGCCTCGATGAGCCGGCCCTCGACCGAGCGGCCGGACTCCTGCATGGCTCGCCGCCAGCCCTCGACGTGGTCGGCGACCGGGTCGCCGACGGAGGGCGTGTTCTCGACGCCGCCGATGCAGGCCACGTACTCGTGCCCGTGCTCCAGCAGGTGGCGGGTGGCGAGCTGGGCGCCGCCGATGTCGTCCGTGACGACGGCGACGTCGTCGATCGCCTCCGGGCGCTCGTGCAGCAGCACGACCCGCGCGTCCCAGGCCTCGATCTCGCTGGCGGCCTGCTCGCTCATGCCCTGGCTGACCAGGATCAGGCCGGAGACCCGCATGCCGAGGAAGGCCCGCAGGTAGTGCACCTCGCGCTCGGTGCGGTAGTCGGAATTGCCGACGAGCACCATTTTCCCGCGCTCGGCGGCGGCCTGTTCGACCGCGTGCGCCATCTCCGCGAAGAACGGCTGCCGGGCATCCGGAACGATCATGCCTATGAGGTCGGTGCGCCGCGAGGCCATCGCCTGGGCGACCCGGTCCGGGCGGTAGCCCAGATCCTTGATCGCGGCGAGGACACGCTCGCGCGTGGCCGGGGCGACCGGCCGGGGTCCGTTGTTGATGACGTAGCTCACGACGGCGGTAGACGTACCCGCAAGTCGTGCCACGTCATCCCGCGTCACCTTGGCCACGCGCGGCAGTCTACGCGGGGTGACCTACCTCTGGGCAGGCCGTCCGGCCGAGTGGATGCTCACAGGCTCCTCGGCCGATCGGGTGACGGCCGGCGCCGTCCGATCGGCAGGCTGCGCGGCGGCCGACGCGGCGGCCTTGGCGGCCGCCTGGGCCGCGGCCTCCGCTGCTGCCCGCTCGACCTTCTCCGGCGTGACGAAGCGGTAGCCGACGTTGCGGACCGTGCCGATCAGCGACTCGTGCTCGGGGCCGAGCTTGGCGCGCAGCCGCCGTACGTGCACGTCGACCGTCCGGGTGCCGCCGAAGTAGTCGTAGCCCCAGACCTCCTGGAGCAGCTGGGCGCGCGTGAAGACCCGGCCCGGGTGCTGGGCCAGGTATTTGAGCAGCTCGAACTCCTTGAAGGTGAGGTCGAGCACCCGCCCCTTGAGCTTGGCGGAGTACGTCGCCTCGTCCACCGACAGGTCGCCGTTGCGGATCTCCATCGGGGAGTCGTCCGAGCCGAGCTGCTGACGGCCGGTGGCCAGCCGCAGCCGCGCCTCGACCTCGGCGGGGCCGGCGGTGTCCAGCAGGACGTCGTCGATGCCCCAGTCGGCGGTGACGGCCGCCAGGCCGCCCTCGGTGACCACGAGCATCAGCGGACAGCCGGGTCCCGTGGAGCGGAGCAGCTGGCACAGCGACCGCACCTGCGGCAGGTCGCGGCGGCCGTCCACGAGGATGACATCGGCTCCCGGGGTGTCCACCAGGGCGGGGCCCTCGGCCGGCGCCACCCGGACGTTGTGCAGCAGCAGACCGAGGGCGGGCAGCACCTCGGTGGACGGCTGCAGGGCGTTGGTGAGCAGCAGGAGTGAGCTCACGACCGACCACCTGCCCGGGTCGGACGGTGGTGCACGGTTCGCTGGTCCATCACGTCGGTTCCTCCTCGGTCCCGTCGAGGACGTGCGCGGTACTGCTTCGTACGGCTTGCCCGGTCTCCCTGCGGTCCCCGCGCCCTGGGGCCCGCATGGATACCACTGTTCTCGGTTCGTTCAACGCGCTGAAAGCACAAAAGGACCCGGGGGCAACGTTGCCCGGATCCTCTCGCCAAGCAGAATAGCCCACCCGTCGATGCGTGGCCGAGGCTTCTTCCTCTTCCGCTTCTGTGGTTCATGCCACGCTCCTGCCCTGCGTATGCCCTGGTTTCACCGGATCGGGGGCCCGCCGAGCGGTACCGCGGGGTCACCCGGGCGCACACCCGGCGCGTCGGGGCACGCCGGGCCCGGCGGTGGGAGGGGCCATCATGGAGGCCGACGGTAGAGAGCCGACGATAGGAGCTGCAGTGGCAACCGGAACCATCCGCTACTGGGCGGCGGCCAAGGCCGCGGCCAAGACGGCGGAGGAGCCGTACTCGGCGGGGACACTCGCCGAGGCGCTCGACGCCGTGCGGGAGCGCCACCCCGGGGAGCTGACCCGGGTCCTGCTGCGCTGCTCCTTCCTCGTGAACGACGAACCTGTGGGCAAGCGCCCGCACGATTCCGTCCCGCTGACCGAGGGGGGCACCGTCGAGGTGCTCCCGCCGTTCGCGGGCGGGTGAGCGGGAGCCGATGAGCACGCCTGAGGAACAGCAGCGACAGCAGTACGCCCAGCAGCAGCAGCAGCAAGAGCAAGAGCAGCAGGATCCGTACGGGACCCAGACCTGGCAGTCCGACACCTGGGACACCAGCTACCAGCCGGTGCATCCGCCGCTGGGCGCGGTGCCCGGGCAGCCGGTGGCTCCGGAGGGCTGGTTCCGCGACGAGGCGCCGGCCGCCCAGCCCCAGCCCCAGCCCCAGGCCCAGGCCCAGGCCCAGGCCCCCGCGCCCGCTCCGGCTCCGTGGCAGGACTATGCGCCGGAGCCGGTGCAGGAGGCGTACCCGCAGCAGCCGGTGGCTCCGGAGCACTGGTTCCGCGACGAGGCCCCGGCCGCCCAGACGCCCGCGCCCGCTCCGGCTCCGTGGCAGGACTATGCGCCGGAGCCGGTGCAGGAGGCGTACCCGCAGCAGCCGGTGGCTCCCGAGGGCTGGTTCCGCGACGAGGCCCCGGCCGCCCAGGCCCAGCCCCAGGCCCCGGCGCCCGCCCCGGTCCAGGACTGGCCGCAGGGCGCCGAGACGGCCTACCTGCCGCCCTACCCGGGCCCCGACGCCGTTTCCGAGCAGCAGCAGCAGCAGTCGCCGCCGGTCGAGCAGACCGCGTACCTGCCGCCGGTGGTCGTGGAGGAGCTGTCCGCCGCCGAGCGGACCGCCTACCTCCCGCCCCTGACGGGCGCCGCCCCGGGCGAGGACCCGGCCGGGGCCGGCGAGCCCCAGGAGATCACCTCCTGGTCCCCGCCCACCCTCGCCGGCAACACCCTGCGCGCCGTCGACCCGGCCCAGGCCCGCGCCGAGGGCCGGTCGCCGATCATCGACCCCGGCCCGCAGTCCGCCATACTGACCGCCGCCCTCGGGCTGCTGCTCGCCGCGGCCGCCGCCCTCGGGCAGTACGCCCTGCTCCTGCCGCTGATCGCCCTCCAGGGCCTCACCGCGGCCGGCTGGTTCCGCCTCAACGGCATGTGGCCGGCCCGCCAGGGCATCGCCCTTGCCTTCGCCGGAGCCGTGGCCGCCGACGCGGCCGTGCTCGCGGTGGGCTCCCCGTACGGCCCCGGCGCGATCGTCGGCACCCTCGGTGCCTGGGTGCTGCTCACGCTCGTCCTCCAGCTGCGCAGCCACGCCGACCCCGACGAGCGGATGTACGGGCTGATGGCCTCGGTGGCCTCGGCCGCCCTCGCGATCATCTGCGCGGGCTACCTCGCGGCCGACTCCGCCGCCGCCACGGTCGGCGCCGCGGCCGTCGCGGTCGCCGTCTTCGCCCGTGCGCTGCCGCTGCCCACCGTCCCCTCGGTCGGCGTCTCGCTGGCCGCGGCCGCCGGTGCCGGCATCGCCGTCGGCGGGCTGACCGCGGTCGGGGTGGGCGGGGCCCTGATCGGCCTCGCCGCCGGGGTGTGCGCCCTGGTCGGACTGCGCGTGGCCGCGTACGACTACCCGTCGAAGTTCGTGCACATGACGGCCGGCGTGGCGCTGCCGCTCGCGGTGGCCGCGCCCGCCGTGTACCTGATCGGGCGGGTGGTGGGCTGATCCCTGCCCGACACGGGGCATGGTCAACTAGAACGCACGTACTGACTAGTAGGGGGAGGGAACGTGCGTTTCCTGCGCGTCGTTGTGATCATCGGAGTGGTACTGGGAGCCCTGTTCGTGGGCGTGGACCGGTGGGCGTCCGGATACGTCGAGAACCGGCTGGCCGATCGCATACAGGCGCGGCAGGGCCTGGCCGGTTCCTCCGAGGTGGAGATCGACGGGTTCCCCTTCCTCACCCAGCTGATGGGCCACGAGCTCGACCGGGTCGACCTGAAGCTGCGGGGCGTGGAGGTCGCCGCCGAGGGCCGCAAGACGCGGCTCTCGGAGCTGGACGCGAGCTTCCGCACCGTGAAGCTGAACGGTGACTACAGCGGCGGCACCGCGGCCCGGGCCGAGGGCAGCGCGCTCATCACGTACGCCGACCTGACGGCGGCCTCGCAGACCGGCGCGACCCTCTCCTACGGCGGGGCGCCCGGCAAGGTGAAGGTCACCGCAACGGTGGAGGCGTTCGGAAAGACGCTGACGCACAGCGTGGTGTCGACCGTCACCCTCCAGGACGCGCCGGGCGGCAAGGGCGGCAAGATCGTCCGCGTGCGCGCCGACGAGGTGCCCAGCGGAGGCGTCGCCGCGGTCGAGAGGGTGATCCGCTGGAAGACCGACTTCGACCGCAATCTCGACAGCGGCATGCCGGCCGGACTGCACCTCTCGGCCCTGACCTCGGACGAGGCCGGTGTGCACCTCACGCTGGGCGGCTCGAACGTGGTGGTGGCCGGATCGTGAGACGGTGCGGTCCGATCCGCAGAAGGACGGGCCGCACGAAGGGTCCCGGGGGCGGCGCGGCGGCCGTCCGGGGCGCTCACATCCCAGAATCCGGACGATCCTGTCTCGACATATGACACACCGGTGACAGGGCGGCCGATTCGTCCCTACGATCCATGGCTATGAAGCATCAGCAGGCGGACCTCACGAAGCGACGGGCAGTAGACCTGTGTCGCGTCGCCGCCATGCTCTGTCGATCCATGTGAACTGTGAGCGCATCCGCTCCATCGACCGGACGACGGCCCCACGGCCTTTCCCGCGTGACCGCACCAGCCTCCTGATTCCCTGACGCCTCCCCGCGCAGGATCTCGAGCGCACCCGCAGGCACGCAGCACGCGTCACCCGCACAGCCCCGCCGCACACTGCCCCGGAGGAGAACACCATGAGCCGCAGCGACGTCCTCGTAGACGCCGACTGGGTCGAGGCCCACCTGAACGACGCCAACGTCGTGATCGTCGAGGTGGACGAGGACACGTCCGCGTACGACAAGAACCACATCACCAACGCCGTCCGGATCGACTGGAAGTCCGACCTCCAGGACCCGGTCCGCCGCGACTTCGTGGACCAGGAGGGCTTCGAGAAGCTCCTCTCCGCCAAGGGCATCTCCAACGACGACACCGTCGTCCTCTACGGCGGCAACAACAACTGGTTCGCGTCCTACGCCTACTGGTACTTCAAGCTCTACGGCCACCAGGACGTGAAGCTCCTCGACGGCGGCCGCAAGAAGTGGGAGCTCGACTCCCGCGACCTGGTCGACGGCAAGGACGTCCCGAACCGCCCGGCCACCGCGTACAAGGCCAAGGCACAGGACACCTCCATCCGCGCCTTCCGCGACGACGTCGTGGCCGCGATCGGCTCCCTGAACCTGGTCGACGTCCGTTCGCCCGACGAGTTCTCCGGCAAGCTGCTCGCCCCGGCGCACCTTCCGCAGGAGCAGTCGCAGCGCCCCGGCCACGTGCCGAGCGCCCGCAACATCCCGTGGTCGAAGAACGCCAACGACGACGGCACCTTCAAGTCGGACGACGAGCTGACCGCCCTCTACGAGGCGGAGCAGGTCGACCTGGCGAAGGACACCATCGCCTACTGCCGCATCGGTGAGCGCTCCGCGCTCACGTGGTTCGTGCTCCACGAGCTCCTGGGCCAGGAGAACGTCAAGAACTACGACGGTTCGTGGACCGAGTACGGCTCGCTGGTCGGCGTGCCGATCGAGCTCGGCCCCAACAAGTAGCACCAGACCGACGACCGGGCACGCGACGCCCTTCGTAGTACGACCTCTCCAGGACAGGACAGAGAACATGTGTGGAGCACAGATCGGCGGGCCCGACCTCGCGACGCTGAAGCCCGGTGAGACCGCCATCCAGGGCCAGATCACCAAGGACGGCGAGCCGGTGTCCGGCTACGTCCGCCTGCTGGACTCGACCGGCGAGTTCACCGCCGAGGTCCCGACCTCGGCCACCGGCCAGTTCCGCTTCTACGCCGCCACCGGCTCCTGGACGCTGCGGGCGCTCGTCCCGGGTGCCCAGGCGGACCGTGCCGTCGTGGTCGCCGAGGCCGGCGGCGTGACGGACGTGGCGATCGCGGTCTGAGCACCGCACATGTGATCGCCTGATCGATCGGCCGAAGGGCCGCACCCCCGGGGGTTGGACGCCACTGGAACGGGGTGCGGCCCTTCGTGCCGTCCGCCTTGTGTTCGTGCTCGCCCGCTCTACGCTGGAGGCATGTACGCCCGGCGCCGACGCGCCTATTTCTGGCTGATGGGCGGATGCCTGGTCCTCTTCGTCTCCGCCTGGGCCGTCGTGCGCCTGTGGTCGGTCGAGGCCGCGGTGGCCATGTGCGTGGTCGCCATGGTCATCCCGCCGGTCGCCGCGATGATCGCCAACCGGCGCGGCCCGGACGACCGCTGGTGGGACGACCCTTCGGGCGACCCGAAGTCCGATGAGTGGTGGGACGAACTGGACGGAAAGCGGCGTCACGAGGACTGAAACCTCACGAGACGAGAACGTGATCTACGTTCGTACAACTGCTCCCGTCCGGTGCGGGTCATGGGGTACGCGCGGGTAATCAACCTGCGCTCCAGGCTTGTGGGGGACCCCTTTGGAACACGAACAGACCATCCCTGAGCAGCGGAAAGGGGATGAGAGTGCACCGGAGCCGGACACTTCGGCCCCGCGCCGCCGCAAGGGCCGCACGACCCTCCTGATCGCGGGCGCGGCCGCACTCGGCGTCCTCGCCGGAACGATCACCGGCTACGCGGTCCAGTACCACCGCGAGCCCACCCCGCTGCCGCCGCTGGCCCAGCAGAAGATGGCCGCGCCGAAGCCGCAGGCGATGAGCGACGCCACGACCCGGCGCTCGATCAACGCCAACCGCTGGCACAAGGCGGACGAGGAACTGGCCAAGAAGCTGCTGGACGTTCCGGGCGGAGCGAAGAGTGACTTCTCGGGCGCCCTCTCCGTGGACCTGTTCGCCGCCGGGTACTACAAGGACGCCTCCGGCGGTCTCGGCGGACTCATCACCGACCGGATCCGGAGCATCGCCTCCGCGGACTGGAGCGAGTCCGACCGCAACTTCGTCGAGATCAACCTGCTCCAGTTCAGCGACCGCAACGAGGCCGAGGAC
Source organism: Streptomyces sp. Sge12 (assembly GCF_002080455.1). Lineage (NCBI taxonomy): Bacteria > Bacillati > Actinomycetota > Actinomycetes > Kitasatosporales > Streptomycetaceae > Streptomyces > Streptomyces sp. Sge12. Next base: position 4,346,227 of record NZ_CP020555.1, read on the forward strand.
TTCCAGCTGGGCATCGAGCACTACATGCCCACCAAGGAGTACGCGGGCAACGCGGGCAAGGAGGTGCCGGGTGTTCCCGAGGAGTTCGGCCACATGTGGGTCGACTCGGACGCGAGCGTGAAGCCCGGCTACCACCCCCTCCGCGCAGGCCGTGCCGTCGTCCGCCGCGGCGACATCGTGGTGAGCATCCAGTACACGAACAACCGCGGTGAGGTCGACGAGAGCGTCCTGGCCGACCTGGCCAAGCGACAGATGGAGCGGCTGTGAGCGAGCAGCAGAACGTGACCGGCGCGGAGGCCGGGGCCCAGGTCGAGGACGCGGCCGCGGCCGCGGCTGCAACGGAGACCGGGACTGGGGCCCCCGCCCCGGCCCCCGCCCCGGCCGAGGCTGCGGGTGACGTCGCGCCCCTTCCCGAGCCGGAGCAGCAGGCCGCTGCCGGGCTCGCGCGCAAGGTGAACCGCAAGGTGGTCACCCTGGTGGCGGCGGCCGTGGGCGTCGTCGTCCTCGTGGGCGCCGGCGTCGGGGCGGCGGCCGCGCTCGCCGGAGCCGACCGGACCTCGCCGACGCGGTACTGGCTGGCCGCGGACCACACGACCAGTGGTACGCAGGCCCCGGTGCCGTCCGTGCCCCCGAACGCGCTCACCGGCAAGCTGCTGCCGATGCCCAAGGACTACTGGCCCGGCCCCGACATCGACAAGGAGGGCAACTTCTACTCCCTCTCGGGCGAGCGGGCGCTGGAGAGCTTCAAGGACGCCCGCAAGGGCCTGTCCAGCAGCGAGCGCACCGAACGGGACAAGGTGCTCGCCGACCTGAAGCTCAAGGGCCTGGCCGGGCGCAGCTACTCGCGCAAGGACGGCGTCGGCGGCGGTGTCGTCGCCGAGATCCAGCTCGTCCAGGCCGACCCCGCGCAGCTCGCGAAGTTCGGTGAGTTCGCCGGGAAGCTGATCGCGCTCACCGGTTCCGGCGGCGAGGCGCCGAAGGTGGAGGGTCACCCGCAGGCCAAGTGCTCGGTGAACCCCATCGTCATCGAGAAGAAGGACAAGAAGAACAAGATCGACGCCCTCGACTGCCTGGCCGTTGAAGGAGACGTCATGGTGAATTTCCGGATGTACGGGAGCGAGGGATTCGTGGTGAAGGACGCCGCGGGCCTCTTCAAGCAGCAACTCGACCACCTCAAGTCCCCCGGAGAGTCCGCGTGAGCGAGCAGACCACCACCGCGGCCACCGAGCCCGAGCCGGTGCCCGCGGCGACGCCCGAGCCCACTGCGCAGGCATCAGGGACCGCCGGCGAGACGGCTGCCGGGACCGTTGCCGACGCGGGCGACGGGATCGTCGAGGCCCCCGCCCCCGCCCCCGCCCCCGCGGCCGTGCCGGCCCCGCCCAAGGACCGGCGCAAGCTGTTCGCCGCCCTGCGCTGGACCGCCGCCGTCGCCGTCTTCGCCGCCGTCGGCACGGGGGTCGCGTACGGGATCACGGTGCCCGAGCGCACCGACATCCCCGGCCTGTCCACCGAGGGCGACGGGCGCTGGACGTTCCCGGCGCTGTCCCAGCCGGCCCTGCCTGCGGGTGCCCCCCTGCCCCAGGGCCCGGACAACAAGGACGGGACGCACTACGCGCCCCTCGGCGGTCTGCTGCTGCCCGCTCCCGTGGGCGCCAAGGCCGACGACGCCGTCAAGGCGGACAAGGACGGGGCGGTGTCGGTCGACACCTTCCTGGAGGAGTACACGCCCGACACCCGCGAGAAGCTGAAGCGGTCCCTCGAATGGGACGGGCTGCGACAGATCGCCGGCCGGGGCTGGACGACGCCGGACGGCACGCGCACGCACGTCTACCTGCTGCGCTTCCACTCCTCGGGCTTCGTGGACGCGTTCAAGGGCTGCGACAGCAACATGCAGCTGAACGGGGTCTCGGCCCTCGACCTGGACGACGTGTGGAGCAAGGCCAAGGGCACCCAGATGAACAGCACCACGCTGGACTTCCCGGGGGCGGCCAATTTCGACGGCACCGAGCTCAGCGTGTACCAAGAGCTGAAGCCCCTCCTCGGCGACGAGCAGACCAAGATCGGGTGCCTCCGGACGGGTGACGTCCTCGGCATGGTCATCCAGACCCGCAAGGGCGAGGTGGCCCCCGTTCCCTTCCACCAGAGCGTGATTCTGCAGAGCCAGCTGCTGAGCTGACCGACGGGCGGGCGGTACGGGCCGACGGGGGTACGGGCCACCTCGCAGAGTGCGCCCGGCCCCGGGCCAGTACGCTTGGGAACCGGCCCGTACCCCCCGAACGAATTCCGAGGAGCACCCCGTGCTTGAGGCAGTCTTCACCTCCCTGCTGGTCCTGGTCTGCGTCGGCGTCATGGCCTTCACCGGCCTGGCCGTCAAGAAGCTGTACCAGGGTCAGCGCTGAGCGTCCGCCCAGCAGACCGCCCCGGAACCCCTCCCAACAGATCGCCTGAGCAGCCATTCATGATCCAGATCCCGTCCGACCTGAACCCGGGCCTCGTCCCCCTCGCCTTCCTCCTCGGCAACTGGGAGGGTGCGGGAGTCTTCGACTTCCCCGGTGAGGAGAAGTGCAACTTCGGCCAGGAGGTCGTCTTCAGCCACGACGGCCGGGACTTCCTGGAGTACACCTCCCACACCTGGGTCCTCGACGCCGAGGGCAACAAGGTGCGCCCGCTGGAGTCCGAGTCGGGCTACTGGCGCATCGACAAGGACCGCAAGGTCGAGATCGTCATGGTCCGCGACCAGGGCGTCGTCGAGGTCTGGTACGGCGAGCTCGCCGACCAGAAGCCGCAGATCGACCTGGTCACCGACGCGGTCGCCCGTACCGCGGCCTCCGGCCCGTACAGCGGCGGCAAGCGGCTCTACGGCTACGTGAAGAGCGACCTCATGTGGGTCGGCGAGAAGGCCACGCCGGACGTCGAGCTGCGTCCGTACATGTCGGCCCAGCTCAAGAAGGTCGTCACGCCGGAGGAGGTCGCCGAGATGGCGCGCAACCTCCCGGACATGCCGGACGACGGCATCGCCTTCTTCCGCTGAGTCCACAGCCTGTGCGAAAGGGGACCGCGGGATCGCCCGCGGTCCCCTTCGCGCGCATACACTGACCGGGTGGGGAGCAGCGTGGACACCGAAAGCTCTGACTGGAAGAGCGACCTGCGGCAGCGCGGATACCGGCTGACACCGCAGCGCCAGCTCGTGCTCGAAGCGGTCGACGCCCTGGAGCACGCCACCCCGGACGAGATCCTCGTCGAGGTCCGCAAGACCGCCTCCGGGGTCAACATCTCCACCGTCTACCGCACGCTGGAGCTCCTGGAGGAGCTCAAACTGGTCTCGCACGCCCACCTCGGGCACGGGGCCCCCACCTACCACCTCGCCGACCGGCACCACCACATCCACCTGGTCTGCCGCGACTGCGCCGAGGTCATCGAGGCGGACGTGGACGTGGCCGCCGAGTTCACGGCGAAGCTGCGCACCGACTTCGGCTTCGAGACCGACATGAAGCACTTCGCGATCTTCGGCCTGTGCCGCGAGTGCGCCGCCAAGCAGCGTGCCGCTCAGCCGTAGCAGGGTCGTACGCTTGGTCCCATGACCAGCAGCCCCTTGCTCCATCTCCCCGGCGCCGTACCGGCCGAAGGCCGTGACGAGGGCGTCGCCGCCCACTACGGCGAGCTGTACGGCGAACAGCGCTCCCTCGCGGAGGGCCGTGGTTTCGTCGACCTCTCCCACCGCGGGGTCGTCACCGTCAGCGGGCCGGAACGCCTGAGCTGGCTGCACCTGCTGCTCACCCAGCACCTCACCGAGCTGCCGGCCGGGCAGGCCACCGAGGCGCTGATCCTCTCCGCCAACGGCCACATCGAGCACGCGCTCTACCTCGTCGACGACGGCGAGACCACGTGGGCGCACGTGGAACCGGGCACCCAGGGCGAGCTGATCGCCTACCTGGAGTCCATGAAGTTCTTCTACCGCGTCGAAGTCGCCGACCGCACCGAGGAGTTCGCGGTCGTCCACCTGCCGGCCGGCTCCATCGCCGAGGTCGCCAAGGAGCACGTCGTACGGGAGACCGCGTACGGCCGGGACGTCTTCCTGCCCCGCGCCGAGCTGGAGTCCTTCGCCGCCGCGCACGGCCCGGCCGCCGGACTCCTCGCCCACGAGGCGCTGCGCGTCGAGGCGCACCGGCCGCGGCTGGGCCTGGAGACCGACCACCGGACGATCCCGCACGAGCTGGGGTGGATCGGCACGGCCGTGCACCTCCAGAAGGGCTGCTACCGGGGCCAGGAGACGGTCGCCCGCGTCCACAACCTGGGCAAGCCGCCGCGCCGCCTGGTCTTCCTGCACCTGGACGGTTCGGAGGTGCTGCTCCCGGCGCACGGCACCCCGCTGCGGCTCGCCGCGGACGGGGAGGAGGGCCGCCAGCTGGGCTTCGTGACCACCGCCGTCCGCCACCACGAGCTGGGACCGATCGCGCTCGCCCTGGTCAAGCGGAACGTTCCGGTGGACGCGCCGCTGCTGGCCGGGTCGACGGCCGCCGCGCAGGAGGTCGTCGTAGCCCCGTAGGGCGTCTAGACGTCGATGACGATGGTGAACGGGCCGTGGTTGGTCAGCGAGACCCGCATGTCCGCGCCGAACCGGCCCGTCGCCACCGTCGCGCCCAGCGCGCGCAGCTGCGCCACGACCTCGTCGACCAGCGGCTCGGCGACCGGGCCGGGCGCCGCCGCGTTCCAGGTGGGGCGGCGGCCCTTGCGGGCGTCGCCGTAGAGCGTGAACTGGGAGATCACCAGCAGCGGTGCGCCGTTGTCGCTGCAGGACTTCTCGCCCTCCAGGATCCGCACGGACCACAGCTTGCGCGCCAGCACCGCCGCCTTCTCCGGGGTGTCGTCGTGGGTCACCCCCACCAGCACGCACAACCCCTCGCCGACGATCTCGCCCACGGTCGCGCCGTCCACGACGACGCTCGCGCCGTCCACCCTCTGCACCACTGCTCGCATACCACCTGTGTACCAGGCTTGCACCCGTCCGGGGCCGATCGGGTGGAGTGGGACTGCACCTGGGCCACGGAGAGTGGCACGATGCAAGCAGGCGGTGCGGGTGCGCCGCACCGGTCGAGGGGACGGACCCGTTCGTATGAATACTTCTGGTACCTCCGTACCTGCATCACCCGCCTCCGTCGCAGCTGCCGCGGTACGACCGCCCGCGCAGCGCACGGCCGAGACGCAGGGGCAGCCGACCCCGGCCACCGCGCTCGGACTGCCGGAGCTGCGCGCGCTGCGCCGCGACGCGCAGCGGGACGAGGCCGATCTGAGCTATGTGCGCAGACTGCTCCAGGGCCGCATCGACATCCTGCGGGCCGAGCTGGCCCGGCGGACGGACCCCGAGACGCCGGTGGTGGACCGGCTCTCGGTGATCCTCGCCGACGCTCCCTCCAGCCGCAGCGCCTCCGCCCGGCACGTCACGCTGGGCACCCCGCACAGCGAGGAGTACCGGCTGCTGGCGGCGGAGATGCTGGCCGACGTGGAGCTCTCGGACCTGGGCGCCCGCACGGACGACGAGCTGCACGACGGGATGGGCCGGCTGGTGCGCTACGAGCAGCAGGTATCGCGGCGCCGCCAGCAGCTCCAGCGCACCGTGGACGACTGCAGCGCCGAGATCACCCGCCGGTACCGGGAGGGCGAGGCGCAGGTGGACGACCTGCTCGCGTAGGAAATTCGGGCGACCGGCGGCGGTCGGAAGATTAGCGTGGGCGGCTATGAGTGCTGACGTCCGGCCGATCGCCGAATCCGAACTCCCCGACTGGCTGCGCACGGTGCACACCGGTTTCCTGACCGCGAACCGCGTGAGCGACGCCGACATCGCGCAGCGGGCCAAGTACAGCGACTTCTCCCGGATGCTGGGAGCGTTCGACTCCGACAGCGGGCGCTGTGTGGCGGCCCTGCGCTCCTTCGCGCAGGAACTGACCGTGCCCGGTGGGGCGGCCGTCCGGGCCGGCGCCGTCTCCAACGTGGGCGTGCTGCCCACCCACCGCCGGCAGGGTCTGCTGACCCGGATGATGGCCGCCGAGTTCGCCGCGGCCGCGGCGCGCGGGGACGCGCTGGCCACGCTGATCGCCGCCGAGTACCCGATCTACGGGCGCTACGGCTTCGGGCCCGCCACCTCCCTCGTGGAGTGGGAGATCGACGTCCCGCGCACCGGGCTGGACCGGCGGCTGTCGGCGCCCGTGGACGGCGGGCGGATCGAGCTCGTGGACGTGGAGGAGCTGCGGCGGGTGGGGCCCGCCCTGCACGAGCGGCTGCGGGCGCTCACGCCCGGGGCCGTGAGCCGTGACGAGCGCTGGTGGAACCTCGCCACGGGCCTGGAGCAGTGGTCGTACCGCCCCTACAAGGACAAGTTCCACGCCGTGTACCGGACGGCGCAGGGGGAGGTGGCGGGCTTCGCCGTCTACACCGCCGACGACCAGTGGACGGACGCGAAGGTCCCGCTGAACACCGTGCGGGTCCTGGACCTGCTGGCGCTCACCCCGCAGGCGGAGCGGTCCCTGTGGCAGTTCCTGTGCTCCATCGACTGGGTGCAGAAGGTCCGCACCGGCTACCGGGCCCCCGACGACCTCTGCCCGCAGCTGCTGCCCGACCCGCGGTCGGCCCGGGTCGTCTCCGCGGCGGACTTCCTGTGGGTGCGGGTGCTGGACGTCGTACGGGCGCTCGGCGCGCGGACGTACGAGGTGCCCGGGGTGCTGGTCCTGGAGGTCGCCGACGCAACGGGTCCGGCGGCCGGCCGCTACCGGCTCGACGCGGGCGCCGGCACGTGCGAGCGGACCTCGCAGGCGGCGGACCTGCGGCTGGACGTGGCCACGCTGGGCTCCCTGTACCTGGGCGATGCCTCCGCGGTACGGCTGGCCGCGCTGGGCCGGGTGGGCGAGGAGCGGCCGGGGGCGGTGGCGCTCGCGGACGCGGTGTTCCGTACCGCGCGCCGCCCGTGGTGCCCGGACATCTTCTGATCCCGGATCCTTGATCACTGACCGGGGCCCGACGACCGAGGGCCGAGTGCGAGTACTGATGACCGAGGACCGAGGACTGAGCCATTTGACGTCACTTGTGGAATCCCTGCGCGCCGCCGGCTGCGTCTTCGCGGAGGAGGAGGCGGAGCTCCTCACCGGGGCCGCCTCCGACGCGGCGCACCTGGCGGACCTGCTGGCCCGCCGGGTGCGCGGCGAACCGCTGGAGCACGTCGTCGGCTGGGCGGAGTTCTGCGGGCTGCGCATGGAGGTCGGCGCGGGGGCGTTCGTACCGCGCCGGCGCACCGAGTTCCTGGTGCAGGAGGCGGTGGCGGCGGCCCCGCCCGGCGCGGTGGTGCTGGACCTGTGCTGCGGGGTCGGCGCGCTGGGCGCGGCGGTGGCCGCGCAGCTGGCGGGCGGCGTGGAGCTGCACGCGGCGGACATCGACCCGGCGGCGCTGGTGTACGCGCGGCGCAACGTGGCCCCGTACGGCGGCCGGGTGTGGGAGGGCGACCTGTACGCCGCGCTCCCGGCGTCGCTGCGCGGCCGGGTGGACGTGCTGGTGGTCAACGCCCCGTACGTGCCGACGGAGGAGATCGGCCTGATGCCGGCGGAGGCGCGGGAGCACGAGCCGCTGGTCTCCCTGGACGGCGGGCGGGACGGCCTGGACATCCACCGCCGGGTGGCGGCGGGCGCCCTGCCCTGGCTGGCTCCGGGGGGCCGCCTGCTGATCGAGACGAGCGCCCGCCAGTCCCCGTCGACGGCCTCGGCGCTGGCCTCGGCGGGACTCGCGGTCCGGGCGGTCACGTCGGAGGAGCTGTACGCGACGGTGGTGATCGCAACGGCAACGGCCTGACGCGCGGCCGCGAAAAGTTTTTCGCGCGGGCTGTCACACACGCGGGGCGGGGCGGGTCAGTGGAGTGAAGCAGGCGGGAAACCGACCGGGGCGGCATGGTCCCGGGGCCCGCCCGAGGGGAGCGTCAGATGTCCACCACCGCTGTTGTCCTTGCCCTGGTCGGCGCGTTCATGGTCGGGTTCTCGGCGGCCTCGATGTTCCTCGGGGCGAAGTGGGTCGTCGAGCCGCTGGCCGAGTACGGGGTCCCGCGCGCGTGGTGGACCTGGCTCGCTGTCGCGAAGGCGGCGGGGGCGGCGGGCCTGGTGGTGGGGGTCTTCGTCCCGGCGATCGCCATCGCGGCGGCGATCGGGATCGCCCTCTACTTCGCGGGAGCGGTGATCACGGTGCTCCGGGCGAAGTCCTACGCCCACGTGGCCTTCCCGCTGATCTACGCGGCCCCGGCGGTGGCCACCCTGGTCCTCGCGGTCAACGGCTGAGCCCCGGGCGGGGTGGGAGACGTTGCAAGCAGGGCGCTTGCAATAGTTAGCAGAGTCGGGCAGGATCACAGCATGGCATCGCTCAACGTCGGAAATCTCGGCGAGTACCTCCGTGAGCAACGGCGGCAGGCCCAGCTTTCGCTGCGCCAGCTGGCCGAGCAGGCGGGGGTGTCGAATCCGTACCTGAGCCAGATCGAGCGTGGGCTGCGCAAGCCGAGCGCGGACATCCTGCAGCAGCTGGCCAAGGCGCTGCGGATCTCCGCGGAGACGCTGTACGTGCAGGCCGGGATCCTGGATGAGCGGGACCCGGACGAGGTGGAGACGCGAGCCGTCATACTCGCCGACCCGTCCATCAACGAGCGGCAGAAGCAGGTGCTGCTCCAGATCTACGAGTCGTTCCGCAAGGAGAACGCGCTCGAAGCGCCCGCCGACGAGATGCCGTCGAAGCCGAACTGAAGTTGATCCGGGAGGACCAGCACATGGCCATCGCCGATGACCTGAAGAAGACCCTCACCGACCCCACTCCCCTCTACTTCGCCGCGGGCACGGCCGACCTGGCCGTGCAGCAGGCCAAGAAGGTGCCCGACCTGATCGAGCAGCTGCGCGCCGAGGCCCCCGCGCGCATCGAGGCCGTGAAGAACACGGACCCGAAGGCCGTCCAGGACGCGGTCACCGCCAAGGTCGCCGAGGTGCTCGGCGCGATCGACCCGAAGAAGCTCGGGGAGACCGCCCAGGACCTGGCGCTGCGCGGTGTCGGCGTGGCCGCCGAGTACGCCGTGCGCGCCAAGGAGACCTACGACAAGGTCGCCGAGCACGGCGAGCAGGCCGTGCGCAGCTGGCGCGGCGAGGTCTCCGCGGAGATCGTCGACATCGCCGTGGCCGTCGAGCCGGAAGCTGCGACCGCGCAGGAGGCCGAGCCGGCGTCCGAGCCGGCGGCCGAGGCCGCCGCCGACGAGAAGCCCGCGGCCAAGAAGTCCCCCGCGCGCCGGAGCACGGCCAAGAAGGCCGCGGTCACGGCGGACGACGCGAGCTGAAGCGCAGCCGCATGAGCGACGGCGGGCCGGGCACCCTTCAGGTGCCCGGCCCGTTGTGGTTCATGAGGGCTTCCGTGCCGGTAGCGTGGACACGGGCGGCATCCGAAGTGCGAAGCAGAAGCTGAGAAGGCGGTCGAAGCGATGTTGATGGAAGGGTTCGATCGAGGCGTGATCCCGTTCCTGGGGCTCGCCATGCTGGTGCTCGCGGTCGTGGCCTTCGTGTTCGCGCTCGTGGCACGGGACGACGCGTACCGGGCGGCCGACAAGCAGAGCAAGACCTTCTGGCTGGTCATCCTCGGCGTCACCGTGGCCGTGGACTTCTTCCTGGGGATGCTGTTCCTGCAGATCGCCGGCCTCGTCGCGACGATCGTCTTCTTCGTCGACGTGCGCCCGGCCCTCAAGCAGGTCTCGGGCGGTGGCGGCCGACGCGGCGGCAGCAGCAGCGACGGCCCGTACGGGCCCTACAACGGCGGACGGTAGCGCCCCGGGCCCGACCCCGACCGGGCCGTCCCGTCCGGCTCAGCCCTCGGCGCGGGAGAGCAGGACCACGGCCACGTCGTCCGTGAGCTCGCCGCCGTTGAGCCGGCGGGCCTCGGTGACGGAGGCCTCCAGCAGGGCCTCACCGCTCAGGCCGCGGTCAAGGTGCCGGTTGATCATGTCGACCATCCCGTCCTGCCCCAGGCGTTCCTTGCCCTCGCCGATGTGGCCCTCGATCAGCCCGTCGGTGTAGAGCATCAGGCTCCAGCTGCCGCCCAGTTCGACCTGGCGGCGCGGCCAGCGGGCCCGGGGCAGCAGGCCGAGGGCCGGGCCGCTGTTCTCGTACGGGAGCAGCCGCGCGCGGCGGCCCGGCCGGGAGATCAGCGGTGCCGGATGGCCGGCCAGGCAGAGGCCGGCGCGGCGGCCGTCGGGGGCTATGTCGACCGTGCACAGCGTCGCGAAGATCTCCTCGCAGGGCCGCTCCACCTCCAGGACCTCCTGGAGGGTGGCCAGCAGGTCGTCGCCGCAGAGACCGGCCAGGGTCAGGGCGCGCCAGGCGATACGGAGCTCGACGCCGAGCGCGGCCTCGTCGGGGCCGTGGCCGCAGACGTCGCCGATCATGGCGTGGACGGTGCCGTCGGGGGTGCGGACGGTGTCGTAGAAGTCGCCGCCGAGCAGGGCCCGGCTGCGGCCGGGGCGGTAGCGGGCGGCGAAGCGGAGGTCGGAGCCCTCCAGGAGGGGTGTGGGGAGCAGACCGCGTTCGAGGCGGGCGTTCTCCTGGGCGCGCAGTTTCGATTCTGCGAGCTTGTACTGGGCGATGTCCGCCCGTTTTCTCTCCACGGCGTACCGGATGGCGCGGCTCAGCAGCCGGCCGTCCAGCTCGTCCCGGAAGAGGAAGTCCTGGGCGCCGACCCGGACGGCCTCGGCCGCGCGCTCGGCGTCGTCCTCGCCGGTGAGGACGAGGACGGCGTGGTGCGGGGCGAGGCGCAGCACCTGGCGGAGGGCGAGCAGCTGGTCCACGGCGGTGGTGGTGGCCGTCGCCGTGGCGGTACCGGTGGCGGTGGCCGTAGCGGTGGCCGTGGCCGTGGCGCCGGGCATCCGGGCGCTGGTGTCCGGGAGGGACAGGTCCAGCAGGATGCAGTGCACGTCGGGCGTGAGCAGCCGCTCGGCCTCGGTGAGGTTGCGGGCGGTGCGGAGCCGGATGCGGTGGCCGTCGGCGTCGAGGATCTCGGGGATGGTGAGGCCGCCGGCCGGGTCGTCCTCGATGACCAGAAGGGTCAGCTGGCTCGTCTGTGGGGGCTGAGGGGTCGCCTGCGCGACGCCCGTGCCGGTTGCGGCCGGGGCGGCGGTGTACAGAACGGCCTGACCGCTCTCCGTGGCCGGGGTGTCCCTCTGCCGCGGTACGGGTACGGGCATCGTCTCCGGTTCCTTCCCTCCCCCCGAGGGTGCGCTCGTCCGGCAGACCCTAGCGGTCCCGGCCCGGCAAACGGAATGCCGTTCTTGGTGAGCGCCTCCGGCATATGCGGCTATCGCGGGGGAAAATCGGCCTCACTGGATGACAAAGGTCACGGCGGGGCCGCTTTCAGTCCCGTCCATCGAGACGTGCCGGAGCCGCTGAAGGTTGCCTCCGCCCTACCAGCGCTTCCAGCCCCTCCGGCGTTCGAGGAGCGGGGTCCGGGGCGGAGCCCCGGCGGGAGGGCTCGGGGCCGCGCCCGGCAGGGGCCCGCGCGCTACGGGACTGCCGGGCAACCCCGCAGGGGCTACGCGTCGGGGCGGACCACTGCCTTGATCGGCATCGAGCCCGCACCCGCCATCGTCACGTTCCGGCCGGGCCGCGGCGCGTGGACCATCGCTCCGTCGCCGACGTACATGCCGACGTGGCTCGCGTCGTCGAAGTAGATGATCAGGTCGCCCGGCCGCATGTCCTTCACCGCGACCTTCGGCAGCAGCCGCAGCTGCTCCTGCGAGGTGCGCGGGATGCCCTTGCCCGCCGCGCGCCAGGCCTGCGAGGTCAGCCCGGAGCAGTCGTAGGAGTCCGGACCCACGGCGCCCCATTTGTACGGCTTGCCCATCTGGGCGGTGGCGAACTGCACGGCCACCCGGCCGGCTTCGGTCGCCTTGCCGTTGACGTCCTTCATCGCGCCCGTCGACAGCCACGCCGTCTGCGCCTTGTACTGGGCTTCCTGCTCCAGCTGGATCAGCCGGGCCTTCTCCTCGGCCTCCAGCTTGCTCTCCAGCTCCTCCGCAGCCTTGATCTTCTCCTCGATCTGCTTCTTGGACTCCTCCGACTTGACCCGGTTGGCCTCCAGGGTGGCCCAGCGCTCGCTCGCCTCCGTGGCGTAGCGCTGCAAGTCCGCCTGGGTCCGGTCCAGTTCGGAGAGCAGGCCCGAGGTGGCCTTCTCGCCCTGGCGCAGCCGGCCCGCCCCGTCGAGGAACTGGTTCGGGTCGTCGCTCAGCGCCAGTTGCGCGCCCGGCGGCATGCCGCCCGAGCGGTACTGGGCGCGAGCGGCGGCGCCCGCCCGGTTCTTCAGGGCGGCGATCCGCTCCTTGCCGGCGACGACGAGCTTGGCGATCTCGACGATCTTGTCGGACTGGGCCTTGGTCTCGGCCTCGGCGAGGTTGTAGGCGTCGGTGGCGGTGCCCGCCTGCCGGTACAGCCCCTCGATCTCCTTGCGCACCTGCTCCAGGGACTTGCCCCCGGGCTCGGGCAGCGGCGCCGCCGGAGCGGCCGGCGAGGCCGGAGCCGCCGGCGCTGCCGGTGCCGCGTACGCCATGCCCGTCGCGAGGCCCGGCGCCGTCAGCACCGCCATCGCGCACAACAGCACGAGCGGGCTTGCGCCGCGTCGTCGCCCTACGGCTCCCATGGTCCCCCCAGGCACCCGAGCCAGATCCCGCATCAGATCTGACTATTCATCAGTAACTTGTCACTGCCATCGGGATGGTGCCACGAGTCGATGAATTGCAACACCCTTGTGGACGGCGTCCCGATCTTGTCCGCCCCAACGGACGCCCGTCCCCAGCCCCTCACGGCCCAACGGACCACCCGGGCCGCTGGTTCCCCGCTCCGCCGTTTTCACCCCACCGGGCGCAACGCCTCCCAGGGCAGCGTCAGTTCCCCCTGCCGCCACCGCCGCGGACCGTCCACCAGCGGCCAGTCCCCGGCGAGCGCCCGCGCCGTCCGGATCCAGCGCTGCCGGGCCCCGTAGGCGGCGTACGGGGCCGCCGCCGCCCACGCCCGGTCGAAGTCCCGCAGGAAGGCGTGCACCGGCTCGCCCGGCACGTTCCGGTGGATCAGCGCCTTCGGCAGCCGCTCCGCCAGGTCCGAGGGGCGTTCCAGGGAGCCCAGCCGGGTCGCGAACGTCACCGTGCGCGCCCCCTCCGGACCCAGCGCCACCCACACGTGCCGCCGCCCGATCTCGTCGCAGGTCCCCTCCACCAGCAGCCCGTCCGGGGCCAGCCGCGCGCACAGCCGTGCCCACACCTCAGCGACCTGCTCCTCGTCGTACTGGCGCAATACGTTCGCCGCGCGGATCAGCGCCGGCCGGGCCCCGCCGTCCAGCGGCACCTCGAACCCGCCGTGCCGGAAGCTCAGCCCCTCCCGTTCGTACGGCTTCGCCCCCGCCACCCGCGCCGGCTCGATCTCGATGCCGACCACCCGCACCCGCGGCGCCACGTCCCGCAGCCGCGCCAGCAGCTCGACCGCCGTCCAGGGCGCGGCCCCGTAGCCCAGGTCCACCGCGACCGGAGCCTCCGCGCGACGCAGCGCGGCGCCGTGCGTGGCCGCGATCCAGCGGTCCATCCGGCGCAACCGGTTCGGATTCGTCGTCCCGCGCGTCACCGAGCCCACGGGGCGGCCGGGCGCGCGGCTGGAGGGCGGGGTACTGCGGGAGGCCATGGGCCGAGGGTAAGCGGAGGGTCCCCGCGCCGTGAAAATCCCGCGACACGCCCATGGACACGAGGAAACCCGAAGGAAAACCGGGCACCCCGGAATGCGGGGGACGGCCATCCGGGTTGCACTCCTTGCAGGGCGCCTTCCGCGCTCCCGCCGTCATGCCGTCCGGCATGCCGTCCGAGCGTCGTGCGCGCCGTCCGAGCCGAGAGGACTGGTCCCTTGAGCCAGTACGTGTCCCGCCTCAGTGGTCGCCTCGCCGCCGCCCGTGCCACCCGGTACGAGCCGCCCCGCCTGCGCCTTCCGGCCGTGGGCCACCACCGCAAGCCGCGCCGCGTGGCCATGCTCAGCGTGCACACCTCACCGCTGCACCAGCCCGGCACCGGCGACGCGGGCGGGATGAACGTCTACATCGTGGAGCTGGCCAAGCGGCTCGCCGCGATCAACATCGAGGTCGAGATCTTCACCCGGGCCACCACCGGCGGGCTGCCGCCCGTGGTCGACCTGGCCCCCGGGGTCCTCGTACGCCACGTGGACGCGGGACCCTACGAGGGCCTCGCCAAGGAGGAGCTCCCCGCCCAGCTCTGCGCCTTCACCCACGGCGTGATGCAGGCCTGGGCCGGCCACCGCCCCGGCTACTACGACCTCGTCCACTCCCACTACTGGCTCTCCGGCCACGTGGGCTGGCTCGCCGCCGAACGCTGGGGCGTCCCCCTCGTCCACGCCATGCACACCATGGCGAAGGTCAAGAACGCGGCGCTGGCCGAGGGGGACACGCCCGAGCCCGCCGCCCGCGTCATAGGCGAGACCCAGATCGTGGCCGCCGCCGACCGGCTCATCGCGAACACCGCCGAGGAGGCCGACGAGCTCGTCCGGCACTACGAGGCCGACCCCGCCAAGGTGGCCGTCGTCCACCCCGGCGTGAACCTCGACCGCTTCACGGCCGGCGACGGCCGGGCCGCCGCCCGCGCCCGCCTCGGCCTGCCGCAGGACGCCGTCATCCCGCTGTTCGCCGGGCGGATCCAGCCGCTGAAGGCCCCCGACATCCTGCTGCGCGCCGTCGCCGTCATGGTCGACCAGGACCCCTCGCTGCGCCGCCGCCTCTTCGTGCCCGTCGTCGGCGGCCCGAGCGGCAGCGGCCTCGCCAAGCCGGAGGGCCTGCAGAAGCTCGCCGCCAAGCTGGGCATCGCCGACCTCGTGCACTTCCACCCGCCGGTCGCGCAGGACGGGCTCGCCGACTGGTTCCGGGCGGCGTCCGTGCTGGTCATGCCCTCCTACAGCGAGTCCTTCGGGCTCGTCGCCATAGAGGCCCAGGCCGCCGGTACGCCGGTGCTCGCCGCCGAGGTCGGCGGACTGCCCGTCGCCGTCAACGACGGGGTCACGGGGATCCTCGTACCCGGGCACGACCCGGTGGACTACGCGCGCGAGCTGCGGCGCTTCGTGGACGAGCCAGGGCTCGCGGACCGGATGGGCGCGGAGGCGGCGCGGCACGCGCAGTTCTTCGGCTGGGACACCGCGGCGAGCGGCACGGCCGACGTCTACACCGCAGCCATGCATGATCATCGCCGTCGCGTACGCTCCCACCATGGCTGACACCGCCGAGATCATCGAGAGCGCGCTCACCGCCGCGGAGCTGAGCTGGGAGAGCCCCGAACCGGGCGCCTACGTCGTCCAGCTCCCCGGCACCCGCAAGCTGAGCACCACCTGCTCGCTCAGGGTCGGCCGGCACTCGCTGTCGGTCAACGCGTTCGTGATCCGGCACCCCGACGAGAACGAGGCGGGCGTCCACCGCTGGCTGCTGGAGCGCAACCTCAAGCTGTACGGCATGGCGTACGCGGTGGACCGCCTCGGCGACATCTACCTGACGGCCCGGCTCCCGCTGTCGGTCGTCGACCCGGAGGAGCTGGACCGGCTGCTCGGCACGGTCCTGGAGGCGGCGGACGGCTCCTTCAACACCCTGCTGGAGCTGGGCTTCGCGAGCGCGATCCGGCGCGAGTACGAATGGCGCGTCTCGCGCGGCGAGCCGACCTTCAACCTCGACGCCTTCAAGCACCTCACCCGCCCGTCCTAGGACATCTCTTTCGGATCTTGCCGGGCGGGCCGGGCCCGACAAGATCCGGAAGAGACGGCCTGGCGACCTCTTGGGTCCTGCCGGCGCTCACCCCTCCACGGCAGCGGGAAGCGGCTTGGCCGCCGGCGCGGGAGCATCACCGGCCGCGACCGCTGGTGCAGCCAGGGCGACGGCCCCGGCCGCGCCCCTGCCCGCATCACCCTTGGGCAGGCCCCGCATCAGCAGCCAGTAGCCGAGCGCCGCGACCGTGCCCAGGCCGGCCGTGGTCCCCCACAGCCAGCCCGCGCCGAAGCGGTCGATGACCGTGCCCGCCAGCAGCGGGGCCAGCAGCGAGGCCACCGCCCACGACAGGTTGTACACGCCCTGGTAGCGGCCGCGCCCGTGCAGCGGCGAGAGCCGGACGACCAGGCTCATCTGGGTCGGCGAGTTGATGATCTCGGCCAGGGTCCAGACGCACACGGTCAGGGCGAGGGCGCCGACCGAGCCGCCGAAGGCCGTGAGGCCGAATCCGTACCCCGCGAGCAGCGCCGAGACCACCAGCAGCTTCTGCGCGTCGCGGTGCTCGATGAACCGGGTGACCGGGATCTGGAGCAGCACGATCAGGATGCCGTTGACGGCGACGACCAGGCCGTAGTCGGTGGTGGAGAAGCCCGCCGCCCCCATGGCCAGCGGCAGCCCGAACGCCCCCTGCATGTAGATCAGCGAGATCAGGAAGGACAGCCCGACCACGCCCATGTACCGCCCGTCGCGCAGCACCGTGCCCAGGCCGACCTCCGCCTCGGAGGCCGTCTGCGCCGCCCCCTTCTCCGGGCGGGACTCGGGCAGCTTGACGAAGACCAGCACCGCGCAGGTCAGCGTCAGGGCCGCCTCGCCCAGGAAGCCCGCCAGGTAGCTGTGCTGCGCGATCAGGCCCGCCACCATGGAGCTGACGGCGAAGCCGAGGTTGATGGCCCAGTAGTTGAGCGCGAAGGCCCGGACCCGGTCCTCGGGGCGGACGATGTCCGCCATCATCGCGGCGACCGCCGGCCGGGACGCGTTCGAGGTCATACCGACGAGCAGGGCCACGGCCGCGATCGCCGCCGGGTGCTCCATGAAGCCCAGCAGCGCCACGGAGAACGCGGTCGAGGCCTGGGCGGCCAGCAGCGTGGGCCGGCGCCCCAGCCGGTCGGTCATCACACCGGCGACGAGGGAGGAGACCACCCCGCCGAGTCCGTGGAGGGCGACCACGAGTCCCGCGAAGGAGGCCGAGTAGCCGCGGTCGACGGTGAGGTACAGGGTCATGAAGGTGGCGACGAAGGCCCCGAGCCGGTTCACGAGGGTGCTCGTCCAGAGCCACCAGAACGCGGGCGGCAGCCCCGAGACGCTCTCCCGGGCGGCTTGTCCGATACGGGCAGCGGACATGGAAGGTTCCCCCCGGGGCATCAGTATGTAAGCGTCACTCTTGCAGTGGGCACATTACGAGCGCAGGGGTTCCGGGCGCCAGTGGATTGACGCGGGCCGTCAATCCGACGGGACCCGGCACCGCGCGCGAGCCCGCGGGGGCGTCCATTAGGCTCGTGCGCATGGCCGACGCACCGTACAAGCTGATCCTCCTCCGCCACGGCGAGAGCGACTGGAACGCGAAGAACCTGTTCACCGGCTGGGTGGACGTCAACCTCACCGAGAAGGGCGAGAAGGAGGCGGTCCGCGGCGGTGAGCTGCTCAAGGACGCCGGCCTGCTGCCCGACGTGCTGCACACCTCCCTCCAGAAGCGCGCCATCCGCACCGCGCAGCTCGCGCTGGAGGCCGCCGACCGCCACTGGATCCCGGTCCACCGCTCCTGGCGCCTGAACGAGCGCCACTACGGTGCGCTCCAGGGCAAGGACAAGGCGCAGACCCTCGCGGAGTTCGGCGAGGAGCAGTTCATGCTGTGGCGCCGCTCGTACGACACCCCGCCGCCGGTCCTGGAGGACGGTACGGAGTTCTCGCAGTCCGCGGACCCGCGCTACGCGTCGATCCCGAACGAGCTGCGCCCGCGCACGGAGTGCCTCAAGGACGTCGTCGAGCGCATGCTGCCGTACTGGTACGACGGCATCGTCCCGGACCTGCTGGCCGGCCGCACGGTCCTGGTCGCCGCGCACGGCAACTCCCTGCGCGGTCTGGTCAAGCACCTGGACGGCATCTCCGACGCCGACATCACGGGCCTGAACATCCCGACCGGCATCCCGCTCTTCTACGAACTGGACGCCGACTTCAAGCCCCTCACCCCGGGCGGCACCTACCTCGACCCGGACGCCGCCGCGGCGGCCATCGAGGCGGTCAAGAACCAGGGCAAGAAGAAGTAACAGAAGAGACCGAACCCCTGGCCTGCGCGCACGGCGCGGGTCAGGGGTTTCGTCTGTTTCGGCGCGTACGATTTTCCGAAGATCGACTCAGGGGGAGTCGGTCGGCTTTCTTGGGGGAAATCTGTATGCGCAAGACCAACCGCGTCCTGGCCGCGACGGCCGGGGCGCTGCTGCTCTCCGGCCTGTTGCCGTTCCAGAGCGCCCTGGCCGCCGGTGAGCTGCCCAAGCTCTGGAACTTCTGCACGAACGGCTGGGGCGGGCCGCTGTTCGATCCGGCCGAGAGGGCGGTGTTCGTGCCGGGCGGCGAGGACGCCGGCTCGGGCTGCTGGATCAACTTGACCAGCCCCGACTCCGGCAAGAACTGGATCGGCACCGACCTGCAGCTGACGCTCACCGCCGAGTCGGTGAAGGCCGCGGGGTACTCCCCGCAGCAGCTCGCCCAGATGCTGCGGGTCCGCACCAACTTCTCCAACACCGAGTGGGGCGAGGACTGGACCGCGCGCCGCTGGACGGTCCACCGGGACGGTGCGATGACGGTGCGGATCCCGGCCTGCACCAACAACTGCATGGGGGTGTTCCTCCAGCTGTCCGGCGCGCCCCGGGAGGGGAGCACCGAGCTGAAGGCGGAGCTGAGGGCCACCGGGCCCGGCTACGACCCCAACCCGATGCCGCTGACCTTCGACTACTTCGCCCGCGCGGGCACCAAGCCGGTCACCTTCGGCACTCCCGGCACCTTCGTGCCGGTGACGCCCACCCGGCTGCTCGACACCCGCGGCGGCCTGGGGGCGCCGGCGGCCAAGGTCGGTTCCGGCGGGTCGGTCAACGTGGGGATCGCGGGCCGGGCCGGTGTGCCGGCCGCCGGTGTCACCGCGGTGGTCCTGAACGTGACGGCCACCAACCCGACCGCGGGCAGCTTCGTCACCGCCCACCCGCACGGAGCGGCGCGGCCGACCGCCTCGAACCTCAACTTCACGGCGGGGCAGACCGTCCCCAACCAGGTGACCGTCCCGGTCGGGGCCGACGGCACCGTCGACCTCTACAACCACACCGGCACGGTCGATCTGGTCGCGGACATCAGCGGCTACTACCTGGAGGGGGACAGTGGGCTGCGGTTCACCGGTGTCAGCCCGAAGCGGCTGATGGACACCCGTGACCCCTGGCTCAACCCGGGCACCCCGGAGCGCCCGTTCGGACCGGTCGGGTCGGGCGGGACCATCACCCTGGACGTCGCGGGCAAGTACCCCGGTGCCAAGGCGGTGACCCTGAACGTGACGGCCGCCAACCCGACGGCGAGCAGCTTCGTCACCGCCTACCCGCACGGAGCGGCGCGGCCGACCGCCTCGAACCTCAACTTCACGGCGGGGCAGACCGTCCCCAACCAGGTGACCGTCCCGGTCGGGGCCGACGGCAAGGTCGAGTTCTACAACCACTCCGGGAACGTCGCGCTGATCGCCGACATCAGCGGCTACTACTCCGACACCGGCGCGAGGTTCGTCCCGACCGGCCCCACCCGGGTCCTGGACACCCGAGAGGCGCCGGGCAAGCCGCTCGGCGAGCACAAGGAGCTGGACATCCAGCCCAACTCGTGGAAGTACGGCATCCCGCCGTTCGGGGTCACCGGCGTGACCATGAACGTCACCGCGACCAACGGCACCGCCGGCAGCCACCTGTCGGCCGCCCCCAGCACGGGCTGCGAGCGCTTCCAGGGGATGTGGCCCGAGTACTCGAACCTCAACTTCACGGCCGGGCAGACCGTCGCGAACGCGGTGACCGGCCGGCTCCCCGATCTGAACTACTGCGGTTCCAACGTCTGGGCCGACGCGGTGAGCATCTACAACCACGAGGGCTCCGTGGACGTGATCGCCGACGTGAGCGGCTACTTCCTCCAGGACTGACCCCGCCCGGCCCGGAAGTCCGCGGCGATCCGTCGGTGTGCGCGCACGCGAAAGGGCCCCGGCCGAGGAGACTCGGCCGGGGCCCTTTGCGTGCGCGTGAAGCCGGTGGCGGCGGCGGTCAGCCGCCGCACTGGCAGGGGGCGCCGGACTGGCAGCCGCAGCCGCAGCCCGAGCCGCAGCCGCAGGCCGCGAGCAGGGGCAGCCGCAGCGGCTCCGGCCGCGGCGGCTCCGCCTGCTCAGGGGTGATGGGGACGGGGGAATCGGGCATGGTTCCTCCTCGCAGAGGCGGTGCCCCGCGGCATACGGGACTTCGTACGACGACCGCTCTCGCCCTCATTCATGCCCAGCGGTACCGGCGCGTCAACGGCGCATTGGGGCTCGGTGGCCCGTCTCAGATGCCGTCGACCTGGGTCGGCTGCTGGAGGTCGTCCGCGTGCTCACCCGTCACCAGGTAGACCACGCGCTTGGCCACCGACACCGCGTGGTCCGCGAAGCGCTCGTAGTAGCGGCCCAGCAGGGTCACGTCCACCGCCGTCTCGATGCCGTGCTTCCAGCGGTCGTCCATCAGGTGCTGGAACAGCGTGCGGTGCAGCTGGTCCATCTCGTCGTCGTCCTGCTCCAGCTGGAGGGCGAGGTCGACGTCCTTCGTGATGATGACCTCGGCGGCCTTCGCCATCAGGCGCTGCGCCAGCTGCCCCATCTCCAGGATGGTGGCGTGCAGGTCGCGCGGCACGGCTGTGTCCGGGAAGCGCAGCCGGGCGAGCTTCGCCACGTGCTGGGCCAGGTCGCCGCTGCGCTCCAGGTCGGCGCTCATCCGCAGCGAGGTCACGACGATGCGCAGGTCGGTGGCGACCGGCTGCTGGCGGGCCAGCAGGGCGATCGCGCGCGCCTCCAGGTCGTGCTGGAGGTCGTCGACCTTCTGGTCGGCGGCGATGACGCTCTCGGCGAGCTTCAGGTCGGCGTCGAGCATGGACGTCGTCGCCCGCCCGATCGCGGAACCGACGAGCCGGGCCATCTCGACGAGGCCTTCTCCGATCGAGTCCAGTTCCTCGTGGTACGCGTCGCGCATGTCTCGTGTCCCTCTCTCGACCTACTACTACTGCTTACTGCACGTACTGCCCTGAGCGGGCCGGGTGGCCATCGGCCCCCACGTTGACACGGTGAGCCGCAAACGCGTCCGACTCCGGCATCACAAGTGAATCAACCCGGTCGTCAGGGTGAACTCTGGGCGACGAGTGTTCGAGGTGCCACCCGAACGGCTGTGGAAGTGTCGTCCGGCCTGCTTAACCTGGATCCATGGACGTGAACGCGGCGGTCGCCGCAGCTGCAGCGATCGCCGGTCTGTGCACCGGTGTGATCGCGATGCTGGCGTTCCGCTGGAGCGAGCGCGACCAGGCCCGCCCCACCCGGAGCTCCATGCGCCCCGACATCAACGCGGTGCTCCCGCCCGGCGTGGACACCGTCCTCTCCGTGCTGCGCTCCTCGGCGGTCGTACTGGACGAGGGCGACGCGGTGGTCAAGGCCAGCTCGGCGGCGTACGCCCTCGGACTGGTCCGCGGCGGCAAGCTCGCCGTGGAGCCCATGCTCCACATGGCCCGCGACACCCGCCGCGACGGGGAGATACGCCAGGTCGAGCTGGACCTGCCGCGGCGCGGCACCGGCCGCGGCGAGGCCCTCGCGGTCTCGGCGCGCGTCGCCCCGCTCGGCTCCCGCCTGGTGCTCCTGCTGGTGGAGGACCTCACCGAGGCCCGCCGCATCGAAGCCGTACGCCGCGACTTCGTGGCCAACGTGTCGCACGAGCTGAAGACCCCGGTCGGGGCGATCTCCCTGCTGTCCGAGGCCGTCATGGACGCCGCGGACGACCCCGAGGCGGTCAGCCGCTTCGCCGGCCGCATGCAGATCGAGTCCACCCGGCTGATCAACCTCGTACAGGAGCTCATCGACCTCTCCCGGGTACAGAACGACGACCCGCTGGAGGACGCCGAGCCCGTGCGCGTGGACACGCTCGTCGCCGAGGCCATCGACCGCTGCCGCCACACGGCATCCTCCAAACAGATCACCATGGCCGCGGGCGGCACCGCCGACCTGCGGGTATGGGGCAACCGCGGACAGCTCGCGGCCGCCCTCGGAAATCTGGTCGAGAACGCCGTCAACTACAGCCCCGCCCGCACCCGCGTCGGCATCGCCGGACGCAGGGTGGCGGCTCCTGGGGGAGACTTGATCGAGATCGCCGTGACCGACCAGGGCATCGGTATCCCGGAAAAGGACCGCGAGCGCATCTTCGAGCGCTTCTACCGCGTGGACCCGGCCCGCTCCCGCGCCACGGGAGGAACGGGCCTCGGCCTTGCGATCGTGAAGCACGTGGCCGCCTCGCACGGTGGGGAGGTGTCGGTCTGGAGCTCGGAGGGCCAGGGTTCCACTTTCACCCTGCGACTCCCCGAAGCAGCCGCGCCGGCCCCGGCGGCGGCCCCCCGCACCCACCCGACCCCTGCCTGAACCAGAACCGCTCCAGCCATTCCTGCCCCGGAGGTCCTTCCGTGACCCGAGTGCTCGTCGTCGAGGATGAGGAATCCTTCAGCGACGCCCTGTCCTACATGCTCCGCAAGGAGGGCTTCGAGGTCGCCATCGCCGCGACCGGGCCCGACGGGCTGGACGAGTTCGAGCGCAACGGCGCCGACCTCGTCCTCCTCGACCTGATGCTTCCCGGCCTGCCCGGCACCGAGGTCTGCCGGCAGCTGCGCGGCCGGTCCAACGTGCCCGTGATCATGGTGACCGCCAAGGACAGCGAGATCGACAAGGTCGTCGGGCTGGAGATAGGAGCAGATGACTACGTCACCAAGCCCTTTTCCTCCCGCGAGCTGGTCGCCCGCATCCGCGCGGTGCTGCGCCGCCGCGGCGAGCCGGAGGAGGTCACCCCGGCGGCACTGGAGGCCGGCCCCGTACGGATGGACGTCGACCGCCACGTGGTCACCGTCGCCGGGGGCAAGGTGGACCTCCCGCTGAAGGAGTTCGACCTGCTGGAGATGCTGCTGCGCAACGCGGGCCGCGTGCTGACCCGTATGCAGCTCATCGACCGGGTCTGGGGCGCCGACTACGTCGGCGACACCAAGACGCTGGACGTCCACGTCAAGCGCCTGCGGGCCAAGATCGAGCCGGACCCGGGCGCACCCCGCTACCTGGTCACGGTCCGCGGCCTGGGCTACAAGTTCGAGCCGTAGGCCGATCCCGTCGCCGCAGTCCGGGGCCGGCCGGAGGGCGGCGCAGCGTCGCGAAGCCGGTGAGGCCCCCCGGGGCCTCACCGCGCGAGAGGCGCACGTGGAAGGGGCTCGAGCCGGACCCGGGCGCACCCCGCTACCTGGTCACGGTCCGCGGCCTGGGCTACAAGTTCGAGCCGTAGGCCGGACCCGTCGCCGCAGTCCGGGGCCGGCCGGAGGCCGGAACGGGACTGTGGGGCGTCGGAGCAGTCGGAGCAACGGGAAGGGCCCCCACCCGCATCAGCGGGTGGGGGCCCTTCCCGTTCGCGTGTGTCAGTGGCCCGCGGCGTGCGAGGCGGAGCCCGACGGGGTGGCGCCCGCGCTGCCCGAGGGGGAACCCGACGGCGCGCCCGAGGCGGCGGAACCGGAGGCGCCGGCCGACGGGGAGCCGGAGGGGGAGCCCGACGGCGCGCCCGAGGGAAGGCCGGACGGGGAGCCCGACGGCGCGGCCGGGGCCGCGGTGGGGCCGAACGGCGCCCACATGCCGGTGTTGGGGACCACGAAGGCCTGCAGCTCGATGCCGCCCGTGCTGCTCAGCTGGAAGACGACGCGCTGCACCTGGCCGTCCCTGGCGGCCTCGGCACCGTTCTCGATCACGGCGGAGGCGTTGCCCTTGCCGCCGATCACCACGGAGCCCAGGGCCGGGACGGTGATCTTGCCGGCGCCCTCGGCGGGCTTCAGGACGACCTTGCCCTTGCCACCCGGGAGGGTGATGGCGTCAAGCGTCTGCGCATTGGTGCCGTTGTTGAAGAGCGTCGCCGAGACGACCGCGGGGCCCTTCTTGTCCTTCTCGCCCTGGGTGATCACCAGCGCGTTCTGGACCTCGATCTCGCCCTTCGATGCGGCGGCGTTGTCCGGCTTGATCTGGAGGGTCTGCGCGTCCTGGCCCGCACCGCACGCGGCCAGCGAGGCGATCGAGAACACGACGGCAGAGGCGGCGAGGGCGCCGCGTCGAAGGCTGCGGCTCACGGCGGCGGCAACTCCTTGGACGAACGGAAGGGGCAGGTGGTCGCTCGGAACGGCCGAGGTAAAGCCGCTCTAAGGGTGTGTCAGCGCGCTTAGGTTACCGAGCCGCCGCCCCGCCCCCGCACCCGACCCTCCGCAGCGGAGCCGCCACCCTGGCAGCGCCCCGCGATCTTGCATTCCGCTCGCCGTTCACCGTCGCGTCCGCCATCCCGTCACCGCGCCGATCTTGTGGTGCTCGCATATCGTGCGCCGGGCCCCCGTTGATCAATTTCCGGATTCCCTCGAACGCCTCTCCGTGATCAATTCGGGATTGGGCCGGAACTGCCCGGCAGGGGCGGCCGCCAGTCGAACGGAGTAGTTCGGTTTCCCGACTCGGAACCCGGCAAAACGGGACGTACGTCACACGGATGGGGGTGCCGGGCAGGTGTAGCGTGGCCCTTTCGCCTGGTCCGCGCAGCGCCCCCGACCTGCGAATACCCCCTTCCGGAAGCCCTTCGCAGCACGTTCCTGTTGCTGTTGTCAAGCCCCGAGATGTGCCCTGACCTGCGAAAACGCCATTCATAACAGTCAGTTCTCGTGTTACCCTGGATAGCCACGGAAGGGGTACCTGTCACATGACGTTCAAGGTTGGCGACACCGTGGTCTATCCCCATCACGGGGCCGCGCTGATCGAGGCCATTGAGACTCGTCAGATCAAAGGCGTGGACAAGACCTACTTGGTGCTCAAGGTCGCCCAGGGCGACCTGACGGTTCGTGTGCCTGCGGACAATGCGGAGTTCGTCGGCGTTCGCGACGTAGTCGGCCAGGACGGGCTGGACCGGGTCTTCGAGGTGCTCCGCGCACCGTATGCAGAAGAGCCGACGAACTGGTCCCGGCGCTACAAGGCAAATCTGGAGAAGCTCGCTTCTGGCGATGTCATCAAGGTCGCCGAAGTGGTGCGTGACCTGTGGCGTCGTGAGCGCGAGCGCGGACTCTCCGCGGGTGAGAAGCGCATGCTCGCGAAGGCACGCCAGATCCTGGTGAGCGAGCTCGCGCTCGCTGAGAACACGAACGAGGACAAGGCCGAGGCCCTCCTCGACGAGGTGCTCGCGTCCTGACGCGACTCCCCGTAAGCAGTTTGGTGCACAGCTTGCCGCGGTGCCCGATGACAAGGTCTCTCCTCCACGAGAGGCCTGTTGCCGGGCGCTGCGGCATGTCTGTATCCGTACCTCTTGTACTCACTGCCTCACTACCACCATCGCCGCCATCGCGATGGCGTGCCGGGCCCGGGCAGCCTGCTCGACCGGTCGTCACGGAAGGGGCGAGGGCGTCGCACCCGGCACCCTTCAGGCCATACCCATGTCGGCCGAAGTCACAAACCTGGCTCGGAGCTACTGATGTCTGACGTAACGCGTCCCCACCGCACCGCCGCGGTGATCCCGGCCGCCGGCCGGGGGGTACGCCTCGGTCCGGGCGCCCCCAAGGCCCTGCGGGCCCTCGGCGGCACCCCGATGCTCATCCACGCCGTCCGCGCGATGGCCCGCTCCCGCGCGGTCTCCCTCGTCGTGGTCGTCGCCCCGCCCGCCGAGGCCGCCGAGGTGCGCCTGCTGCTCGGCGAGCACGCGCTGCCCGAGCGCACCGAGCTGCTGGTCGTCCCCGGCGGGGACACCCGCCAGGAGTCCGTCCGCGCCGGACTGGACGCGCTGCCCGCGGACGTCACCTCCGTACTCATCCACGACGCGGCCCGCCCGCTCGTCCCCGTGGACACCGTGGACGCGGTCGTCGAGGCCGTACGCGACGGAGCGCCCGCCGTGGTGCCCGCCCTGCCGCTGGCCGACACGGTCAAGGAGGTCGAGCCCGGCAAGCCCGGCGAGGCGGAGCCGGTCCTCGGCACGCCCGAGCGGGCCCGGCTGCGCGCCGTCCAGACCCCGCAGGGCTTCGACCTCGCCACCCTGCTGCGCGCGCACGCCGAGATCGCCGTCGACGGCGAGGGCGCCACCGACGACGCCGGCATGGTGGAGAGGCTCGGTGTCACCGTCGTGGTGATCCCCGGCCACGAAGAGGCCTTCAAGGTCACCCGTCCGCTCGACCTGGTCCTCGCCGAGGCCGTACTCGCCCGCAGGAGGGCCACCGATGGCTACTGAGCCCACCGCTCCGACCGCTCCCGCCGCTCCGGCCGCTGCGGCGGCCCCGCTGATCCCGCTCGTCGGCATCGGCACCGACGTGCACGCCTTCGAGACCGGCCGCGAACTGTGGTGCGCGGGCCTGCTCTGGGAGGGCGAGGACGGTCTCGCCGGCCACTCCGACGGCGACGTCGCCGCCCACGCCGCCTGCGACGCGCTCTTCTCCGCCGCCGGTGTCGGTGACCTCGGCGCGCACTTCGGCACCTCCCGCCCCGAGTGGTCCGGCGCCGCCGGTGTCACCCTTCTGGCGGAGGCGGCCCGTATCGTCCGCGCCGAGGGCTTCGAGATCGGCAACATCGCCATCCAGGTGATCGGCGTCCGCCCGAAGGTCGGCAAGCGGCGCGAAGAAGCACAGAAGACGCTCGCGGCCGCGGCCGGCGCCCCCGTCTCCGTCTCGGGCACCACCACCGACGGGCTGGGTCTCACCGGCCGCGCGGAGGGGCTGGCCGCCATCGCCACGGCCCTCGTGTACCGGACGAACCGGGCCTGAATACCCGTAGCGGCCGTACATCTTCGGCAACAAAGGTGCCCCGGGTCCCGAAAGGGTCGCGGGGCACTGCTACAGGCCCACTACCCTGGATGCCGTGACTATTCGCCTGTACGACACCAGCGCCCGGCAGATCCGCGACTTCACCCCGCTCACCGCGGGCTGTGTCTCGATCTACCTGTGTGGCGCCACGGTGCAGGCCGCCCCGCACATCGGGCACATCCGCTCGTACCTGAACTTCGACGTCATGCGCCGCTGGTTCGCCTACCGCGGCTACGACGTGACCTTCATCCGCAACGTCACCGACATCGACGACAAGATCATCGCCAAGGCGGCCGAACAGGGCCGCCCCTGGTGGTCCATCGGCTACGAGAACGAACTGGCCTTCAACTCCGGCTACGACGCGCTCGGCTGCCTGCGGCCGACCTACGAGCCCCGCGCCACCGGGCACGTTCCGGAGATGATCGAGATGATGCGCGGGCTCATCGAGCGCGGTCACGCGTACGAGTCCGAGGGCAACGTCTACTTCGACGTGAAGTCCTTCCCCGGCTACCTCTCGCTCTCCCGCCAGGAGCTCGACAACATCCGCCAGCCGGAGAGCACCGGCGAGACCGGCAAGCGCGACCCGCGCGACTTCGCCATGTGGAAGTCCGCGAAGCCCGGCGAGCCCTCCTGGGAGACGCCGTGGGGCCGCGGCCGCCCCGGCTGGCACCTGGAGTGCTCCGCCATGGCGCACAAGTACCTCGGCCAGGCCTTCGACATCCACGGCGGCGGGCTCGACCTGATCTTCCCGCACCACGAGAACGAGATCGCCCAGGCCCAGGCCTTCGGCGACGAGTTCGCCAAGTACTGGGTCCACAACGCCTGGGTCACCATGTCCGGCGAGAAGATGTCCAAGTCGCTCGGCAACTCGGTGCTCGTCTCCGAGATGGTCAAGCAGTGGCGCCCGATCGTGCTGCGCTACTACCTGGGCACCCCGCACTACCGGTCGATGATCGAGTACAGCGAGGAGGCCCTGCGCGAGGCGGAGTCGGCCTTCGCCCGGATCGAGGGCTTCTACCAGCGCGTCATCGAGAAGGCCGGCGGCCGCGTCGAGCCGGCGGCCGAGGTGCCGCCCGCCTTCGCCGAGGCCATGGACGACGACCTGGGCGTCCCGCAGGCGCTCGCCATCGTCCACACCACGGTCCGACAGGGCAACAGCGCGCTCGCCGCCGACGACAAGGACGCGGCCATCGCGCGCCTGTCCGAGGTACGGGCCATGCTGGGCGTCCTCGGCCTGGACCCGCTCGACCCCCACTGGGACGGCGGGAACGGCGCCGACCGCGGCGAGGAGCTGCACGGCGCCGTGGACACCCTCGTACGGCTCGTCCTGGAGCAGCGCGAGTCCGCCCGGGGCCGCAAGGACTGGGCGACCGCCGATGCGATCCGCGACCAGCTCCAGCAGTCCGGGCTGGTCATCGAGGACAGCCCGACGGGCCCGCGCTGGACGCTCGGCCCCCGCTGAGCCCGGCCCCGGCCCGAGTCCGGCCGGACGGTCTTGGTGTGCCGCCCGGCGCTCCGGGCGGCACACTCTTCATACGTACATATCGCAGTACCAACGAAAACAGGTAGAGGTCATGGCCGGGAACAGCCAGCGCAGGAACCGCCGCACGTCCAACAAGAAGGGCGCCACGGTCGGCAGCGGTGGCCAGCGGCGCAAGGGCCTGGAGGGCAAGGGCCCCACGCCCAAGGCCGAGGACCGCAAGAAGCACAAGGCCAACCGCATCAGCAACGCCATGGCCCGCCAGGCCGCCAAGCGCCGCCCCGCCCCGCGCCGCGGCGGCCCCAAGGGCACCAGCGAGATGGTCGTCGGCCGCAACCCGGTCTTCGAGGCGCTGCGCGACGGAGTCCCGGCCACGACGCTCTACGTCCAGCAGTTCATCGACAACGACGAGCGCGTCCGCGAGGCCCTCCAGCTCGCCGCCGAGCGCGGCAACATCAACCTGATGGAAGCCCCGCGCCCCGAGCTCGACCGCATGACCAACGGGCTCAACCACCAGGGCATGGTGCTCCAGGTCCCGCCGTACGAGTACGCGCACCCCGAGGACCTCACCGCGGCCGCCTACGACAACGGCGACGAGCCGCTGATCGTCGCCCTCGACGGCGTCACCGACCCGCGCAACCTCGGCGCCATCGTCCGCTCCGTCTCCGCCTTCGGCGGCCACGGCGTGGTCATCCCCGAGCGCCGCGCCGCCGGCATGACCGCCGGAGCCTGGAAGACCTCGGCCGGCACCGCCGCCCGTACCCCGGTCTCGCGCGTCACCAACCTGACCCGCGCCCTCCAGGACTACAAGAAGGCCGGCATCGCCATCGTCGGCCTCGCCGCCGAGGGCGAGCACACGGTGAACGACCTGGAGGCGCTCGGCGGCCCGGTCGTCATCGTCGTCGGCTCCGAGGGCAAGGGCCTCGGCCGTCTCGTCGGCGAGAACTGCGACTACCTCGTGCGCATCCCCATGCCGGGCGGCGCCGAGTCGCTCAACGCCGGTGTCGCCGCGGGCGTCGTGCTGTACGAGGCGGCCCGCCGCCGCGCCGTACGCGGCCGCGCTTGATCCACTTGGCTCAGGGAATGTGACCCGTGAGCGTGTCACCCCGCCCGATTCGGGCGGGGTGGCTTGATCTTGACGGGTCTCGGACACATCACTGACGTCAAGGCAGTGTCCTAAACACTGATCACTCGGTTAGATGAGTGTGGACACCAGAACGTCAGGGTTCGACGACCAGCCCGCGCTGAGCATGGTCAAGGTGCCGTGCGATCCCGCACAGGTCATCGTCAACCACGCCAGCTTCCGCGTGCGGCTCGCACCGAGCCCGAGCGCGCGTTCCAAGCCCGCGAAGGCCCCCGGCCGCGCACCCGTCCTGGGTGGCGCCGCGGTGGCAGCCGCCGGGGCCACCCGCCGCCGGGCCCCCGTGGTCTGGAGCGGCAAGTCCGACGCCGGCGACGCCGCGGCCATGGGCGGACTGCTCCAGGCCGTCCGCGAGGCCGGCCGCGGGCACGACGAGTACGACGGCGGCGCCACCCAGGTCATCCCGCGCATCGACCTGGCCCACGACCTCGCCGAGGACACCGTCGCCACGCCGACCGTCATCGGCCAGCGCAGCTACGGGGACCCGGCCGAGACGCGCCCGCTGGCCGCCGTACGGGACCTGCCGTACCAGGAGCCGCCCGGCTCCGGGTCCGGCGCGGACTCCCGCCGGACCGGCCCCGACACGCGCGGGCAGGCCTCGTACTACCCGGGCCGCCGGATGAACCTCGGCGTCGTGCTGCTCCCGCTGCGCGTCTTCCTCGGCTTCATCTCCATCTACGCCGGCATGGGCAAGCTGTGCGACCCCGTCTACTTCGACGGCGGCGAGCGCGGCTCCATGGTCACCTGGCTGCACACGCTGACCCCCTGGGCGCTGGCCGAGCCGCTGCGCGACTTCGCGCTCGCGCACCCGGTGGGTGCCGGCCTGAGCGTGGCCTTCCTCCAGGTCATCGTGGGCGTGCTGACGGTGTTCGGCCTGTGGCAGCGGTTCGCCGCCTGCTTCGGGGCGCTGCTGTCCGCCGCGCTGCTGATGACGGTGAGCTGGAAGACCGTCCCGGCCTACGACGCGCCCGACATCATCTACCTCGCCGCGTGGAGCCCGCTGATCATCGCGGGCGCCCCGGTCTACTCCCTCGACGGCCGCCTCGCCGGCGAGGCCTGGCGGACCCTCGGGCCGCGCTCCGAGATCTGGCGGCTGCGGCGGCGCGTGCTGCGCCGCGGGGCCGTCATGGCCACCGTGGTCTGCGGGCTCACCCTGCTCGTCGGCTCGCTGCTCGGCGGGGCCGTCCGCTCCTCCACCGTGGTCACCGTGCCCGGGCCGGGCGAGGCCCCCAGCAACTACCTGCCGGGGCGCCCGCTGCCGCAGGAGCCGGCTCGGCAGAAGCCGGGTCAGCAGCAGCCCTCGCAGCCGCCCACCAAGGCGGCGTCGCCCTCGGCGAGCGCGACCGAGCCCGCCGCGAAGTCCGGGAAGACCGCGTCCGGCACCCCCTCCAAGGGGACCTCGGGGACGCGTTCCGAGTCGCCCACCGCGACGCGGGGCACCACCGGCAAGCAGACCCCGCGCAGCACCCCCCGGCAGTCCTCCTCGCCGCGGCAGCCGTCCTCCTCCTCGGGGAGCAGCACGGGCGGCGGGGCTCCGGCGGCGAAGCAGCCGGGCCTGATCGGCGGCCTCATCGGCTGACACCGGGTACGGAGGAAGCGGGGCCCGGCACGCACGAGCGTGCCGGGCCCCTTCGCGTGTGCCGGGGGCTCCCGGGGGCCGGGTGCTCCCGGGGGCGCGAAGCCGCGTACGGGCGGTGCGGGGGTGCGGGGGTGCGGGGGTGCGGGGGTGCGTGGTGCGGGTCGGGGAGGCGTAGGAGCCTCAGGGGCCCGTCTGGGCCGCCAACTCCCGTGCGGCCTCGGTGAGGTCCTTCGCCGTGTCGATCGCCCGCCAGTAGGCCCCCTGGGGCAGCGGGAAGCCCGCGAGCCGCCGCTCACGGGCCAGCCGCGGGAAGGTCGTGCGCTCGTGATCGCCCAAGTCCGGGAGCAGCGAGGCGAATTCGGCGCTGAAGACGTACACCCCGGCGTTGACGAGGTAGGGCGACGGCGGGGCCTCGATGAAGTCCAGTACGTGCCCGAACTCATTGGTCTCCACGACCCCCCACGGGATCCGCGGCCGGGCCAGCGCCAGGGTGGCCACCGCGTCCCGTTCGGCGTGGAAGGCGGCCATCTCGCGGAGCGAGAAGCGGGTCCACACGTCGCCGTTGGTCGCGTACCAGGACCGGTCGGGGTGCGGCAGCCGGCGCGCGGCGTACTTGAGGCCGCCGCCGCGGCCCAGCGGCTCCTCCTCGACCACCGTGGTCACCCGGAGCGGCAACCGGGCCCCGGCCAGCCACTCCTGGAGCACCTCGGCGAGGTGCCCGCAGGAGACCACGGCGTCCGTGACCCCCTCGGCGGCCAGCCAGGCCAGCTGGTGCCCGATGATCGGCACCCCCGTACCGGGGATCTCGACCATCGGCTTCGGACGGTCGTCCGTGTACGGGCGCAGCCGCGACCCCTGGCCGCCCGCCAGGACGACGGCCTGGGTGGGGGCGGCGGGGAACGCGGCTGCGGAGGGAACGGGAGGGTCGGATCGGTGGTCGTCGGTCATGGCGGCCAGCGTAGGGAGGTGGCGCGCCTCAGCCCATGGAGGCGACGCCGGAGGCGTACGAGGTGTCGCAGACGGGGCGGGCGAAGGACTGCGCCTTCGTCGGGCCGTACGCGTCGACGGCGGCCCGGCCCAGCGCCCGCGCGATCCCCACGCAGTGCTCGGCGAGCGAGGGCCGCTTGTTCACTTCCTGCTGGAGGTGGGTGAGGACGTCGTCCGGCCGGCCGCCCTGCTGCAGCTCGCCGACGAGCTGCTCGCGCAGCACCTCGTGCGCGGCGCGCGGCTTCGCGGGGACGGAGACGTCCTCGGCGGAGGCGGTCAGGACCTGGGAGGACGAAGTGTCCGCCCAAGGGACCATGGTGACCGCGAGGGTCCCGGACAGCACCAGGACGACGGGCAGGACCAGGGCGAGGGAACGGCCGATACGGCGGGCAGTGTGGGTCACGAGGGCGAGAGTAGCGCTCGGTGAAGATTTGGCGACATTTAGTCACTCTGTCGGGGGATGGTTCGACGTGGTTTTTCGAATTGGGGGTTGACGGCCGGGGCCGAATGGCCCGGTCTGCCGGGGTTCGGGCCGACGTGGGCGCCGGGCAGCGAACGCAACGAACGCCGGAGGGGCGCCCCTTGACGGGACGCCCCTCCAACCCTGCTGGACCCTGCGGGAGCTGCTACTTGGACAGCCGCTCGCCGGAGGAGGTCGAGAAGACGTGGATCTCGTCCGCGCGCGGCACCACGTGGAGGCTGGAGCCCTTCTCCGGGACCTGGCGGCCGCCCACGCGGACCACGAGGTCCTGCGAGCCCTCGCCGGTCGAGGTGGAGCCGTAGACGTAGCCGTCGGCGCCGAGTTCCTCGACGACGTTCACGACCATGGTCAGACCGCCCGTCTCGGCGACGTCGAAGTGCTCGGGGCGGACGCCGACCGTGACGGTGCGGTCGCCCGCGTCGGCAGCGGCGGACAGCGCCTCGCGCGACACCGGGACGACGCTGTCGCCGAACTTCACGCCGCCGTCGGTGATCGGGACCTCGACCAGGTTCATGGCCGGGGAGCCGATGAAGCCGGCGACGAAGAGGTTCGCGGGGCGGTCGTACATGTTGCGCGGGGTGTCGACCTGCTGGAGCAGCCCGTCCTTGAGCACGGCCACGCGGTCGCCCATGGTCATGGCCTCGACCTGGTCGTGGGTGACGTAGACGGTGGTGATGCCGAGGTCGCGCTGGAGCGCGGCGATCTGGGTGCGGGTGGAGACGCGGAGCTTGGCGTCGAGGTTCGACAGCGGCTCGTCCATGAGGAACACCTGCGGCTTGCGCACGATGGCGCGGCCCATGGCGACGCGCTGGCGCTGACCGCCCGAGAGCGCCTTCGGCTTCCGGTCGAGGTACTGGGTGAGGTCGAGCATCTTCGCCGCGTCCTCCACCTTCTTGCGGATGGTGGCCTTGTCCTCGCCGGCGATCTTGAGCGCGAAGCCCATGTTGTCGGCGACGGTCATGTGCGGGTACAGCGCGTAGTTCTGGAACACCATCGCGATGTCCCGGTCCTTGGGCGGCAGGTGCGTGACGTCGCGGTCACCGATGCGGATGGCGCCGCCGTTGACGTCCTCCAGGCCGGCGAGCATGCGCAGCGAGGTGGACTTGCCGCAGCCGGACGGGCCGACGAGGACGAGGAACTCGCCGTCGTGGATCTCCAGCTCCAGCTGGTCCACGGCGGGCTTGTCGCCACCGGGGTACAGCCGGGTCGCCTTGTCGAAAGTGACAGAAGCCATGGTGATGAATCCCTTCTACCGGCAGGAACGTGCCGGACGATCCGAGTGGAAGGTCTAGTCCAGTAATCGGACTTCCGCCCGACGCTACCTGGCGGAACGGCTTCTGTCAGTACCCGGGACGTGCGTCGGTGCTCACGCGGTGCTCACCCGGGCGCCTTCAATGCGATGGCCCGGCCAATCGCGCGCTGTGTAGAGTGATGGCGGCTTCGCGCGCAGTACACACGGGCCTGCCGTGCCTCCTTAGCTCAGTCCGGCCAGAGCAACGCACTTGTAATGCGTAGGTCGTCGGTTCGAATCCGACAGGGGGCCCCACCGGAACCCCGGCTCAGATCTCTGAGCCGGGGTTTTCGCGTTCCCGGGGGCGGTGGGGGCGGTGTGGGGGCCGGGGTCAGTGGCGGCCCGAGATGCGGTCGGCCAGGCGGGCCAGCGGGGTGGTCGTCGGGGTGTGGGCGGCGGCCTCGCGGCGGTCCGCCTCGCGGTAGGCGGCGTAGAGGGCCTGGACGCCGAGCCAGCGGAAGGGCTCCGGCTCCCAGCGGCGGACGCGGTGGTTGACCCAGGGGAGGGTGGTCAGCTCGGTGGCTTCGCCGAGGACCAGGTCGCGCAGGGTGCGGGCGGCGAGGTTGGCGGTGGCGACGCCCGAGCCGACGTAGCCGCCCGCCCAGCCCAGGCCCGAGGCGCGGTCCAGGGTGACGGTGGCGCACCAGTCGCGCGGCACGCCGAGCACGCCCGACCAGGCGTGGCTGATCTCCGTACCGGCGAGCTGCGGGAAGAAGGACGTCAGCAGGTCGGTCAGGGAGGAGACGGTGGCCGGCTGGGTACGGCCGTCGTTGTCGGTGCGGGAGCCGAAGCGGTACGGGACCCCGCGCCCGCCGATCGCGATCCGGTCGTCGGCGGTGCGCTGGGCGTACATGTAGGCGTGGGCCATGTCCCCGAGGAGCGTGCTGTCCGACCAGCCCAGCCGGGACCAGGTCTCGGGCGGGAGGGGGGCCGTCACGATCATCGAGGAGTTCATCGGGAGCCAGGAGCGCTTCTGGCCCTTGAGGGCGGCCGTGAAGCCCTCCGTGCAGCGCAGTACGTGGGCGGCGCGGACCGTGCCGTACGGGGTGACGGCGCGGCGCGGGGCGATCTCGGTGACCGGCGTGGACTCGTGGATGACCACCCCGAGGGCCTCGACGGCCGCGGCCAGGCCCTTGACCAGCTTCAGGGGGTGGATGCGGGCGCCGTGCGGGCTCCAGCTGGAGCCGACGGCGTCGGCGATGTCGATACGGGCGCGGGTGGCGGGGGCGTCGAGGAGTTCGCGGTCGCTCTCGCCGAAGTCGACCTCGTGGGCGTGGAAGGCCTTCAGCCGGGCGAGTTGGGCGGGGGTGCGGGCGACCTCGAGGACGCCGCCGCGGTGGATGTCGGCGTCGATGCCCTCCTTGGCGGCGATGCCGATGACCTCCGTGACGGTCTCGTTCATGGCGTGCTGGAGGCGGCGGGCGGCGTCGGGGCCGTGGAGGGCGGCGTACCGGTCGCGGCCGGCGATGCCGTTGTAGAGCCAGCCGCCGTTGCGGCCGGAGGCGCCGTAGCCGCAGAACTTCTGCTCCAGCACGGTGACCCGGAGGTCGGGGGCGGCGCTCTTCAGGTAATAGGCCGTCCACAGGCCGGTGTAGCCGCCGCCGATGATGACGACGTCGGCGGTGGCATCGCCGGTGAGGGGTGCGCGGGGTGGGGTGGGCGGCGTGCCGTTTCGCTCGGACGCGTACCAGAAGGAAATACCGCCGTTGATCGTCATGGGGGAGTTGGTACACCCCGTTTTGGAAGGGTGTCCAGGGACGGGGTGTCGTGCGTCGGGGCCGTACGGTGGGCCGGATGACGGGTGCGGGCGGGGCGGCGGGGCCGTACCCTGCCGGGTGCCCTGCGGGCGGCTCGGCGGTGGTGTGCCGGGCTCTGCCCGGACCCGCGCCTCAATCGCCGGCGAGGCTCAGTGGTGCGTGGTGTCGGCCTGTGCCGGTGCGTGGGGCCGAGCCGAGGAGACCCTCGTGCGGGGCACCGACCCTCTCGAGATCCGCCCAATCAAGCCTCGCCGGCGTTTGAGGCGCGGGGTCCGGGGCGGAGCCCCGTGCAACGGCGGGGCGGAGGCCCGGGCCGTACACCGCCGAGCACCCCCGTAGGGGAATAGCGTTGGGGGATGGTCGAGGTTCCGGACGGGTTGGTCGAGGCGCAGGTTCCGTACAACGGGGACGCCGGACGGGAGTTCATCGCCGGGTTGCCTGCTCGGGCCGCCCGGTTTCTGGAGGAGTGGGGGCTGCGTCGCGCCGGGCCCGCGATGCACGGGATGACGGCTCTGGTGCTGCCGGTGGTGCGGGCCGACGGGAGCGCGGCCGTGCTGAAGCTGGTGGCGGTGGACGAGGAGAGCGCGGGGGAGCCGGCCGCGCTGCGCGCGTGGGCCGGGCGGGGCAGCGTACGGCTGCTCGCGCACGACGCGGGTACGGGCACCCTGCTGCTGGAACGGCTGGACGAGGCCCGGGACCTGTCGGTGCTCGCGCGGAGCGACCCGCGGCGGGCGGTGGCAGTGGTCGGGGAGTTGCTGGCGCGGCTGACGGCGGTGCCGGCCCCGGCCGGGCTGCGGGGGCTCGGGGAGATGGCCGCGGGGATGCTGGAGGAGGTGCCGCAGGCGCTGGGGCGGTTGGGGCGGGAGCGGGACCGGCGGCTGCTGGCGGACTGCGCGGCGGCGGTGGCGGAGGTCGCCGGGGAGCCGGGGGACCGGCTGCTGCACTGGGACCTGCACTACGGCAACGTGCTGGCGGGCGGCCGGGAGCCGTGGCTGGCGATCGACCCGAAGCCGCTGGCGGGCGATCCGGGTTTCGAGCTGCTGCCGGCGATCGTCAACAACTTCC
Organism: Streptomyces sp. Sge12; assembly: GCF_002080455.1. NCBI lineage: Bacteria > Bacillati > Actinomycetota > Actinomycetes > Kitasatosporales > Streptomycetaceae > Streptomyces > Streptomyces sp. Sge12. Next base: position 4,382,918 of record NZ_CP020555.1, read on the forward strand.
GTGCCGCGGACGTGCGGTGGCGGTTCGACCTGCTGACGGAGGCGGTCGGTCTGGACCGGGAACGGGCGCGGGCCTGGACGCTGGGCCGGGTGCTCCAGAACTGCCTGTGGGACGTGGCGGACGGGGAAGAGCACCTGGACGAGGACCAGTTGGCGGTCGCGGAGGTGCTGCGCGCCGCGTTCTAGGCTGCGGGCATGATCCGTAGCGCTGAAGTCACCGACGTCCCTGCCATCCGGGCGATGATCCGCGAGCTCGCGGAGTACGAGAAGGTGCCGCACGAGGCGCGGGCCACCGAGGAGCAGCTGCGGGAGGCGCTGTTCGGGGCGCGCCCGGCGGTGTTCGCGCACGTCGCGGAGACGGAGGAGGGGGAGGTCGTCGGCTTCGCGCTGTGGTTCCTGTCCTTCTCGACGTGGCGCGGGGTGCACGGGATCTACCTGGAGGACCTGTACGTACGCCCGGGCGTGCGCGGCGGCGGCCACGGCAAGGCGCTGCTGCGGGAGCTGGCGCGGACGTGCGTGGAGCAGGGCTACGAGCGGCTGGAGTGGTCGGTCCTGAAGTGGAACGCGCCGACGATCGCCTTCTACGAGGCCCTGGGCGCCCGCCCGCAGGAGGAGTGGGACGTGTACCGCCTGACGGACGGCGCGCTGAAGGAACTGGGCGGGGCGCAGTAGGGGGCTTCAGGGTTCCAGGACGACCTTGCCCGTTGTGGCGCGGGTTTCCAGGGCGTGGTGGGCGGCGGCGGCTTCCGCGAGGGGGTAGCGGGTGAGGGCCGGGCGGAGGCGGCCGGTGGCGGCTTCGGTGAGGGCGCGGGTTTCCAGGACGCGCAGGGGGTCGGGGGCGCCGACCTGCTCGAGCATCGCCGGGCCGAGGACGCTGCGGGTGGTGATGGAGCGGGCGGCGAGGTCGGCGCGTTCGGCGTCGGTGAGGTGGAGGGGGCCGCCGGACCAGCCGAAGACGAGGTGCCGGGCGCCGGGGGCGAGCAGGCCGAGGGCGGTGCGGGCGGTTTCGCCGCCGACGGAGTCGAAGAGGACGGTGGCGCCGCCGGGGTGGTGGGCGCGTACGGCGTCGGCCCAGCCGGGGTCGGTGTGGTCGAGGGCGAGGTGGGCGCCGTTGGCGGCGGCCCGGGCGGTTTTTGCGGGGCCGCCGGCGAGGGCGATGACGGTGGCGCCGGCGTTCACCGCGTACTGGACGAGCAGGGTGCCGATGCCGCCCGCGGCGGCGGGCACCAGGGCGACGGAGTCCGGGCCGAGGTCGGCGAACTGGAGGATCCCGAGGGTGGTGCGGCCGGTGCCGATCATGGCGACGGCCTCGGCGGGTTCCAGGCCGGGCGGTACGGGGTGCAGGCGGTCGGCGTCGGCGACGGCGTATTCGGCGTAGCCGCCGGGGGCGAAGCCGAGGTGGACGACGACGGGGCGGCCGAGCCAGGCGGGGTCGGTGCCGGGGCCGAGCGCGTCGACGGTGCCGGCGACCTCGCGGCCGGGGACGGTGGGCAGCTCGGGGAGTGGGGCGGGCGGGCCCTGGATGCCGCGCCGGAGGCTGGTGTCGAGGAGGTGGACACCGGCGGCGGCGACGGCGATACGGACCTGGCCGGGGGCGGGGACGGGGATGTCCGTGCGCTCGAGGGTGAGGTTCTCGGCGGGGCCGAAGGCGTGGAGGCGGATGGCTCGCATGGTGGGCATGACGACCACGGTGCGACCTCGAGTGGGGTTGAGGTCAAGGGCGGCCGTCGGCTGCTGTTGTCAGTGGGGTGGTTCACGATGGGGGGATGGTGCGCAAAGGGCAGCAGGGGCAGCAGGGGCAGCGGCAGACGGTGAAGGCGGCGCGGCGGCCGGAGCTGCGGCTGCCGGAGCTGACCGGGTGGGACGGGGGCGGGCTGGAGCCGGACGGGGACTACGACGGCGTGGAGTTCGCGGACCTCGACCTGGCGGGGCAGGAGGGGATCGGGGCCCGGTTCATGGACTGCGCGCTGCGGCGGTGTGCGCTGGACGAGGCGGGGCTGGCGAAGGCGCGGATCCTGGATTCGGTGCTGGAGCAGGTCAGGGGGGTGGGGACCGACCTGGCGGGTGCCTCGTTGCGGGACGTGGAGCTGGTGGACGCGCGGATGGGCGGCGTCCAGATGCACGGGGCGGTCCTGGAGCGGGTGGTGGTGCGCGGGGGCAAGATCGACTACCTGAACCTGCGGAAGGCGCGGCTCAAGGACGTGGTCTTCGAGGGGTGCGTGCTGGTGGAGCCGGACTTCGCGGGGGCGGTGCTGGAGCGGGTGGAGTTCCGGGACTGCGCGCTGCGGGGGGTGGACTTCAGCGGGGTCCGGATGGCGGATGTGGATCTGCGGGGGGTTGCCGTGCTGGAGATCGCGCGGGGGGTGGAGGCGCTGGGAGGTGCCGTGATCAGCCCGGGGCAGCTGTTCGAGCTGGCTCCGGCGTTCGCCGCCCAGTTGGGGGTGCGGGTGCTGGCGTAGCCCGGCCGGGTGCTGCGGCGAATGGCCGAGTATCCGGATCCCAGGACGGGCAGTTCACCGGGCGGGGTGCCTAACGTCGCAGGCAGACGTATCGGTGCACGAGGCCCGTGGAGGTGCCATGTCCCATCGGTTCCGCTGGCTGGCGGTTGCCTGCGCCGGTGCGCTCGCCGTCGCCCTGCTCCTCATCGGGAGCCTGCTCGGCACACCGCCGCCGCGGGACGGGTCCGGGGGCAGTGCGGGGACCGAGGGCGCCGAGGCCACCGAGGTCGCCGTGGGCGCGTACCTCCACTACGGCTCGCCCGGCGTCGAGCGGATGCAGGAACTCTCGCGCTGGCTCGGCGGCGCCGAGCTGCGCGCCGGGCACACGTACCTGCCCGGTGACACCTGGGCGAACATCGAGGGGGCGCCCGATTCCCTGCGTACCTGGGCACGGTGGCGCAACGAGAGGGCCGATCGGCTGTTCGTCCTGAACGTGCCCATGCAGGAGCGCAACGAGGCCGGTGTCCCCGACGGCCGGGTCGCCGAGCTGATCCGCTCCGGCGCGCAGGGGGCGAACGACCACCACTTCCGGCGGCTGGCCCGGCGGCTGGTCGACCTCGGGGTGCCGGACACGGTGATCGTGCTCGGCTGGGAGATGAACGGCTTCAACTACACCCACCGTTGCCGGCCCGACCCCGAGAACTGGAAGACGTACTGGCGGCGGATCGTGGCCGCCATGCGCACGGTGGAGGGGCAGCGGTTCCGGTTCGACTACGCCCCCAATCGCGGAAGTGACGCGATCGCCTGGACCAGCTGCTATCCGGGCGACGACGTGGTCGACGTCGTCGGGATGGATTCCTACGACCAGGAGCCCGGCCGTACCTTCGACGAGCAGGTCACCCAGCCCTACGGACTCCAGCAGCAGGTCGACTTCGCCAAGGCGCACGGCAAGCGGATCTCGTACCCCGAATGGGGGCTGTTCCGGCACGGCGACAATCCCGAGTACGTACGGGGCATGCTGGCCTGGTTCGCCGAGCACGGGCCGCTCTACCACAGCATCACCGACTACTGCCCGCACGGCGTGTGGCAGTGCGGGCAGAACCCGCGTTCCACGCAGGTGTTCCGGGAGTCCCTGTCCGCCGGGTGACCGGACCACCCCGGTCGGACCACCCCGGTGGGACCCCGGTCGGGCTACGCCGGTCGGGCTACGCGGGGACGCGCGGGAAGCGGGCCTGGAGGGTCCAGATGGCCGGGTTGTCGGCCAGGCCGTCGTGCATGTCGATCAGGTCCGCGATGAGGTCGTGCAGGAAGTCGCGGGCCTCGCGGCGCAGCAGGCGGTGGCTGAAGGTCAGCGGGGCCTCCTCGGCCGGCATCCAGTCGGCCTCGACGTCGACCCAGCCGAAGCGGCGTTCGAAGAGCATCCGGTCCGTGGACTCGGTGAAGTCGAGCTCGGCGTACTGCCGGTTGGCGGAGCGGTTCCCGCGGGGGTCCTTGTCGAGCTGTTCGACGATGTCGCACAGGGCCCAGGCGAAGTCGAGCACGGGCACCCATCCCCAGGCTGTGGACACTTCCCGGTCGGCGTTGGTGTCGGCGAGGTACACGTCCCCGCAGAACAGGTCGTGCCGCAGGGTGTGGACGTCCGCGGAGCGGTAGTCGGTCTGCGGGGGGTCGGGGAAGCGCCGGGAGAGGGAGTAGCCGATGTCGAGCACGTAGCTGATGGTGTCACGTGAGCCCGGGGCCGCTCACCTCCGGTGTCAGGGCAGCAGGCGCTGTTCCTTGGCCACCGAGACCGCGCCCGCGCGGGTGTCGACGCCGAGCTTGTCGTAGATGCGGCCCAGGTGGGTCTTGACCGTGGCCTCGCTGATGAACAGGGCGCGGGCGATGTCGCGGTTGCCCAGGCCCCGGGCCAGCTGGCCGAGGATGTCCAGTTCGCGGTCGGTCAGGGTGGGGCGGGTGCCGCGCATGTGGGCCATCACCCGGCTGGCCACCGGTGCGGACAGGGTGGTGCGGCCCTGGGCCGCGGAGTGAATGGCGGCGAAGAGCTCCTCGGGGCGTTCGGCCTTGAGGAGGTAGCCGGTGGCGCCCGCGCCGATCGCCCGGGTGATGTCCGCGTCCGTGTCGTACGTGGTGAGGACCAGGACGTGCGGGGGCCGGGGGAGCGCGGTGATGCGGCGGGTGGCCTCGACCCCGTCGATGCCCTCGCCCAGCTGGAGGTCCATCAGGACCACGTCGGGGCCGAGTTTCGCGGCGAGGGCGACCGCCTCCTCACCGCTGCCCGCCTCGCCGAGGACCTCGATGTCCGGCTCGCTGCCGAGCAGGGCCAGCAGCCCGGCGCGGACCACGACGTGGTCGTCGCACAGGAGGATCGTCGTCATGGGGCCGGCTCCAGGGGGATGGCCGCGGAGAGGACGGTGCCCTCGCCCGGCGTGGATTCGATCGTCAGGGTGCCGCCGAGCTGGCGGACGCGGGCCCGCATGGCCGGGAGTCCGTGCCCGCGTTCGGCGGCGTCGGTGCGGGGTGCGGTGAAGCCGTGGCCGTCGTCGGCGATGTCCAGGACGACCTGGTCGCCGAGGAAGCTCAGGGTGAGTGCGGCCGTACGGGCGCCCGAGTGCTCGCGGACGTTGGCCAGCGCGCCCTGGGCTATGCGCAGCAGGGCGGACTGGACGCGGTCGGGGAGCGGGGCCGGCGTGCCTTCGAGGTGGAAGCGGACCTGGATGTCCGGGCCGGCGTCCAGGGAGCGCAGCGCGTCGGCGAGGCCGGCGCCGCCGGCGAGCTCGGGCGGGGCCAGGTCGTGGACGAGCCGGCGGGCCTCGGAGAGGCCGTGTGCGGCGATGCCGGTGGCGGTACGGACGTGCGCGCGGGCGGTGGCCGGGTCGCTCTCCCAGGTGCGGTCCGCGGCCTGGAGCAGCATCTGCTGGCTGGAGAGGTTCTGGGCGAGGGTGTCGTGGATCTCCATGGACAGCCGCTGCCGCTCGGCGAGGGTGCCTTCGCGGCGCTCGGTGGCGGCCAGCTCCCGGCGGGTGCGGATCAGGTCGTCGATCAGCGTGCGCTGGGCCTGGGCCTGGCGTTCCATGTGCACGAAGACGGCGGTGGCGAGGGCGGCGACGGCGGGCGGGGCCAGCAGGAGGTTGGGGTCGAAGGACTTCGACAGCTTCAGCTGGGCGATCACCACGAAGACGGTCAGCAGGGCCACGAGTACGACGGCGGCGCGCGGGGGGAGGGTGCGCAGGGCGGTGAAGAACAGCGGTACGGCGCACCAGGCGAAGCTCGGCGCGAGGACGACCAGGACCACCCAGATGGTGACGACCAGGCCGAGCCACAGGAGCCGCCGGGCGGTGGGGGCGGCGCCGAGCGCGGGGCCGAGGACGTAGAGGAGGGCCAGGGTGATGCTGAGGGCGATGATCCACGGGGTGCGGGGTTCGCCGGGGTGGCGGAGCAGGAAGCGGACCACGGAGGCGCCGAGGAGGAGGAAGAAGGCGGTGTGGGCGACGGTCGCCAGCGTGCGGGTGTCGGCGCGCGGCGGTGCGGGTGCCGGTGCGGGTGCCGGTGCCGGTGCCGGTGGTGGCGGCGTCGGCGTTGGTGCGGGGTGCACGGGGTGCTCCTCGGTCGGGGGCATGGGTCCATTGTCGGCTGCGGCGCCGCTGCCGGGGCTCCGCCCCGGACCCCGCGCCTCAAACGCCGGCGGGCTGATGCTTCCGCCGCCGGAGGCGGGGCGCATCGGCCGATTGGATGACCCTTGGGTCAGCCGGTGCGGTGGGTGGGGCGAGCCGGTACGGGGACGGGGTGCGGGGGGTTTCGGGCCGAGGCTTGGAGCAGTGAAGGAGCCGGTCCGACCGGCCCGGACCCGACCGACTCGAAGCCGTCACCGCGGCACCGTTCTCAGGAGCAGAGATGAAGACCCGCACCCGCGTTCTCACCGGTACCGCCCTCGCCGTCGCCCTGGGCGCCGGCGCCTTCGGTGCCGTGAGCGCCAGCGCGACCCCCGCCGCCGAGACCGCCCAGGTCTCCGTGGCCGGGAAGAAGGACGGCCCGAGCGGCAAGAACTTCACCACGACCACGCACCTGACCGTCGACGCCGCGACCCGCGCCGCCCAGGCCGCACTGAAGGCCGCGGAGTCCGAGAACCAGAAGGTGACCGTCGCCGTCGTCGACCGCAACGGCAACACCATCGTCACCCTCCGCGGCGACGGCGCCGGCCCGCAGTCCTACGAGTCGGCCCAGCGCAAGGCCTTCACCGCCGTGTCCTGGAACGCCCCGACCTCGGTGCTCGTGGGCCGCCTCGCCCAGACCCCGAACCTGAAGGACATCCCCGGCACCCTCTTCCTCGGTGGCGGTACCCCGGTGCAGGCGGACGGCGCGCCCGTCGCGGGCGTCGGTGTGGCCGGCGCGCCGAGCGGTGACCTGGACGAGAAGTTCGCCAAGGCCGGCGTGGACGCGCTGAACAAGTAGCCCGGCCGGCCGCCCGGCCTAGGATCGAGTGCGTGGAACACCGTGCTCTCTCCCGCCTCGCCGCCCCTGCCGTCGCCGCCCTGCTCGCCCTCACCGCGGGGTGTACGGGCGACACGGTGCAGGGGCGGCCGGGCGCGTCGGGGCTGCGCGATCCGTACTTCCCGCGCGCCGGGAACGGCGGCTACCAGGTCGACCACTACGCGCTGGACCTGGACTACGACCCCGCCGACGGGCAGTTGCACGGTACGGCCGTGATCACGGCCCGCGCCGAGCAGGGGCTCAGCTCCTTCAACCTCGACCTCAGCGGTCTCAACGTCGAGGGCGTGACCGTCCAGGGCGAGGGGGCCCGGTACAACCGGACCGGCAACGAGCTGACCGTGCGCCCCGCCGAGGACCTGAAGAAGGGCGAGGTCTTCCGTACGGAGGTCGAGTACAGCGGCAGGCCGAAGCCCCTCGTGGATCCGGACGGCTCCAAGGAGGGCTGGATCACCACCGAGGACGGCGCGGTCGCCGTCGGCGAGCCGGTCGGTTCGATGACCTGGTTCCCCGGCAACCACCACCCCAGCGACAAGGCCGCCTACGACATCACCCTCACCGTTCCGCGCGGCTACGAGGCCGTGTCGAACGGCGAGCTGCGCTCCCGTACCGAGGACGCGGACGGGCGGACCGCCTTCGCGTGGCACAGCCCGGAGCCGATGGCGAGCTATCTGGCGACCGCGGTGATCGGGCCGTACAAGGTGACGACCGGGCGGACGCCCTCGGGCGTCGGCCTCTACAGCGCGGTGGCACCGGGGGAGGGGGCCGCCGGTTCGGGGCCGCTCGCGCGGCTGCCGGAGATGGTGGAGTGGGGCAGCGGCCGGTTCGGCCCGTACCCCTTCGCGTCCGCGGGCGCGATCGTGGTGCCCGCCGGGACCCTCGGCTACGCGCTGGAGACCCAGGGCCGGCCGGTCTTCCCCGGTGCGCCGACCGAGGACGAGCTCGTCGTGCACGAGCTGGCCCACCAGTGGTTCGGGAACTCGGTGTCACCGAAGTCCTGGAAGGACATGTGGCTCAACGAGGGCTTCGCGACCTACGCCGAGTGGCTGTGGGCCGAGGACCACGACGGGCCCACGGCGCAGGAGTACTTCGAGGCCTTCCGGACCGGTGACACGGACGTCGACCGGGACGCCGACGGCGACTGGTACGCCTTCCCGCCGGCTGCTCCGCCCCGGCCCGAGGACATCTCCGCGGAGCCGGTGTACTACCGGGGTGCGATGGTGCTGCACCGGATCCGCCAGGAGGTGGGCGACGAGAAGTTCTTCGCCCTGGTGCGCGGCTGGGTCGCCGACCACCGGCACGGGAACGCGAGCACGGCCGATTTCACGGCCTACGCCGAGAAGGAGACGGGTCACGACCTGAAAAGGGTCTGGGACGTGTGGCTGTACGGGAAGGACCGCCCCAAGTAGCCCGGCCCGGCGGGGCAATCGCCCCGTCGCCCTGCGGCCCGTCGCGCCGCGCCGTGCCCCGCCCCCGCTACGGGGCTTCGAGCGGCTTGCGCAGCACGGTGCAGTCGCGGCCCATCTCGCGGTCCTTGGCCCTGCGCAGCGGGAGGTACCCCTGGGACTGCCAGAAGGCCAGTGCCTTGGGGTTGTTGTCGAGTACGGCGATCCGTACGCCCGTGCGTCCGGCGGCGCGGAAGCGGTCCTCGACCAGGGCGGCCACGGCACGCCCGTACCCCTCGCGGTGGGCGGTGGCGTCGATGAGCAGCAGGCCGATCCACGGGTCCGGGTCGTCGGCGGCGGGTGCCTGCGCGAGCGTGGCGGCCAGGCCGACGAGGCGGCCGGCCGAGCGGGCGAGGAGTACCTCGGCGCTGTCGTGGGCCAGTTCGTCGGCGAGCGCGGCGGCGACCTGTTCGACCGTGATGCGGTCCGGGTCGGGGAAGTCGCCGCTGAGTTCGAAGAAGGCGTGGTTCGTCGAGTAGAGGGCGGCGATCTCGGTGAGGACCGGGCCGGGGAGGGCGCCGTCGACGGGGACGAGCGGTTGCAGGATCACCTGTCGAACGGTAGCGAAGCCCCCTCCCCGGACGGCCGGGAGGGGGAATCGCCGGTGTTGGTGTCCGGCAGGTCCCGGGCGTGCCGGACCTGCCGAACCGGGCCCGCGGACCGACCGCGGGCCCCTCACTGACCCGTGCGAGGGATCAGACGTTGACGCCGAAGTCCTGCGCGATGCCGGTGAGGCCGGAGGCGTAACCCTGGCCGACCGCGCGGAACTTCCACTCGGCGCCGCTGCGGTAGAGCTCGCCGAAGACCATGGCGGTCTCGGTCGCCGCGTCCTCGGAGAGGTCGTAGCGGGCGATCTCGGCGCCGCCGGCCTGGTTCACGACGCGGATGTACGCGTTGCGGACCTGGCCGAAGTTCTGGCTGCGGGCCTCGGCGTCGTAGATGGAGACCGGGAAGACGATCTTGTCCACGTCGGCCGGGAGGCCGGCGAGGTTGACGTTGATGGCCTCGTCGTCGCCCGCGCCCTCGCCGGTGCGGTTGTCACCGGTGTGGACGATGGTCTGGTCCGGGGTGGACTTGTTGTTGAAGAAGACGAAGTGGCCGTCGGAGACGACCTTGCCCGTCGGGTTGACCGCGATCGCCGAGGCGTCGAGGTCGAAGTCGACACCGGTCGTCGTACGGACGTCCCAGCCGAGGCCGACCGTGACGGCAGCGAGGCCGGGGGCCTCCTTCGTGAGCGAGACGTTGCCGCCCTTGGACAGGCTGACAGCCATGGGAATGTCCCTTTCCTCATCCAACATGCACGTACAGGCGGTCAAACTACCGCTGCCCCCTATAACGCGACGAGAGGCCGGTCGGGTTCCCGTCGTGAATTGTCCGTGACGGCGAATCTCCGCGGGCCGCACGAGCGGGGCCGGTAAATGAGGGTGACGGCGGCGGTGCCGGGGGCGGATCATAGGGGCATGCCTGGTCCTTATGTCATCCGCGGTTCGGTCGTGCTCCCCGAGGGAGAGCTCGCCTGGCGGTTCTCGCGTTCCTCCGGACCGGGCGGTCAGCACGTGAACACCTCGGACTCGCGTGCGGAGCTCCTGTTCGACCTGGCGGCCACGAAGGCGCTGCCCGAGGTGTGGAAGGAGCGGGCGCTGGAGCGGCTCGCCACGAGGCTGGTGGACGGGGTGGTGACCGTACGGGCCTCCGAGCACCGCTCGCAGTTGCGCAACCGGGAGATGGCGCTGGTCCGGCTGGCCTCGCTGCTGGCCGAGGCGACGGCGCCGCCGCCGAAGCAGCGCCGGGCGACCAAGATCCCGCGCGGGATCAACGAGCGCCGGCTGCGCGAGAAGAAGGCGCGGGCCGAGACCAAGCGCGGCCGCACCGGCCGGGACTGGTAACCCCGCCCGTGCCCGACCTGCCCGGCTTACGAGCCCTGCCCGGCCCCCCGGCCCTGCCTGCCCTACCGGCCCTGCCTGTCGTGCCCGCCCTGCCTGTCGTGCCCGCCCTGCCCGGCCCCCCGGCCCAACCGGGTCTACGAGCCCAGGTGCCGGTAGCGCCCGCGGAAGTACGTCAGCGGGCCCGAGTCCGGGGCGGGCAGGCCGGCCGTCAGGACCCGGCCGACGACCAGGGTGTGGTCGCCCGCCTCGACGCGGTTCTCCGTCCGGCATTCCAGGGTCGCCAGGGCGCCGGTCAGCAGGGGTGCGCCGGAGGCCCCGCCGCGTACGTAGGGCAGGTCCGCGAAGAGCAGCCGGTCGCTGATGCGGCCCTTCATCGCGAAGCGGCCCGCGACCTGGAGCTGGTGGTCGGCGAGCACCGAGACCGCCCACAGGGGCTGTTCCGCCAGCAGGTCGTCCATCCGGGAGCCCTCGCGCAGGCTCACCAGGACCAGCGGTGGGTCCAGGGACACGGACATGAAGGCGGTCGCCGTCATACCGACGTCCTCGCCGCGCGGGCCGTCCGCCGTCAGCGGGGGCTCGTGCGCCGTGATCAGGCACACGCCCGCCGCCAGCCGGGACATCGCGGCCCGGAACTCGTCATTGCTCACTCCCTCAGCATGGGGGGTTCCGTGGGGCGCGGTGGGTACGGGGGTCGTCTTCAGCACGTTGAAACGCTAATCTCGCCCTTCCGCGCCGCACATCGGGCCCTGGTCCGAGTCGCGTCCCCGCCCCTCGGCCTAGGCCCCGGCGTATCGTTTGCTCTCGGGAATGGGAGGGAGCGCTCCCAGTCGTCGACGGACCCACAGCGCACCGATATTCACCTGATGTGACTTGAGTCACAGAGGGCAAGATTTGTTGACCCTGTGTACCTGCCGCACAGCTCACTGTGATTCAGTGGACGGGACACCGCAACGAAACGCCGATGACAAACCTGGAGTTGCTGTCGAGGTCTCGGGGAGAGCGAGCAATGGAGACCGAGTCGGAGCCGTACGTCCGTCTTGCGACCCTGCGGCAGCTGCACCGGGTGGTGGCCGAGCTCAATACGGCCAGGAGCCTGGCGGACACTCTGCAGACCGTCGTGGACGGCATCGTCGTGGGCCTCGGCTACGAACTCGCCTGTGTCAACCTCGTTCGCCCGGACGGTGATCTCGTCGTCGCCGCGTTCGCCGGCGACCCCGCCGCGGAGGCCCTCATCACCGGCCGGGTCGGCTCCCGCGCATCCTGGGAACGCCGCCTGACGATGGGTGAGAACTGGGACGGACTCAGATTCATCCCGCACACCGAGGGCTGGGTCCTCATGGAGGACGACGTCCCCCAGTGGCACACCGACGGCCCCGATCCGCGCTTCGAGGACGAGTGGCACCCCGAGGACCGGCTCTACGCCCCCATGTATGCGTCCGGCGGGGAACTTCTGGGTGTCATTTCGGTGGACAGACCGCGCAACGGCCGCCGGCCCGGCGCCTGGGGCCGTGAAGCGCTCCAGATGTACGCCTTCCAGGCGGCGATTGCGATCAGCAATGCCAGGCTCCGCGCGAACATGCAGCGCGCCCTCGTCCGGCTGGAGCGCGAGCAGCAGGCGCTGCGGGCCAGTGAAGAGTCGTTCCGCCAGGCCTTCGAGTACGCGCCCAGCGGCATGGCGATCGCCGAGATGGGCGGGGACCAGCACGGTCGGCTGCTGCGGACCAATGACGCGCTGTGCCGGCTGCTCGGCAGGCCCGCCTCCGTGCTGCGCCGCTACTCCTTCTCCGACCTGGTCCACCCCGAGGACATCGGGACGCTGCTGCGGACCTCCGCCGAGGGCGGCCGCGCCGAGCTGCGCCTGGGCCGCCGCGACGGCACGTATGTATGGGTCTCGCTGCGCAACTCCGTCGTCGCCGACGCCGCCGACGGGCCGCGGTTCCTGCTCACGCACGTCGAGGACATCGAGGAGCGCAAGCGGCACGAGCTCCAGCTCGCCCACCGCGCCAGTCACGACTCGCTGACCGGCCTGCCCAACAGCGCCGAGCTGCGGGCCCGGCTCGGCGCGCGGCTGTGCCGCAGGCCACAGTCCGTACGGGCCACCGCGGTCGAGGCGCTGGACGCGGCCTTCGAGGGGCGCGACGCCTACGAGGGCCACACGGGGCACGTGGGGCACGACGGGCTCCCGGTGGGGGCGGAGGCGGGTGGTGCCGGTGAGCACGGGTTTCACCCCGACGGCCCCGACCGCTTTCCCGGGGCCGACCCCTTCGAGTTCCCCGGGGCGCCGCCCGCCCCGTCGGACGGGCCGTACGACCACCACGTGCACACGGTGGCGCCCGCCACCGACATCGACGACGGCACGAAGGGGCTCGCGGTCCTCTTCTGCGATCTCGACGGGTTCAAGTCGATCAACGACCGGTTCGGGCACCACACGGGCGACGCGGTCCTGATCGAGGTCGCCCGGCGGCTGACGACCGGCGTCAGGGACGGTGACACCGTCGCCCGGCTGGGTGGTGATGAATTCGTCGTTCTCGCGGACGGCCTGGGCGCGGCGGACGCCGCCGACCTCGCGGTCCGGCTGCGCAACGCGATCATCCCGCCGATCAGGGTCGACGGCCGTGCGGTGCGGGTCGGAGCCAGTTTCGGCATCGGCTGGGCGAGCTGCGGGATGTCCGCGGACGAGGTGCTGCGCTCCGCCGACCAACGGATGTATATCGAGAAAAGGTCCCGGTCGAAGGCCCATCGCAGGGCCGGCTGAGGCGGTCTGCCGCTCGTGGGTGCACGTGTTCGGGGTAGGCTCCCGGGGGTCGAAAGGAGTGACCTGCGATGACGACGCCCGCGAACAACGGCCCGCACGGTGGGGCGAACAAGCCCGAGGACGACGATCCGTTCGGGTATCTCTACGCGGACGGCCAGGCTGCCGGAGCCACACCGCCAGGTCAGGGCGGCGCATACGGCTACCCGGGACCCGCGGCGGGTGGTCCTTCCGGCGCGCAGCCCGGAGTTCCCCGCACCTCGCACCACCAGGTGCGGACGGTCGGCGAGCGCCGCAACGGCGGCCAGCGCGGCCAGGTGCCCGCGCAGCAGCCCCCCGCGTACCCGCAGTACCAGGCCCCCGAAGCGCTCCAGGCGGGCGGCTACGGCGTCCCGCAGCAGGCGCAGCCCCCGCAGCACCCGACCCAGACGGTCCCCCAGCCGGGCGGTCACGGTCATGGTCACGGCGGTGGCGGTGGCTCCAGCCGCCGGGGTCTGCTGATCGCAGCGGTCGCGGTGGTCGCCGTGGTCGTGATCGGCATCGTCGCGGCGTTGCAGTTCGGCGACGAGGACAAGGGCAAGGACAACGCGTCCCCGACGGGCGGCCAGCAGTCGGCGGCCCCCCAGAAGTCCTCCAGCCCGGCCCCGAGCGAGAAGCCGTCGCAGGCCCCGCTGCCGAAGGCCGACTTCGCCGGCAGCGGCATGTCCCTCACGGGCGGTGCGGTGCTGCAGAACACGGTGCCGGGCGCGAAGAGCGAGGGCGGCCAGTACGTGGGCGGCCTCAACGCGCAGGGCGCGGCGGCCACCTGGTCGCTGGACGTCCCCAAGGCGGGCAAGTACAAGCTGAAGATGACCTACGGGGTGCCGGGCAAGGACGCCAACACCACGCTGACCATCAACGGCGAGGCGCAGACCCGGCCGGTCAACATGGCGAACTTCTCGAAGGCCGCCGCGGGCGACTGGGCCAAGGGCTGGACCAACACCTACTCGCTGGTGGAGCTCAAGCAGGGCGCCAACACGATCAAGATCTCGTGCGAGGCGGGCAACCAGTGCGATGTCGTCCTCGACCAGCTCTGGCTGGAGCAGGGCTGATCCGCCCCGCGCCCCCGTCGGCCGGCCCGGGCTAGGCCGTCGTGATCTTCACCGACCCCCGTACCTCCTCGTAGGTGCGGGGGTCGAATGCTCCCGCCACCGGGGCCAGGACCGTGGCCGCCGAGAGGGCGACCGCGCGGGTGAGGCGGGCGGGCCAGTCCAGGCCCTCGGCCACCGCCGACAGCAGGCCCGCGACCGCGGAGTCGCCGGCTCCGGTGGGGTTGCCGGCGAGCGGGCGCGGCGGGGCCGCCTGCCAGGTGCCCTCGGCGGTGGCGGCCAGCAGGCCGTCCGGGCCGAGGGAGGTGACCACCGCGTGGGCGCCGCGGCGGCGGGCGTCGCGGGTGGCGGGGAGCGGGTCGCGGGATCCGGTGAGCTCGGCCAGTTCGGCGGCGTTCGGCTTGATGATCTCGGGGCGGGCGGCGACCCCGCGGCGCAGGGCCTCGCCGCTGGTGTCCAGGAGGACGGGTACCCCGGCGGCGCGGGCCGAGCGCACGAGCAGCGCGTACGCGCCCACGGGCACGCCCGGCGGGAGGCTGCCGCACAGGGCCACGGCGCGGGCGCCGTGGACGAGGTCCTCGTAGTGCGCGAGGAAGCGCGACCACTCGGCGGCCGTGATCAGCGGGCCCGGCTCGTTGAACTGGGTGGTGTCGCCGGAGGCGGCGTCGGCCACGGCCACGGTGCGTCGGGTGGTGCCGGCGCAGGGCACCAGGGCGTCGACCACTCCGGGGGACTGGGCGAGCAGTGCGCGGACGACGGAGCCGACCGGGCCGCCGGCGAAGCCCGTCGCGGTCACCTCGTGGCCGAGGGCGGCCAGGACGTGGGCGACGTTGATCCCCTTGCCGCCGGGGCGTTCGGCGACGGCGGAGACCCGGTGCGTGGCGTGCGGAAGCAGCCGCGGCACCTGGTACGTGACGTCGAGCGCGGTGTTGAGCGTCACGGTAAGGATCATGGGCACTCCCGGGTCTGTTGCTGCCGGGATCATGCCAAACACAAGGCGGTCGGCCCAGTCCTCGGGCCGACCGTTTTCCCTGCGTACAGCCGCTTGGCCGTCAGATCGCCGGTCCTGCGGGCGGGCTGACGATCCATTCGCCGCGCCGCATGACGCCCTTGACGTCGAATGCGGCGTCCAGGACGACGAGGTCCGCGTACTTGCCGGGCTCCAGCGAGCCGATCTCGTCGTAGAGGCCGATCAGCTTGGCCGGGTTGGCGGAGATCGCCTGGACCACGGACTCCACCGGCAGGTTGTCGAGGGTCACCGAGCGCTTGAAGGCGGTGTCCAGGGTCAGCGTCGAGCCGGCGATCGAGCCGCCCTCCACGAGCCGGGCCACGCCGTGCTTGACCTCGACCTCCAGCGGGCCGAGGTGGTAGGTCCCGTCGCCGAAGCCGGCCGCGTCCATCGCGTCGGTGATCAGCGCCACACGGTGCGCGCCCGCGTGGTGGAAGGCCAGTTCCAGGGCCGCCGGGTGCAGGTGGGTGCCGTCGTTGATCAGCTCGACGGTGATCCGCTCGTCCTCCAGCAGCGCGGCGATCGGGCCGGGCTCGCGGTGGGCGAGGGGCGGCATCGCGTTGAAGAGGTGGGTGGCCACCGTCGCGCCCGCGTCGATGGCGGCGCGGGTCTGCTCGTAGGTGGCGTCCGTGTGGCCGATCGCGGCGATGACCCCGTGCTCGGCGAGCAGCCGGACGGAGTCCAGGCCGCCCGGCAGTTCGGTGGCGAGGGTGAACATGCGGGCGGCGCCGTGCGCGGCGTCGATCAGCTTGCGGACCTCGGCCGGGTCGGGGTCGCGGAGCAGGTCCTCCTTGTGCGCGCCCTTGCGGCAGGGGTTGATGAAGGGCCCCTCGAAGTGGATGCCGGCGATCTCGCCCGCTTGCGTCAGTTCGGCGAGCAGGGCGGCGCGGCGGGCCAGTTCGTCGAGGTCCCCGGTGACGGTGGAGGCGACGAGGGTGGTGGTGCCGTGCTCGCGGTGGGTGCGGACGCCCTTGAGGACGTCCTCGGCGGTGCCGGAGGTGAAGGAGGCGCCGCCGCCCCCGTGGTTGTGCATGTCGACGAAGCCCGGGACGATCCAGTGCCCGGACAGGTCGACGGTGGTGGTGGCGTCGTGGGCGCTGCCCGCGATGCGGTCGCCGTCGACGATGACCCGGCCGCCCGCCACCGTGCCGGTGGGCAGCACCACCCTGGCGCCCGAAAGAACAGTGCTGTGTGCGCTTCCGGACATCAGGCCGGTACCTCCGTGGCGAGTAGGTCCCAGGCGAGCAGCCCTGCGCCCAGGCATCCGGCGGTGTCCCCGAGGGCCGCCGGCACGATGTGGGGGAGCCGCTGGAACGTCACGCGCTCCTCCACGGCCGTCCGTAGTGGTGTGAACAAGGTTTCCCCCGCCTCCGCCAGCCCGCCACCGATGATCAGCGTGCGCGGGTCCAGCAGGGTGATCGCGGTGACCAGGCCGTCGGCGAGGGCGCCGACGGCGGCCAGCCACACCTCCCGGGCGCGCGCGTCGCCGGACTCGACGGCCTTGGCGCAGTCCGCCGCGTCGGCCTCGGGGTCGCCGGAGGCGGCCGCCCAGGCGCGGCTGACGGCCGCGGCGGAGGCGAGGGTCTCCAGGCAGCCGTGCTGGCCGCAGCCGCAGGCGGGGCCGCCGGGGCGCACCACGATGTGCCCGATCTCGCCCGCGTAGCCGTGGGCGCCGGCCTCGATGCGGCCGGCGATGCCGATGGCTCCGGCGATGCCGGTGCCCAGCGGGACGAAGAGGAAGCGGTCGGCGCCCCGGCCGGCGCCGATGCGGCCCTCCGCGAGTCCGCCCGTGCGCACGTCGTGGCCGAGGGCCACCGGGATGCCGCCGAGGCGTCTGCTGAGCAGGGTCCGCATCGGTACGTCCCGCCAGCCGAGGTTCGCCGCGTAGACGGCGATCCCGTGCTCGGAGTCGACGATGCCGGGGACGGCGACGCCGGCGGCCGACGCGGGCCGCCCGAAGCGGTCCCGGCCGGTGTCGAGCAGCTCGGCGGCGAAGTCCTGGATCGTCTCGACGACGGCGTCGGGGCCCCGGTCGCGGCCGGTGGCGCGGCGCGCTTCGTGGAGCAGGGTGCCGTCCTCGGCGACGAGGGCGGCCTTCATCCCGGTGCCGCCCACATCGAGGGCGATGACGTGTTTCACGGGTTTCACAGAGACAGTCTCGCGTGCTCGGCGGGGAAAGGTCTAGTCCATTGAGGGGGATTGTTGAGTGGCCATACAAAATCGGGACCCCGGTCGGGAGCCCGATGTGGACGAGCCGCCAAAGTGGTGTAGACCTTACGTGGATCGTACGTACAACAAGGGGTGGATGGAGAACTGTGAACGGCCGTTACCTGAGCCTGGCCGCGTCCGGCGCCGCACTGTGCCTGACAGCCGTGACGCTGACGGGCTGCGGAGCCGTCGGAGGACTCACCGGAGACAACGAGGTGACCCTGCGGGTCGTGGCGGCCGACTACGGGGACAATCCGCAGAACTCCTCGCAGGCCTACTGGAAGGACCTCGCCGCGGGCTTCGAGCAGGCCAACCCGGGCACCAAGGTCGAGGTCAGCGTCTACTCCTGGTCCGAGGTCGACGCCAAGGTCGCCGAGATGGTCAAGGCCGGCAAGGCCCCCGACATAGCCCAGATCGGCGCCTACGCCGACTACGCGGCCGCCGACAAGCTGTACTCGACGGCCGAGCTGCTCTCCGTGAAGACCGAGGCCGACTTCCTGGGCCCGCTCGCGGACGCCGGCAAGGTCAAGCAGGTCCAGTACGGGATGCCCTTCGTGGCCAGTACCCGGCTGCTCTTCTACAACGAGAAGCTGCTGGCCGACGCCGGAGTGATCGGCAAGGACGCCAAGGGCTGGCAGCCGAAGAGCTGGGCGGACCTGGAGGCGGCCGCCAAGAAGCTCAAGGCCGCGGGCGTGCCCACCCCCTTCGCGCTGCCGCTGGGCCGCGAGGAGGCGCAGGCCGAGACGATGATGTGGATGCTCGCGGGCGGTGGCGGCTACACCGACAACGAGGAGCAGTACTCCATCGACTCCGCCGACAACGTCAAGGCGCTGGAGTTCCTGCGGGACAAGATGGTCGGCCAGGGCCTGACCGGCCCCGTCGAGCCCGGCAAGCTGGACCGGCAGGCCGCCTTCGAAGGCTTCACCAAGGGCGAGGTCGGCATGCTCAACGGGCACCCGACGCTGCTCAAGCAGGCCGAGGCCAAGGGTGTGAAGTTCGGCATGGTGCCGCTGCCGACCGCCACCGGCTCCGAGGAGCCCGCCATGGGCGTCGCGGACTGGATCATGGCCTTCAAGACCGGCCACCGCGAGCAGTCCGGCAAGTTCCTGGACTTCCTGTACCAGCCGAAGAACGTGACGGCCTTCACCGACAAGTACGACCTGCTGCCCGCCACCACCAGCGGCTACCAGGCCAAGCAGACCGCGACCGCCGGCAACGCCCCGCAGCTGAAGCCCTTCCTGACGGCCCTGCCCGGCTCGCGGCTCTACCCGGTCGGCAAGAAGTCCTGGGCCGGCGTCAGCGAGGACATCAAGCAGAACATCGGCAAGACCGTCCAGCCGGGCGGACAGCCGGCGAAGGTCCTCGAGGACATCGCGACGGCCGCCCGCGCGGCGGACCCGCGCTGAGCAGTGGCGCCGCGCCGGGTGTCAGACGGCGGCGTTAATCTGGCGGTATGACGGACGAGGGGCAGCTGACGGCCACCGAGGCCGCGGTGCTCGCGTACGAGTCACGCACCTGGCCCGGGCCCGGAGCCAAGGAGCGGGCCATCCGCGAAGGACTGGGGATGGCCCCCGTCCGCTACTACCAGCTGCTCAACGCGCTCATGGACGATCCGCGGGCGCTGGCCCACGCCCCGGGCACCGTCAACCGGCTGCGCAGGATCCGCGAGGCCCAGCGAGCCCGGCGATAGCCGTAGCCGTCGCACCGCTGGGCCGTTAGGGTCGTGCTTATGGGGAGCCATCCGCACGATCTGCCGATGCCCGTCACCGCAGCCGGACGCGAGGGACTCGAAGCCCTCCTCCGCGCGCCTCGCCGGTCCGTGGTCGCCCTGGACTTCGACGGCACCCTCGCCGACATCGTCCCGGACCCGGACCAGGCCCGGGCCCACCCGGGAGCCGTCCCGGCCCTGTCCGCACTCGCCCCCGAGGTCGACTCGGTGGCCGTGATCACCGGCCGCCCGGCCGGCGTCGCCGTCCGCTACGGCGGCTTCGCCGGGGTACCCGGACTGGAACACATGGTCGTCCTCGGCCACTACGGGGCCGAACGCTGGGACGCCGTCAGCGGCATCGTCCACGCCCCCGCCGAGCACCCCGGGGTGGCGGCGGTCCGGGCCGAGCTGCCGGGGTTCCTGGACTCGATCGGCGCCTGGCGCGGCACCTGGATCGAGGAGAAGGGCCGGGCCCTGGCCGTCCACACCCGCCGGGCGGAGAACCCGGCGGCGGCGTTCGCGGCGCTGCGGGAGCCGCTGGCCGAGCTGGCGGCGCGGCACGGGCTGATGGTCGAACCGGGGCGCGCGGTGCTGGAGCTGCGGCCGCCGGGCATGGACAAGGGCGTCGCCCTGACGGAGTTCCTGGCGGAGCGGGACGCGGGGGCGGTGCTGTACGCGGGCGACGACCTGGGTGACCTCGCCGCCTACGCGGCCGTGGAGAAGGGCCGTACGGACGGGCTGCCGGGGGTGCTGGTGTGCAGTGGCTCCGCGGAGGTGCCGGAGCTGGCCTCCCGCGCCGACCTCGTCCTCCCGGGTCCGGGCTCGGTGGCCGGCTTCCTGGCCGCCCTGGCCGAAGCCATCCGCCGCTGAGCCTCCGCCGCCGGGGGCTCTGCCCCCGGACCCCCGCGCCTCAAACGCCGGCGAGGCTGGATTTGACCGGTGCCGCCGGAAAGTTCAGCCCCTCCGGCGTTCGAGGAGCGGGGTCCGGGGCAGCGCCCCGGCAACGGCGCCGCAGGGTGGTCAGTCGGCAAGCGCCGAGAGCTGGGCCGTGAACCAGGCCGTCGGGGGGAGGGACGTCGCCGCCGCCGCGAGGCGCTTGGTGCGTTCCGCGCGCTCGGCCATCGGCATCGACAGCGCCGCGTGCAGCGCATCCGCCGTCGCCGTCACGTCGTACGGGTTCACCGTCAGCGCGTCCTGGCGGAGCTCCTCGTACGCCCCCGCCCCGGTGGACAGCACCAGCACGCACCCCGCCTCCGACACCACCGGGATCTCCTTCGCCACCAGGTTCATCCCGTCCCGCACCGGGTTCACCAGCGCCACGTCCGCCAGCCGGTACGCCGCCAGGGAGCGCGCGAAGTCGTCCTTCACCGACACCAGCACCGGCTGCCAGTCCTCCGTACCGAACTCCGCGTTGATCTCCTCGGCCAGCTCCGCCACCGCCGCCGTGTACTCCCGGTACACCCGCAGGTCCTGCCGCGACGGGTACGCCGACGCCAGGTGGACCACCCGGCCGTGCCACTGCGGGCGCGTGGTCAGCAGCTCCCGGTACGCCAGCAGGCCGCGCAGGATGTTCTTCGACAGCTCGGTGCGGTCCACGCGGACGATCGTCCGCAGGCCGTCCACCTCTGCCCGCAGCTCCGCCAGCTTGTCATTCACCTCCGGCCGGTGCGCCAGCGCCCGCAGCTCGTCGCCGTCCACGCCCAGCGGGTACGCCCGCACGCTCGTGGTGCGGGCGGGCCACACCGAGTACCGGTGGTGCTCCACGACCGAGCCCTCGCGGACCTCGGCCTGCCCCCACGCGTCGTCCAGCCGCGCCGAGCCGAGGAACTCGGCCGCCCAGGCCTCGGTGTGGAAGCCGAGCACGTCCGCGCCGAGCATCCCCCACAGCAGGGTCTCGCGGACCACGTCCGGCAGCATCGAGAGGTAGGCGGGCGCGGCCCACGGGGTGTGCGTGAAGTGCGCGATCCGCAGGTCGGGGCGCAGCACCCGGAGCAGTCCCGGGACCAGCGCCAGGTGGTAGTCCTGCACCAGCACCGACGCGCCCTGCCCGGCCTCCTCGGCCAGGGCCTCGGCGAAGGCCTGGTTGTAGCGCTCGTACGACTCCCACCGGCGGCGGAACTCCGCGTCGAAGACCGGCTCGCGCGGGATGTCGTAGAGGTGGTGGTGGGTGAACCACAGCACAGAGTTGGCGATGCCGTTGTACGCGTCGTCGTACATGGTGGGATCGATATCCAGCATGCGGACGCCCGGTTCGGCGACGCCCCGCCGGACCGCCTCGCGGTCCGCGTCCGAGAGTGCCGCGCAGATCCACAGCGCGTCCGGTTGCTCGGCGAGAGCGGTGGAGAGTCCGGAGACGAGACCGCCCCCGCCGCGCCGGGCGCTGAGCGTCCCGTCCTCGGCGAGGGCGTAGGAGAGGGGGCCGCGGTTCGCTGCAACGAGTACCTGGGAAGCCATGCGGCCAACCTAGCCCGGCCCGCGCCCCCTCAAACCGTACGATCGCTCACGCCACGCGACGCAGCGCGTACTCCTTGATGCCCGCCATCGGCGGCCGCTCCTCGGTGTCCACCGGGTACGTCCGCGGTACGAAGCCCTCCGGTCCGCGCTCGAACTGCGTCAGCTCCGGCCGTACGAGGTGTCCGCGCGAGAGCCGTACCTGGGCGGTGCGGTAGATCGCCGCGGCCATCCGGCCCAGCGCCTGCCCGTCCTGATGGCGGTGGATCCGTACGCCCACGTCCACCTGGGCCAGCGCGTCCAGCCCGACCGTGTGCAGCGCGTCGACCAGCAGGCCCAGCTCGACGCCGTACCCGACGGGGAACGGCAGCCGTTCCAGCAGGCAGCGGCGTACGGCGTACTCGCCGCCCAGCGGCTGGACGAAGCCGGCCAGCTGCGGCCAGTGCAGGTTCAGGAGCGGGCGGGCGACCAGCTCGGTGACGCGGCCGCCCTGGCCGGGGGTCCTGCCGGGGGCGAGCCCGTCGAATTCCGGGCCCAGCGGCCGGTCGTACATCGCCTTGACGAACTGCACGTCCGGATCGGTGAGCAGCGGGCCCACGATCCCGGAGACGAAGGTGGCGGAGAAGTCCCGCAGGTCGGCGTCGACGAAGCAGACGATGTCCCCGTCGGTGGCCAGCAGCGAGCGCCACAGCACCTCGCCCTTGCCGGGCAGCGCCGGGATGCGGGGCAGCACCTCGTCGCGGTGCACCACCCGGGCCCCGGCCTTCGCCGCGACCTCGGCGGTGCGGTCGCTGGAGCCCGAGTCGAGGACGACCAGTTCGTCGACCAGGGGGACGGGCAGTCCCTCGATCAGCTCACGCCGGATCACTTCGACGATCGCGCCGACCGTCGCCTCCTCGTCCAGCGCGGGCAGCACCACGCTGACCGTGGTCCCGGCCGCCCGTTTCCGGTCGAGCAGCTGGTCGAGCGGTCGGTCGGCGGCGGACCAGGAGCGGTCGGCCAGCCATCGCTCCACCTCTTCCAGCACCCTCAGCACTCCCTGCGTGTCGGCGATATCCGCCGGTATGTGATCCATCTCGAGGTTCGGACGCCTGTCTCAACCGCCCGGCCCTTCGGTTACAGTCTTGAACAACGCGAAGGGCCACCGCATGCCGGGGGTCCTCGTGACAAACGCCCGGGCGCGCCGAAGAGCGCGTCGCCCGGTGCCATACCGCTCATCCAGAGGGGCAGAGGGACACGGCCCGTTGAAGCCCCGGCAACCCTCCAGTCGGTTCTCGCGATCGCGCACATCAGCGACGTCAGCGAGGTCCCCGGCTAGGGAAGGTGCCAATTCCGTCTCATGGCGAAGTGCGCCATGGGGAAGATGAGGAGAAAGGGCCTCGCCATCATGGCTGCACAGACTGTCGCCACCTCTGTTGATCTCGGACCTGCCACCGGCCTTTCCTGTCGCGAGTGCGGTACCCGTTTCGAGCTCGGCCCCATCTTCGCGTGCGCCGAGTGCTTCGGACCGCTGGAAGTCGCCTACGACCTCCCGACCGGTGACCCCGAGACCCTGCGCGCCGCGATCGAGGCCGGCCCCAACAACATCTGGCGCTACGCGCCGCTGCTGCCCGTCCCCGCGGACGTGGCCGCCAAGCCCAGCCTGAACCCCGGCTTCACCAAGCTCGTGGACGCGGCCAACCTGGCCAAGGAGCTGGGCGTCACCGGCAAGCTGTACGTCAAGGACGACTCCGGCAACCCGACGCACTCCTTCAAGGACCGCGTCGTGGCCATCGCCGTCGAGGCCGCCCGTGCCTTCGGCTTCACCACCCTGTCCTGCTCCTCGACCGGCAACCTGGCCGGCGCCGTCGGCGCCGCGGCCGCCCGGGCCGGCTTCCGCTCCTGCGTGTTCATCCCGCACGACCTGGAGCAGGGCAAGGTCGTCATGGCCGGTGTGTACGGCGGCGACCTGGTCGGCATCGAGGGCAACTACGACGACGTCAACCGCTTCTGCTCCGAGCTCATCGGCGACCCGCTGGGCGAGGGCTGGGGCTTCGTCAACGTCAACCTCCGTCCGTACTACGGCGAGGGCTCCAAGACCCTGGCGTACGAGATCTGCGAGCAGCTCGGCTGGCAGCTGCCCGACCAGATCGTGATCCCGATCGCGTCCGGCTCCCAGCTGACGAAGATCGACAAGGGTCTGCAGGAGCTCATCAAGCTGGGCCTGGTCGAGGACAAGCCGTACAAGATCTTCGGTGCGCAGGCCGAGGGCTGCTCCCCGGTGTCGACCGCGTTCAAGGCCGGTCACGACGTGGTCCGCCCGCAGAAGCCGAACACCATCGCCAAGTCCCTCGCGATCGGCAACCCGGCGGACGGTCCGTACGTCCTGGACATCGCGCGCCGCACCGGCGGTTTCGTCGAGGACGTGAACGACGAGCAGGTCGTCGAGGCCATCAAGATCCTCGCGCAGACCGAGGGCATCTTCGCCGAGACCGCGGGCGGCGTGACCGTCGGCGTGACGAAGAAGCTCATCGACAACGGGCAGCTCGACCCGACGCTGACCACCGTCGTCCTCAACACCGGTGACGGCCTCAAGACCCTGGAGGCGGTGGCCGCGGACAGCGGGCAGACCGCCACCATCCGCCCGAGCCTGGACGCGTTCCGCGCCGCCGGCCTGGCCTAGGGGGTGTCCGGCGGGTCAGGGCCGGGTCCCCGGCCCGCCCGGCACCGCGCCTTGCCGCGTTGTCGTCGGTCGCCGACGCTCCGCGTCGACTCCCTCCTCCGCCTTGCAATGCACGGCACCAGACGACCCGGGGACCCGGCCCTGACCCGCCGGACACCCCCTCTCCCCGCCCTACCGGAAAGGCAGTAGCGCCATGAGCGTCAACGTCCGCATCCCCACCATCCTGCGCACCTACACCGGCGGCGCCGCCGAGGTCCCCGCCGAGGGCGCGACCCTCGCCGAGGTCATCGAGTCCCTGGAGAAGAGCCACCCGGGGATCGCCGCGCGCGTCCTGGACGACCAGGGCAAGCTGCGCCGTTTCGTGAACGTCTACGTGAACGACGACGACGTGCGCTTCGAGGGCGGGCTGCAGGCGGCGACGCCGGACGGCGCCGGCGTCTCGATCATCCCGGCCGTGGCGGGCGGTTGCTGAATGCCCGGATCCCCGGGATCACCTGACTGGTGACACGCGCAAACCGAAATTGCCCCCTCCGCTAGAAGCGGAGGGGGCAATTCTGCTTGATTGGGCACGGTAGGGTTGGGGAAGTCCCCTCCGCTGTTCTTGCCCCCTGCATATGAACGGGCCGCGCAAGGGTCGACATCGGGCCAACATGCGAGTGCGGTATGGGGCTTTGGCGAGATATGCCCGGCCCGAGTTGCCCGGGAGTATGGCAAATTTTCACTCTATTTCAATGTTTCTCGGTGTCCAGAATTCTCATCGGATTGACCTGTTGCAGACAGCATCCGCGCAGATACATTCAGCCTCGGTCGACGCGTTCCGACGCAAGTTCTGACCCGGGATCGCGAAGTGCGTTCCTGCGCAAGGGCCAGTAATAGGGGAGTTAGGCATGGCTCAGGGCACCGTCAAGTGGTTCAACGCGGAGAAGGGCTACGGCTTCATCGCGGTCGACGGTGGTGCGGATGTGTTCGTCCACTACAGCGCCATCCAGATGGACGGGTACCGCACCCTTGAAGAGGGTCAGCGGGTCGAGTTCGAGATCTCGCAGGGCCAGAAGGGTCCGCAGGCGGACATGGTCAAGCTCGCACTCGGCTAGTCCTGGCGCGATCGACCGCCGACGCACAGTGTGCATCGAAGACCTGGAACACCATGAGGGGCCCACATCCTGGACACGGGATGGGGGCCCCTCCTGCGTATGCCCGGTAGTGGCGGGGCTTTGCACCAAGCCGCTTGCACTCGAGGGGGTCGAGTGCTAATCATTGGCGTTAGCACTCTCCACGTGAGAGTGCTACTGAAACGAGGACCGGGTCGGTGAGGCCCGCAGGGTCCGGTGGGAAGGAACCGCCGGGCACGCAGGCCGTCCGTCGCGGGCGCGGGCGCGGTCCTGGGAGCAATCCACCGCTGTCCGGGAGGACCACTTCAGATGGCCAAGATCATTGCGTTCGACGAGGAGGCCCGTCGCGGCCTCGAGCGTGGGATGAACCAGCTCGCCGACGCCGTCAAGGTCACCCTTGGCCCCAAGGGTCGCAACGTCGTCCTTGAGAAGAAGTGGGGCGCCCCCACGATCACCAACGATGGTGTCTCCATCGCCAAGGAGATCGAGCTCGAGGACCCGTACGAGAAGATCGGCGCCGAGCTGGTCAAGGAAGTCGCCAAGAAGACGGACGACGTCGCCGGCGACGGTACGACCACGGCCACCGTCCTGGCCCAGGCGCTCGTCCGCGAGGGCCTGCGCAACGTGGCCGCCGGTGCCAACCCGATGGCCCTCAAGCGTGGTATCGAGAAGGCCGTCGAGGCCGTCTCCGCCGCCCTGCTCGCCCAGGCCAAGGATGTCGAGACC
This sequence comes from Streptomyces sp. Sge12, assembly GCF_002080455.1. NCBI lineage: Bacteria > Bacillati > Actinomycetota > Actinomycetes > Kitasatosporales > Streptomycetaceae > Streptomyces > Streptomyces sp. Sge12. The sequence goes on from NZ_CP020555.1 coordinate 4,408,887, forward strand.
AAGGAGCAGATCGCTTCGACGGCCTCCATCTCCGCCGCCGACACCCAGATCGGCGAGCTCATCGCCGAGGCCATGGACAAGGTCGGCAAGGAAGGCGTCATCACCGTCGAGGAGTCCCAGACCTTCGGTCTGGAGCTGGAGCTCACCGAGGGCATGCGCTTCGACAAGGGCTACATCTCGGCGTACTTCGCCACCGACATGGAGCGCATGGAGTCGTCCCTGGACGACCCGTACATCCTGATCGTCAACTCCAAGATCGGCTCGGTCAAGGACCTGCTGCCGCTCCTGGAGAAGGTCATGCAGTCCGGCAAGCCGCTGCTGATCATCGCCGAGGACGTCGAGGGCGAGGCGCTCTCCACCCTCGTCGTCAACAAGATCCGTGGCACCTTCAAGTCCGTCGCCGTCAAGGCCCCGGGCTTCGGTGACCGCCGCAAGGCCATGCTCGGTGACATCGCCATCCTCACGGGCGGCACGGTCATCTCCGAGGAGGTCGGCCTCAAGCTGGAGAACGCCGGTCTCGACCTGCTCGGCCGCGCCCGCAAGGTCGTCATCACCAAGGACGAGACCACCATCGTCGACGGTGCCGGTGACAGCGACCAGGTCCAGGGTCGCGTCAACCAGATCCGCGCCGAGATCGAGAACTCCGACTCGGACTACGACCGCGAGAAGCTCCAGGAGCGCCTCGCGAAGCTGGCCGGCGGCGTGGCCGTCATCAAGGCCGGTGCCGCGACCGAGGTCGAGCTCAAGGAGCGCAAGCACCGCATCGAGGACGCCGTTCGCAACGCGAAGGCGGCCGTCGAGGAGGGCATCGTCGCCGGTGGTGGCGTGGCCCTGCTCCAGGCCTCCGCGGTCTTCGAGAAGCTGGAGCTCGAGGGTGACGAGGCGACCGGCGCCAACGCCGTGAAGCTCGCCCTGGAGGCCCCGCTCAAGCAGATCGCCGTCAACGGTGGTCTCGAGGGTGGCGTCGTCGTCGAGAAGGTGCGCAACCTCCCGATCGGTCACGGCCTGAACGCCGCGACCGGCGAGTACGTCGACATGATCGCCGAGGGCATCATCGACCCGGCGAAGGTCACGCGCTCCGCGCTGCAGAACGCCGCGTCGATCGCCGCGCTGTTCCTGACGACCGAGGCCGTCATCGCCGACAAGCCCGAGAAGGCCGGCGCCGGTGCGCCGGGCGGCATGCCGGGCGGTGACATGGACTTCTGATCGACCCCGGCTCCGGCCACTGGTTGATCGGCTGTTCTCGAACGAGGGCGGCACCCCCACGGGGGTGCCGCCCTCGGGCGTTTCGCCGGGGGCGGCCTCAGGCGGCGGGGTGCGCGATGAAGGTGACCTCTTCGTGGTCCCCGCCGAGGGCGATGTTCAGTCCGGCGTCCAAGGCGTGCGCGAGGCGGCGCAGCAGGGGCAGGGGTCCCGGTGCGATGTGCATACCAAGGAGTGAAACGGGTCGGCGCCGTTGATGCGGGGTGCGGTGGAAGACTGGGCGCATGAGCGATCTCTTCGTCAAGATCTGCGGCTTGAAGACCGCGCACGACGTCGACGTGGCCGTGGCGGCCGGGGCCGACGCCGTCGGGTTCGTCTTCGCGCCCGGCAGTCCGCGTACGGTCGATGCCGCGGTCGCGCGGGAGCTCGCCGCGCGGGTGCCGGACGGTGTGCTCACCGTCGGGGTGTTCCGGGGGCAGTCGGTGGCGCAGGTGCGCCGGTTCGCCGAGGAGAGCGGGGTGCGCGGGGTGCAGCTGCACGGCGAGGAGGGCCCCGAGGACTTCGCGGCGCTGCGCGCCGACGGCCGGACCCTGCTGCGGGCCACCGCCGAGCACGTGGAGCGCTGCGGCGAGTACGGCGAGGACCTGCTGCTGCTGGACGCTCCCGACCCGGGCTCAGGCAAGCCGTGGAACTGGGGCTCGGCGGACTTCACCGCGCCCGAGGGGCGCTGGCTGCTGGCCGGCGGCCTGAACCCGGGCAATGTGCGGGAGGCGGTCCGGGTGACCGGCGCCTGGGGCGTGGACGTGTCCAGCGGGGTGGAGCGGGAGCGCGGCGTGAAGGCGCCGGAGCTGATCCGCGCCTTCATCGAGACGGCCAGGGCCACCCTCTAGTACCGGCGAGCAGGGTGACGATCACGAAGGCCGTGCGGCGGGTCCTGGCGAGGGTCATGAGGTCGGTCCTCGGTGGTGTCGGGGAAGGGGGCCGACCTCCATTGCGCCCCCGTGCGGGCGCCCGCGTCACGGCGCGGACATTCGGGGCTTGACGGGGCGCCCTCCCGGGCCGGGAGGGCGGGAGCCAGGGTGTCAGAAGCCGGGGCCGAAGCCGATGGCCCGGCCGTCCTCCTCGACGGCCTCGACGTCCTGCATCTCCCGCAGGGCCTTGACCTGGGCGGGGCTCAGCCGGGCGGAGAAGCCGTGCAGGACGGTGCGGTAGACGTGTACGGGGGTGGCGTCGACCCGCTCGGCCACGGAGGCCGGGTCGACTTCCTCCCGCACGGTGACGATGTACGTGGCGTGGTCGGCGGGAGCCGTGTGCGGTACGGGTTCCGGCACGTCGGCGGTGGCCGCAGCCACGGGCAGGGCGGCGACGGCGGCCAGTACGGCGACGGCCACGGTCAGGGTTCGGCTCAGACGGATGCGCATGGCCCGAGGCCATCACGCGCGGCCGGGCGGGTCAACGAAGCCCGCGGGTGTGGCGGGGGTACGGGCGGCGCACCGGCCGTGCGCCCCCTGATCTGGGGGCGGACCGTACGGGTGATCCTGCCGGGCGGGCCACCGGCCGCGCGGGCCGGAGTGCGCCCGGTGCGGCACAGCGGGATAACCCTTTCTGCGCGCCGCGCGCGCCACGGCGTGTCGGCGCGTACCGGACGGGCAACCAGGTGAAGCCGGTGATTCAACCGGCCGGGCGGTGGCACCGATGAAGCCGAGGGCCGCCCCGCAGGAGCACGTGGTGCCGTTTGGGCGGCCCACACCCATGTCTTCCTTCCCCACCCCGTCAGGGAGTTCCTTCCATGCGCCTGCTCGCACGCCTGGCCGCCGCGGCCCTCCTCACCGTCCCCCCGGTCGTGGCCGGTACGGCCTCCGCCGCGGCCCCGGAGCCGACCCCGGCACCGCTGCTCAAGTCCGACAACGCGGTGCCCGGCAAGTACATCGTGACCCTGGGAACGGGGGTGGACGCGGCGCAGGCCGCGAAGAAGCTGGGTCTGAAGCCCTCGTTCGTCTACACCTCGGCGATGAACGGCTTCGCCGCCTCGCTGACCCCGCTCCAGCTGACGATCGTCCGCAACAGCCTGGGCGTGAAGGCCGTCGAGGAGGACGCGAAGGTGCAGTCGGTGCCGAGGCAGAGCACCGTGGCGGGCACCCGGGCCCCGGCCTCGTCCTGGGGCCTGGACCGGATCGACCAGCAGGACGACTGGGACAAGGCCAACGGCACGGGTGACGGGCAGTTCAGCCCCGAGGGCAACGGCGCCGGGGTGACCGCCTACATCCTCGACACCGGCATCGACTACAACCACACCGAGTTCGGCGGGCCCGACGCCACTCGCGCCACGTTCGGCTTCGACGCGATCAACGACGGCCGCAACGGCGCCGACTGCCAGGGCCACGGTACGCACGTCGCGGGTACGGTCGCGGGGAAGACGTACGGGGTCGCGAAGAAGGCCAGCCTGGTCAGCGTCCGAGTCCTCGGCTGCGACGGCAAGGGCGAGTGGTCGGGGATCATCGCCGGGCTGGACTGGGTGGCCAAGAACGCCAAGCAGCCGGCCGTGCTCAACGGCTCGCTGGGCGGCGAGCTGTCGAAGGCCGTGAACGACGCCGCCGACGCGGTCACCGCCGCGGGCGTGCTGCCCGTCATCGCGGCGGGCAACTCCGCGAAAGACGCCTGCGGCGTCTCGCCGGCCTCCGCGGCAAAGGTGGTCACCGTCGCCGCCTCCAACCGGTACGACGAGGAGACCGACTTCTCCAACTGGGGCCAGTGCGTGACCCTCTACGCTCCCGGCCAGGCCATCGTCTCCGCGAAGCTCGGCGGCGGCAGCGTGGCCCTCGACGGTACGTCGATGGCCGCGCCGCACGCCACCGGTGTCGCGGTCCTCTACAAGGCCAAGAACCCGACGGCGGAGCCGGAGGCCATCGCCGAATTCCTGGAGTCCGAGACCACCAAGGACGTCCTGAAGAACCTGAGCCCGGCCAGTCCGAACAAGCTGCTCTACACCGCCGGTCTCTGACCCGCCCCCGTACGGGCGGCCCCCGGCCGCCCGTACGGGTGATCTTCCTGCGGTCGTCCGTTCGGGACGTCACCCCGGGTAGCGGCCCGGAATGACCCTTTCTGCAGCGTCCGCGACACGCCCCCGACAGAAGCAACGCACTGTCCGCCAGGCGGAGGCGGGCGGCTCAAGTTCTCTCCCGGACGCATCCGATGTACGGGAGGGCCGCACCCGCGGAGGACTCCAGGTCGCGGGGGCGGCTCCTCCACGCCCCCCTTCGAAGCACGTCAGGGAGCTCTTTCCATGCGTCTGCTCGCCCGTCTGGCCACGGCCCTTCTCGTCACCGTCACCCCTGTCGCGGCCGCCACCGCCTCCTCCGCGGCCCCGGAGCCGACCCCGGCACCGCTGCTCACCGCCGCGAACCCGATCCCCGAGAGCTACATCGTCACCCTCGACAAGTCCGCCACCCCGGCGAAGGTCGCGGCGGCGCTCGGGGTGAAGGCGAAGTTCACCTACAGCTCGGCGCTGAACGGCTTCTCCGCGACCCTCACCGAGAAGCAGCTGCAGGCCGCCCGGCAGACGGCGGGCGTGAAGTCCGTGGCACAGGACGCGCTGGTGACCGCCCCGCCGGCGCCCGCGGCCGGCGTCGCGACCAAGGCGCCGTCGAACTCCTGGGGCCTGGACCGGATCGACCAGCGGTTCCTGCCGCTCGACAACGAGTTCAGCCCCAACACCAACGGCCAGGGGGTGACGGCGTACATCCTCGACAGCGGCATCGACTTCCGGCACACCGAGTTCGGGGGCCGCGCCCGACCCGGCTTCGATGCGATCGGCGACGGCCGCAACGGCGCGGACTGCAACGGCCACGGCACGCACGTCGCGGGCACGGTCGGCGGCGAGACCTTCGGCGTGGCGCACAAGGTGAGCCTGGTCAGCGTCCGGGTCCTGGGATGCGACGGTCGGGGCCCCTGGTCGGGGATCATCGCGGGCCTGGACTGGGTGGCCAACAACGCCCGCCAGCCGGCCGTCCTGAACGCCTCGCTGGGCGGTGACCGCTTCGAGCCGGTCAACGACGCAACGAACGCGCTGTTCAACCGGGGCGTGCTGCCGATCGTCGCGGCGGGCAACGAGAACGTCGACGCCCGCCGGGTGTCGCCCGCCTCCACGCCGAACGCGGTGACGGTCGGCGCGACCAACCGCTACGACCAGGAGACCGACTTCTCCAACTGGGGCGAGGTCCTGGACCTCTACGCCCCCGGCCAGGACATCATCTCCGCGCGGAACGGCGGCGGCAGCGTGTCGCTGAACGGCACCTCCATGGCGGCGCCGCACGTCGCCGGGGTGGCAGCCCTCTACAAGGCAGCGCACCCCACCGCGAGCCCGACCGAGGTGGCGAACTCCCTGAAGAACGAGGCCACCCCGGGCGTCATCCAGAACCTCAGCGACAACGGCCCCGACAAGCTGCTGTTCACCAACGGTCTCTGAGCGACCCGACGAACCGGGCCCAGGCCTGCGCGTGGAAGATCACGTGTGGGCCTTCGGGCTGCTTGGAGTCCCGGACGGGGACGAGGTCGGGGTGGCCGTCGGCCACTTCGAGGCAGTCGCCGCCATCGCCGCCGCTGTACGTCGACTTCCGCCAGGTGGCCATCTCCAGGCAGTTGCCGCCGCTTGCGTCGCTGTAGCTGGATTTGTGCCAGATGGCCGTCGTCAGGTCGTACTCAGGCGTGCTGGTCATGTTCGTAATCCTCCGCCACGGACTCGATCAAGGCCAGGGACTTGCGCGGTGACAGCGCGTTGGCCGTGAGGAGATCGTAGGTCAGCGTGTGATGGGCGACTGTCGCCGGATCGTCGAAAAGGAGCCCTGTTCCCATGCCTTCGGCGTAGGAGAGCGGGGGAGCGTCGTCAAACGACATCAACTTGATGGCGCCCCCCATGGCCGCATGCAGGCCAGCGCTAAAGGGCAATACCTGAACGATGATGCGGCGGGCCCGCATCAGACTTGCGATGTGGCGCAGGGCCTCGACCCGGACGGCTGGGTTGTCCCCCGCGCGGCGCAGCACCGCCTCGTCGAGGACACACCACAACAAAGGGGTTGTTGGCTGGTTGAGCAGTGCCGCGCGGGCCAGCCGGTTCGTGACGAGTTCGTCGATCCTCTCCTCTGTTGCAGTCGGATGTCCGGCCTGGAACACCTCCCGGGCGTAAGCCTCTGTCTGGAGCAGTCCAGGAATCAGCTGTGGGGCGTACTCCCGGATTTCCCTCGCCCGAGCCTCTGCTTCGGCTGCCTCCGCGAAGTGGTCCGGGTACTTCGACTCGGCCGCCGCCTCGCAGTTGCGGACGAAAAAGCCTCCCGTGTCGAGGATCTCGTCGATCTGGCGGGCGAACTCCAGGTGCATGCGACGCGTGCCCGCTTCGAGCTGGCCGATGAACGACCCGCTGACGAAGAGCCGTTCGCCGAGTTCGGCCTGGCTCATGCCTGCGCGTTCGCGCGCTACGCGCAGTTCCGCGCCCAGGAGGGCGCGGGGTGAGGAGGAGGGATCGAGGTTCTTTCGTGGCATGGCAACTCCCTGAGCAACATGTGCGGTTGTTGAGGGGCCCTCACTTGAAAGGCTAATGAGCGCGTCGCCACTCTGTGTGAAGAAGTTGGATACTCAGAGTAGAAAGGTGACATGTCATGGTGCTCTCCCCACAGGAGCGCATGCAGGCGGCCGAGGAGGCCGTCCGGCAGCTGCGGGAGTCCCTCGCCGGGGTCGGGGTGCTGTTCCCCTCGCTGGACGTGGAACGGGTCTCGGCCGCCGGGACGTACGGGCTGCCGCTGGTGGACCTGGGCCGCTGCAACCTGGACACCGCGCTCCGGCTGGCCGCCGTCCTGCACGAGCGGGCGGCGGGTTCGTGAGCGAGGCCGTGGAGGCGGCGAACTTCGCCTTCGAGCTCGGCTGGAAGCTGCGCGGCCTGGAGACGGCCCTGGCCCCGCGCGGGACCCGCGGCCCGACGGCCGGGGGTCCGCCCGCGCCGCCCGGGCGGCAGCGGTTCACGCTGGTGCACTGCCCGGTGGAGGGCTATCCGGGGTTCGACGACCCCCGCTACGACGGGCTCAAGGCGGCTCCGCCGCAGGGCTGCGCGGTGGAGGACCTCGGCGGATGCCTGGGGCTGACGTGCGACCGGCCCGGCGGGCGCCTGCTGGACGCGGTCGCGGAGCTGTGCGCGGAGATCCGTACCCGGCACGGCCTGCTGATGACCGGGCTCGGCATCGACAGGCTGTGGGAGTGGTCGCAGGACGGCACCGACGGCTGGGGTGCCGAGATCGTGGGGCAGTTGCTGCTGATGGCCGCCGAGCGGGGGCCCAGGCTCGGCTACGGCGTGGACGATCTGGCCGGGTTCCTGAAGGAGGCCGCCGGGGCGGGCAGCCCCGGGCGCTGAGGCCGGTGCGGCCGGATCAGGGGCCCGCGGCGCGCATCCGCATGCGCAGGAAGTGCGCGTAGGGCGATCCGGAGTCGAAGGTCTGGCGGTGCAGTGCCGGGGGGACCCGGGGGCCCCAGACCCAGGCCATGTCGCAGCCGTAGCAGAACGCGGCCTCGTAGAGCGGCGGTCCGGCCGGGTCGGCGTACGCACGGATGCCCCAGCCGGGGGCGAACCCGCACAGGGTGAGGTCGGCGGTGGGCATCCTGCGGATCACGCCGAGCATCTCCGTCACGGCGGGTCCCTCCCAGGAGCCGACGACGGGCCCGGTCATCGGGTCGCCGTGCTGCTCGGGGCCGGCGGTGATGCGCACGACGTCGATACGGGTCGTGGCGGCGACGGCGTCGGCGGGGAGCAGCATCGGCACAGCATGGCATCCGGGGTTCGGGGTCCCTCCGGCAGCTCGACAACTCCCTTGTGGCGAAACGATTTTGGTGTGCCGCGCCTCGACCGAATGCTGAAGATGATCACTCGGAGGGATGGTTTCCCTGCTCAGAGGCACGGGGAGCGGCCGATGACCCGGTGTGAGGATGCCGGGCGGCAGGGAGCGGCCGGTCCTCAGGCGCTCCCGGCCCGCCCCGAGTCACCGCGTCTGCGTGCGGTGGTTCCATGACTACGCAAGGAGTCGACCGAGTATGTCCAACACCGTCGTTGACATCTGGGGGCCTGCCTCCCCGCAGGCCCGTTCCTCCTTCCCTCCCGCGCCGGACGCGCACGACGAGTGGCCCCTGGAGGGCGGCACGGCCTGGGTGTACTACAGCCCGCTGAACCGCCGGCAGCTCATCCGGCCCGTGATCCTCTCCGACGGCTTCTCGGGCGGATCCAGCAACCTGGACCAGCTCTGGCACGGGCTGGAGGAGAACGGGAACTACCGCTTCATCAGTGAACTGCACGCCGCCGGCCGGGATGTGATCATCCTCGGCTACCACGACCGGACGGCCTCGATCACGGCCAACGCCGAGACCGCGATCGAGTGCATCCGCCGGGCCGTCGCCGAGCGGGCAGGTCGCGCGAAGCTGGCCGTGGGCGGCTTCAGCATGGGCGGGCTCATCACCCGCTACGCGCTGGCCAGGATGGAGCAGGACCCGGGCCTCCCGGACCACGAGACCGCCACCTACCTCTCCTACGACACCCCTCACCACGGCGCGTGGTTCCCGGTCTCCCTCCAGGCCTTCACCCACTACGCGACGGACCAGTGGGGGGAGGTTCCCACGCTGGGCCCGGTGCTGCGCCAGCTCTCCGGGCTGCTCAACAGCCCCGCGGCGAAGGAGATGGCGCGGTGGCACATCGGCAAGGTCGACGCCGAGCCGGAGCAGGCGCCGGAGCGGCTCGCGTTCCTGCGCAAGCTCGACGAGATCGGGGGGTGGCCGCGGAACCTCCGCAAGATCGGTGTCGCCAACGGCGTGGACACCGGTGCCGGGAACGGCGCCGAGGCCGGCGAGATCGCGGTGCGGGGCGACGGCGAGACGCTCCAGGACACCTGGCTGAAGATCCAGGCCCAGGGCGACCAGATCGTCGCGAGGCTGCAGAAGGCCGGCGACGAGCCGACCCTGGTGCGCACCAGCGGGCTGCCCGACATCGACGGCGCTCCCGGCGGCCTGTTCACCATGCAGTCCCCGGTCGGCGACACCGGCAGCTTCGGCCTCGCCGCCCTCCTCATGACCCTTCTCGGCAACGTGGTCGACCCGGACGTCATCAACACGTCCTGCTTCATCCCCGCCATCAGCGCCGTCGCGTCCGGCGACATCAACGACCCGCAGGCGCTGTACCGCCCGATCGCCGCGGACGCCGGCGCGCTCGACGCCTTCCTGTGCGCCGGCCGGAACGAGGGCCACACCACCATGACCGAGGAACTCGGGTCGTGGCTCGTGAACGAGATCGTGGTGGCCGAGTGACCACCGGGGTGGGCGGGGGCGGCCCCGGCCCGGTGGCCGCCCCCGCCCACCCCGGCGCTCCGGTCGGCGGCCCGCCTAGGCGGGGACGCGTTCCTGCGGGGGCGCTCCGGCGGCGGTCGCGGTGTCCTGGGCGGGGTTCGTGTGGTCCGGGTCGGTGTTGAGGTCGGCCAGCATCCGGCGGGTGAAGCCGAAGAAGTAGGTGGCGAGGAAGCCCGCCAGATAGCCGACCAGCAGGCCGCCCGCGTAGATCGCGAGGGTGAGGCCCGCGCTGGACCTGCCGTCGAGCAGCGGGAACAGGGCCCAGCCGGAGGGGCCGATGGCGGTGGAGCCGAAGGCGACGCCCAGCTGGTGGAAGAGGCCGACGAAGGCGCCGCCGGCCGCGCCGCCGATGCAGGCGGTGACGAAGGGGCGGCCGAGCGGCAGGGAGACGCCGTAGATCAGCGGTTCGCCGATGCCCAGGAAGCCGGCCGGGAGCGCGGACTTGATGGTGGTGCGGAGCGAGCCGTTGCGCGGGAGCCGGTAGTACACGGCGATGGCCGCGCCGACCTGGCCCGCGCCGGCCATGGCGAGGATGGGCAGCAGGACGGTGTAGCCGTCCTGCTCGATGAGGGTGGTGTGGATGGGGATGAGGGCCTGGTGCAGGCCCAGCATCACGAGGGGGAGGAAGAGGCCGCCGAGGACCAGGCCCGCGAAGGCGCCGCCACTGGCGAGCAGCCAGTTCGCGAAGGTGCCGATGGCGGCGGAGGCTTCACCGGCGAGGTACATCAGGCCGAAGATCGTGACGAGGCCCGAGATCAGCACGGTGAGGGTGGGGGTGACGAGGACGTCCAGGGCCTCCGGCACCCACCTGCGGCACCACTTCTCCACGTACACGGCGAGGAGGGCGGCGGCGAGCGCGCCGAGGACGCCGCCCTGGCCGGGCTTGAGCTCCAGGCCGAAGGCGTCGATCTTTGCGACGCCCGGGAAGACGATGATCGCGGCGACCGCGCCGCCGAGGATCGGCGTACCGCCGAACTCCTTGGCCGTGTTGTACCCGACGAAGACCGCGATCAGGGACATGAAGCCGGAGGCGATGGCGGCGAGGGCGGGGACGACGGCGGGGACCCAGCCGAGGTTCGTGAGCAGGCCGTTCAGCCCGGCGATGATGCCGCAGCCGATCAGGGCCGGGATCAGCGGGACGAAGATGTTCGCGACGCGGCGCAGGAAGAGCTTGAAGGGGGTGGCGTTGCGGGCCTTCTGAGCCTCCTTCAGTGCCGCGCCCTGTGCGGCGAGGTCGTCCGCGGTGATGGGTGCCGGTGCCGGTGACGGTGCCGGTGACGCCGAGCGGCCCTCCTCGACCAGTGCCTCGAACTCCGGGGTCACGCGGGCGACGGCGCCCGGGCCCAGCACGATCTGGTAGGTGTCGTCCTCGACCACGCCGAGCACCGCCGGGAGGGCGCGCAGGGCCTCGTCCTGGACCAGCGAGCGGTCGCGCAGCGAGATGCGCAGGCGGGTCATGCAGTGCGCGATCGAGACGATGTTGTCCGGGCCGCCGACCAGCGGAAGGATCGCGGCGGCGGTGGCGCGGTTCTTGTCAGTGGACATGTGGGATCGCCTTGGGTCGGGGGTCAGCTGGTGGGGGCGAGGGCGCGGGCGAGGGCGGCGCGCAGGTGGCCCTGCGAGGCGGCGAGCAGTTCGGCGGCCGTGGGCCCGTCGACCCCTCCGAGGACGACGAGGACGGCGTTCTTGACCTCGCCCCCGGTGGCGGCCAGCGCGGCCTCGATCTCCTCGTCGGGGGCGCCGGTGGCCAGCGCGACGATGCGGCGGGCGCGGGCGCGCAGCTTCTCGTTCGAGGAGCGCATGTCGACCATGAGGTTCCCGTACGTCTTGCCGAGGCGGATCATCGTGATGGTCGAGATGAGGTTGAGGACGAGCTTCTGCGCGGTGCCGGCCTTCAGGCGGGTGGATCCGGTGAGGAGTTCGGGTCCGACGACGACCTCGATGCCGTGGTCGGCGGCCGCGGCGAGGGCGGATCCGGCGTTGCAGGAGAGCCCGACGGTGAGCGCGCCGCGGGTACGGGCGAACTCGACCGCGCCGATCGCGTACGGGGTGCGGCCCGAGGCGGAGATGCCGACGACCGTGTCGTCCGGCCCGATCCCCAGCGCGGTGAGGTCGCCCGCGGCCAGTTCCTTGGAGTCCTCGGCGCCCTCGACGGACCGGACCATGGCGGAGGGGCCGCCCGCGATCAGTCCGACGACGTCGGCCGGGTCGGTGTTGAAGGTGGGCGGGCACTCGCTCGCGTCCAGGACGCCCATCCGGCCGGCCGTGCCGGCGCCCGCGTAGACGAGCCGGCCGCCGCGGGCCATCCGTTCGGCGATCGCGTCGACGGCGGCGGCGATCCGCGGGAGCTGGGCGGCGACGGCGGCGGGGACGGTGGCGTCCTCGGCGTTCATCGTGCGGGCGATGTCGAGGGTGGACAGCCGGTCGATCTCGGCGAGTTCCGGGCGGAAGGCCTCGGTGGTGAGGGTTTCCAATTGGGCGCGGAGTTCTGCGTGGGCGGTCATGGGCGGCTCCCGGGCGGGCGGCGGATGGTGTGCGGGCTGGGCTTCGGGATCGGGGCTCCGCCCCGGACCCCGCTCCTCAAACGCCGGAGGGGCCGGATTCGGTGGCGTGGCTGGACGTGTCAGCGGGTCGTGTGGCGGTGGGCGAGGGCTTCGTAGGAGGCGGCGAGGGCGGGCGCGGCGGTGTCGTAGGTCTGCTGCGCGACGCCGACGAAGAGGCAGTCGACGACGAGCAGCTGGCTGGTCCGGCTGGACATGGCGGCCGGGCGCAGCTGGGTCTCGCGGGCGGCGGAGGTGGCCAGTACGAGGTCGGCGTGGCGGGTGACGGGGCTGTTCGGGCGGCCGGTGAGGGCGAGGGTGGTGGCGCCGCGGCCGAAGGCGACGCGCAGCGGTTCGATCACGTCGCCGGTGGTGCCGGAATGGGTGATCGCGACGGCCACGTCGCCGGGGCGCAGTTGCACGGCGCCGGTGACGGCCAGGTGGGGGTCGCTGTGCGCGTGGGCGAGGAGGCCGATGCGCAGCAGCTTCTGGGCGAGGTCCTGGCCGACGAGGGCGGAGGCGCCGACGCCGTAGATGTCGATGCGGCGGGCGGTGGCGAGGGCGGTGACGGCGCCGGCGAGCTGGTTCAGGTCGAGGGCGGCGGCGGTGTCGGTGAGGGTCTGCGCCTCCTCGTGGGCCAGCTTGGCGACGACGTCCGCGAGGGGGTCGTCGACGGCTATGTCGACGGTGACGGCGGGGGCGGCGCCGGACTCCTGCTGGGCGGCGAGGGCGGCGAGCGCGAGGCGCAGGTCGCGGTAGCCGGGGTAACCGAGGAGGCGGGCGGTGCGCACGACGGTGGCCTCGCTGGTGCCGGTGTGCTCGGCGAGCGCGGAGACGGTGAGCCGGGCGCAGGCGGCGGGGTCGGCGGCTACGGCGTCGGCGACGGCCTGCACGGAGCGGGGCAGGGACGGGCCGAGGGCGCGGATCCGGGCCCGGAGGGCGTGGGGCGGCGGAGCCGGGGCGGTGGGGGGCGCGGGGGTGACCGCAGGGGTGACCGCAGTGGCGCTGGAAGTTTCCTTCGGATTCTGGCTCACATCTGAAACTTATTTTCAGGTGCGGTTCCGGTCAATACGCCATTGGGCCCTCGGAAAGAGGGCCTTCATCAGGGGCCCCGAACGGGTCCACAATGGGCGCATGGACCACGCGACCCCCCTGGAACAGGCGCTGCACGTCGCCCGTGCCCTCGTTCTCGCCGATCTCGCCGCCGGCGAGGTCGCCGATGCCGATGTCGTCTCCCTCGTCGAGGACTCGGTCACGCACCGCCGGTGGTGGGTGGAGCAGTGGCCGGAGGGTGTCGACTACCTTGCCGGACTCGTCGCCCAGGACGTGAAGGACGCACTGCTGGAGAAGTACGGACGCTGGCCGCTGTGCCCGGTCTGCAACCACGGCGAACCGCACGCGCTGGACGTGGAGCCGGAGCTGGGACCCGACCCGCACTGGGTGTGCTCGGAGGCGGGCGTGAAGGTGGCCGCGATAGGCGGCCTGGGCCCCGTCCTCGGCCGGCGATGAGCCGCCGGTGACCGTCTACATCGACCCGCCGACCTGGCCGGGCCACGGCCGCATGTGGTCGCACCTGGTCAGCGACGTCTCGTACGAGGAGCTGCACGCCTTCGCGGCCGGCATCGGCTGCCCGCCGCGGGCCTTCGAGCGGGACCACTACGACGTGCCGTCCTACCGCTACGCGGACGCGGTCGGCGCCGGTGCGGTGGAGATCGGCAGCAAGGAACTCGTCCGCCGCCTCACCGCGGCGGGACTGCGCCGCCCGAAGGGCCGGCCGGCGGCGTAGGCCGTCTCCTCCGGATCCTGCCGGGCGCCCGATCGGATCGGATCGCAGCGGTCGGGTGCGGGGAGGGGCCCCTGCGGCAGGGTTGGCGTCGAAGGGAGGGAGGCCTCGTGATCTCGGCACTCAACCGGCTGGTCGATCTCGTCGAGGGGCACCTCGCCGAGGAGCTCGACGTCAACGGATTGGCCGGGGGGCTCGGCACGACCGGGTACCACCTGCGCCGGATGTTCTCGTCGCTGGCCGGCATGCCGCTCTCGGAGTACGTGCGCCGGCGCCGCATGACGGTCGCCGCCGCCGACGTGGTCCGCGGCGAGGACGATCTGCTGAGCATCGCCGTCCGGTACGGATACGGATCGACCGAGGCGTTCGGGCGCGCGTTCCGCGCGGTCCACGGCGCCGGTCCCCGTGACGTGCGCCGCGACGGAGGCCCCCTTCGCACACAGCCACGGCTCAGGATCCGCCTGACCGTCGAAGGGAGCATCCCCATGGACACCCGCCTCATCGACCGCCCCGCCTTCCGGCTGGTCGGACACGCGGCCCGGGTCCCGCTCATCCACCAGGGCATCAACCCGCACATCCAGCAGCACGTCACCGCACTGCCGCAGGAGGAGCACCTCCGGCTGAAGGCCCTCGGCGACACCGAACCGGCCGGCCTGCTGGCGGTCTCCGACGACCTCGACCCCGACGGCACGGAGGGGAGCGAACTGACCTACCTGCACGGAGTCGCCGTCTCCCGGGACACCCGCGCCCCCGAAGACCTCGACGCCATCGAGGTGCCGGCCGGGATGTGGGCGGTCTTCCGTACCGACGGACCGCATCCGCAGGCACTGCAGACGACCTGGGCCGCGACGGCGACCGAGTGGTTCCCCTCCAACCCGTGGCGGCTGCGGCCGGGCCCCTCGATCGTCGCGGTCCTGGACCGCGCGGCCGACTTCAGCACCGCGACCTGTGAACTGTGGCTGCCCGTCGAACCGGCGTGATCGGCAGGACGCCCCTCTAGGAACTGGGGGCCGGGGTCGGGGCCGGGACCGGAGTCGACGGCGCGGACGACGACGACGACGGCGCCGTCGCTGTCGTGGAGGGCTCGGGGACGGTGTTGGGCTGGGCCGCCGACGGGAGCGACCAGACGTGCTCCGGGGTCGCGATCTCGGTGACCGTGTTGGCGATGAGAGAGCTCAGGCTGCCGAACTTTCCGTCGACGTCGGAGTTCACGACGATCACCATCGTGGCGCGCTCCTGCGGGAGCCGGACCGCGACGGTCTCGTAGCCGGGGAGCTCGCCGTTGTGGCCGATCCAGCCGTCGAGCTCGGCGATGCCCAGTCCGTAGCCCACGCCGGAGTGCCCGGTGGGCAGCATGCGCAGCCGCTGGGCCTGGGTGCCCGGCTCCAGCAGGCGGCCGCCGTCGGGCAGCCGTCCGGTGACCAGGGTCGGGACCCAGGAGCGCAGGTCGTCCATGGTGGAGATCATCGCGCCGGCCGCCCAGCCCCAGGACGGGTTCCAGGTGGAGGCGTCGACGGTCGCGCCGCTCGGCGTGAAGTTCGTGTAGCCGTGCACGTACGGGGACGGGATCTCCGCGCCGGTCGGCAGCGAGGTCGCGTCCAGATCGGCCGGTTCGAGGACGTGCTGCTGGAGGTAGGTGTGCAGGGGCTGCCCGCTGATCTTCTCGACGAGCAGGCCGAGCAGGACGGTGTTGGTGTTGGAGTACTCCCAGCGCGCGCCCGGCGGGAAGTCGGCGGGGTGCGCGAAGGCGAAGTCCAGCAGCTCCTGCGGGGTCCAGGCGCGGTGCGGGTCGGCCTTGAAGGCGGCCGTCCAGCGGGGGTCCTCGGTGTAGTTGTAGAGGCCGCTGCGCATGTCGGCGAGCTGCCGGACGGTGATCCTGTCGCCGCCGGGCACGCCGTCGAGGTACGTCGAGATCGGCGCGTCGAGCCGCACCTTCCCGTCGTCGACGAGCTGGAGGACGCCGGTGATCGCGAAGGTCTTGGTGACGCTCCCGATGCGGGTGTGCATGTCGGTCTTGATGGGGGTGCCGGTGGCCTTGTCGGCGGTGCCGAAGGTGCGCACGTAGGAGCCGTCGCCGTCGATCCACAGGCCGACGCCCACACCGGGGATGCCGGCCTTGCGCATGGCCGCGGTGATGGCGTCGTCGAGCTGCTCGGCGGTGGCGGGGTCGATGTCGGCCCGGCCCGGCGGGGCGGCCGCCGGGGCCTGGCCCGCGCACAGCGCGGTCAGCAGCAGGGAGGCGGCGGCGAGGACGGTGGGCGTGCGGTACCGGCCCATGGGGGACCCCCTCTGACGGCACGTCCCCGAGCGCGTGCCCGGATCCCCGAGCGGACCTTCCCATCGTAGGAAGCCGGGTCCGGGGCGGCGACCCGGACCCGGGCGGGCGCAGCCGGGCACGGCCGGCGCCGGCCGTGCCCGGTCGTGCCCGGTCGTGCGGTCAGGCGCGGGCGGGCTCCTCGACGTGGGGGGCGGCGGCGCGGCCCGCGGCGACCACGCGGGTCGTGCCCGGCCGTGTACGGCGGTCCAGGCGCAGCGCGATCACCAGGAGGGCGATCGCGGTGACCGTCATGGCGGCGCCCGCCCAGGCGGTGGCGGCGAAGCCCAGGCCGGCGTCGATGACGGTGCCGCCGAGCCAGGGGCCGCCGGTGTTGCCGAGGTTGAAGGCGGCCGTGGTGGTGGCACCGGCCAGGGTCGGGGCGGCGCCGGCCACGTTGAACATGCGGGCGTTGAGCGCCGGGGCGGTGAAGAACGCCGAGAAGCCGAGCAGGAAGGCGAGGGCGACCGCCGCGGCCGCGGCGGACGCCAGCAGGGCGAGCGCGCCGAGGAAGACGGTGGAGGCGGTGATGCCCCAGATCATCACGCCGAACAGGTGCGCGTCGGCGACCCGGCCGCCGACGGTGGTGCCGACCAGCGCACCGATGCCGAAGAGGCCCAGGATCCACGGGACCCACTGCGAGTCCAGCCCGGCCACGTCCGTGAGCAGCGGCGAGAAGTAGCTGAAGGCGCAGAAGACGCCGCCCGCGGCCAGCGCCGTGATGCCGATGGAGAGCCACACCTGGCGGTCGCGGTAGATGCGCAGCTCGCGCCCGAGCGAGGGCTTCTCGGCGGGCAGCGGGATCTTCGGGATCAGCGCCAGGATGCCGACGAGGGCGATCGCGGAGGCCGCGCCGACCGACCAGAAGGCGGAGCGCCAGCCCAGGTGCTCGCCGAGGAAGGCTCCGGCGGGGACGCCGAGGACGTTCGCGATGGACAGGCCGCCGATCATGACGGCCATCGCGCGGGCTCGCTGGTCCTTGTCGACCATGGCGATGGCGACGGCCGCGCCCACGGCCCAGAAGCCGGCGCAGGCGAGCGCGGAGACCACGCGGGAGGCGAAGAGGAGCTCGTACGAGGGGGCAAGCGCGCCCGCGACCTGCCCCAGGCCGAAGAGGCTGATGAGGGAGATGAGAGTGGTGCGGCGGGGGAGCCGCAGGGTGGCCACGGCCAGCAGCGGTGCCCCGACGACCATGCCGATCGCGAAGGCGGATATGAGCAGGCCCGCCTGCGGGATGGTGACGCCCATGTCCTCGGCGATGGGTGGCAGCAGACCCGAGAGCATGAATTCGCTGGTGCCGAGCGCGAAGACGGACAGGCCGAGGACGTAGACGGCGACGGGCATGCGGGGGCGTGCTGAGGCTGCGGGCATGCCTGTCACCAACCAGCGCGAACGCGATCAAATTCCCCGGTCGGTGAGGTCGGCGAGTTCCGCGGCGAGGTTGGCGCGGGCCGGGCCCTCCCAGTGCTCGGCTCCGTAGGGCGTGCGGTAGAGCCGCGGCAGGTCGAGGAGCTGGCGCAGGACGGCGGCGCGGCCGGTGCGGAAGGCGTCGTCCGGGACGAAGCCGTACTCGGCGCGGACGGCGGCCGCGTACGCGGCGTAGGCGTCGGGGGCTCCGGCCAGGACGGCCAGGTCGGCGTCGCAGAGGGCCTCGCCGTCGGTGTCGCCGGGGGCGGGGTCGTGGGTGACGGTGAGCCGGACCAGCCGGGCCACCTCGGCGGTGCGCGCGGGGTCGATGCCGAGCTCGGGGAGGGCGCGCTCGGCGAGGGCGGCGCTGCGCTCCTCATTCTCGGAGCGGTCGGGCCGGTAGACGGCGTCGTGGAACCAGGCGGCGAGCCGCACGGCGGCCGGATCGGCGGCGTGCGGGGCCAGTACGTCGATCCGCGCGAGTACGTCGGCCAGGTGGGCGGTGGTGTGGTACCGGCGCTGCGGCTCCGCCCAGGCGGCGAGGAGGCGGTCCGCGTAGGGCTCGGGATCGCGGTCGGCGGGGGCGCCGGCGGCGGTGACGGTCGCGTGCCAGCGGGCCCGGAGATCGGCGGTGTCGCTGCGCGGGGTGCCTGTGTCCATGGGCACATTGTGGGGTGGCGTGATTGTGCTGGTGAAGGGCGGGTGGAGCCCCGTACTCTGAATATTGGACTAGACCTATTTCCGCAGTTTCCCGAGCTGCTTTCCGAAGGATGGGATCGAATGAGCAACCGTGCGCTCCTGGAGGTGATCGCCCTCGACGTGGAGGACGCGGTCGCGGCCCGGGCCGGTGGGGCGGACCGACTCGAACTGGTCACCGACATGGCCGCCGACGGGCTCACCCCGCCGCGCGAGACCTTCGCGGCGATCAGGGCGGCCGTCGACATCCCGCTGCGCGTGATGCTCCGCAGGACCGACGGTTTCGCGGCCGGTGACGTGTCCGACCTGGTCCGGGCGGCGCGGGAGCTGCGGGCGGAGGGCGCGCAGGAGTTCGTCCTCGGCTTCCTGCACGCGGACGGCACCCCCGACCTGGCCGCCGTCGAGGCGGTCGTCGCGGAGCTGGACGGCTGCCGCTGGACCTTCCACCGGGCGATCGACCGCGCGGCGGACCGGGACCAGCTGCGCAAGGCGCTGGCGGATGTGCCCGGGCTGGACACCTACCTGACGGCGGGCTCGCCCGCGGGTGTGGAGGAGGGGCTGCCGGTGCTGCTCGCGGAGGCGGCGCGCGGGGGCGAGCCGGGGTACGGGCCGCGGATCCTCGTCGGCGGCGGCCTGACGCTGGAGCACCTGCCGGTGCTGAGGGCGGGCGGGATCGACGCCTTCCACATCGGCGGCGCGGCGCGTCCCTCCGGGTGGGGCCGGCCCGTCTCGGCGGAGGCCGTCGCGGACTGGCGCGCCGCCCTGTCCTGACGGGGGCTCCGCCCCCGAACCCCCGCGCCCCAAACGCCGGCGAGGCTGAAAGATCGCCTCACACGCCGGCGGGGCTGGGAGTTGTGCCGGCGGCGCTTGATTTCCAGCCCCTCCGGCGTTTGAGGAGCGGGGTTCGGGGCGGAGCCCCGGTCTTTCAGCCTCGCCGGCGTTTGAGGCGCGGGGTCTGGGGCGGAGCCCCAGGAGCGGGCCCGCGGGTCAGGCCGCGTCCCCTCGGGCGAGAGCCACCGGCAGGGCGGCCGCGTGCAGCACGGAGAGGCCCGAGACGGCGCGGGTGAGGCAGACGTACAGCCGGCGCAGCCCCGTCCGTTCGTCCGGCTCGCCGTCCACGATCGCCGCGGGCTCGTCCAGGACCACGTAGTCGTACTCCAGACCCTTCGCCAGCGACGCCGGCACCAGCGTCAGACGGGACTGCGCGGTCGTCTCCTCGCCGGGGGACAGGTACGGCAGCCCGGCCGCCAGCAGGGCTTCGGCCAGGGCCGGGATCCGCGCGTCCGCCGCGATCAGGCCGATCGAACCCTCGTGGGCCAGGGAGTCGCGGCAGGCGCCGACCACCGCCGCGTCGAGGTCCGCGGCCGCGGACTCCTCGATCCGCAGCGACCCGGGCGTCTCACGGACCGAGGAGACCGGGGCCAGGCCCGGGGAGATCGACGGCAGCAGCCGGGAGGCGTAGGCGATCACCTCGCGCGGTACGCGGAAGCCCGCCGTGAGCTCCTCCAGCACCGCCTGCGGCTTGCCCAGGTGCGTGAGGGCCTCGTCCCAGCTGCGCGTGGCCCACGGGGTCGTGCCCTGCGCGAGGTCGCCGAGCACCGTCGCCGAGCCGGTGGTGCAGCGCCGGCCCACCGCCCGGTACTGCATCGGTGACAGGTCCTGGGCCTCGTCGAGGACCACGTGGCCCAGCGAGTGCGTCCGCTCCACCAGGTCGGCCGCCTCGTCGATCAGGACCAGGTCCGCCGCGGACCACTTCGCCGACTTCACGCTCCGGAAAGGCTTCGGCCACAGGAGCAGCTTCTGCTCGTCCTCGGTGAGGACGTCCGCCGCGTGCAGCGCGAGGAACTCGGGGTCGGACAGCAGGCGCAGGACCAGCTTCGCCGGTTCGACGGGCGGCCAGATCTCCTTCACCGCCGCCTTCACGGCCGCGTTGCGGGCCACCGCGTCCTGCACCCGGTCGTCGGGCGCCTCGCCCGCCTGTTCCATCCGTACGAGCACCGCGTGCGCGATGCGCTGCGGCAGTGCCTCGCGGGCGGCGCCGTAGCGGATGTCGCGCTTCTGGAGTTCTTCGACCATCTCCTCCAGCTCGTACGCGGGCACCCGCCAGCGGCGCGAGCCGCGGACCACCATCAGCGGCTCCGTGGGGCGGGTGACGTGCGAGCGGACCGCGCGGCTCAGCACCTGCGCCATCCGGGCGTCGCCCTTGACGACGGCGGTTTCGGCGGCGTCCGTGCCGCGTACCTCCAGGCCGGGCCGGGCGACCAGGTCGTCGACGGTGGCCTGCTTGACCTCCAGCTCGCCCAGGGCCGGCAGGACCTGCTCGATGTAGTGCAGGAAGGAACGGTTCGGCCCGATGACCAGGGTGCCGGTGCGGGCGAGGCGGTCGCGGTGCGCGTAGAGCAGGTACGCGACCCGGTGCAGGCCGACCGCGGTCTTTCCGGTGCCCGGACCGCCCTGCACGCAGACGGAGCCGGACAGGCCGGAGCGGACGATTTCGTCCTGCTCGGGCTGGATCGTGGCCACGATGTCCCGCATCGGGCCGACGCGCGGGCGCTCGATCTCCTGCTGGAGCAGCTTGCTGACCGCGGCCGCCTCGGCGGGGTCGGACAGGTGCTCGTCCTCGTACGCGGTCAGCTCGCCGCCGGTGTACCCGAAGCGGCGGCGCAGGGAGATGTCCTGCGGGTCCTTCTTCGAGGCCCGGTAGAAGGGCTGGGACACGGGCGCGCGCCAGTCGATGACCATGGGGTCGCCGTCGGCGTCGTGGACGTGGCGGCGGCCGATGTAGAACTGCTCGCCCTCCGCGCCCTCGGCGAGTTCGGCGCCGGGTGCGTGCAGGTAGTTCAGGCGGCCGAAGAAGAGCGGGGTGTGGGCGAGGTCGGCGAGGGCCTTGATGCGGTCGTCGATCTGGGCCTGGAGGACGATCGCGTTGACCCAGTTCGCGGTGACGTCGCGGATGTCGAGGGCCTCGACGTCCTCGCGCATGGCGCGCAGGGCGGAGCGCGAGGCGGTGAGGTGGGCGCGTTCGCGGCCCAGCGGGTCGTCGTGCGTGGTCTCGGGGGCGTGCGCGGGCACGGGACTGCCTCCAGCTGCTGGGTGCGGAACAGATGGCCCGCCGGTTTCCGGCCGGAGGGCGGCTCTCCCCGATGAGGCGGTGGGAGGCGGCAAGAGCGGAGATTCTAGCCACGGGTGCGGTGCGGCGCGAATGGATAAACGGGTGGCGGGCACGGGCGCCGGGGGCGGGCGGCAGGGGCCCCGGGGGGCGTTGAGCCGGTGTCATACCGGGGAGTGTCAGACCTCGGTAGCTCCCCCTAGGGGTGCGCATGCGACGGGAGGAGGACCCGGGGACCGGTGAGGTTCCCTCCCGGGAGCGATGTGCGGGGCGACGCGAAAACGCACCATGGATCCATGAGCACCGCAACCTTCACCCCGATCCGGGGCGGCCGCCCGAGCGGCGCCGCCGACACCTCCGATTCCCGTCCGCGCCAGGGCCTCGGCGGCATGCTGCGCGCCGTCAGGATCTTCGCGGCGACCGCCGTCAGCGTCGTCGTCCTCGGTGAATACGCCGAGGACGCGGGCGTCATACGTCACTGACCTGCGGGCCCGCTGCCCGGCCCGGGCGGGCTCGCGCGGCACGTCCACTGATCCACTAGGGTCACGCGGGTGACCCGGAGCCCCGTTCCCAGCCGCTCGCCGTCGCCTCTGGCCGATGTGCTGCTGACCGGCTCGCTGCTGGTGCTGGGCGTGCTCTGCATCGCCCTGCGCATCCCGGTGGCCGACGCTCTCGTCGAAGGCTTCTCCGCCGCCGAATGGGGGCCGCCCGCCGCCTATCCGCCGTTCGCGGCGATCCTGTTCACTCCGGCCGCATGGCTGCCGGCCGGCGCGCTGAAGGCCTTCCTCGTCCTCGGCAACGCGGGCCTGCTCGCGCTCCTGATCACGCTGTCCTGCCGCCTCGCGGGACTGCGGTCCCGGCCCGGGCCCGTGCTGGCCGCGACCATCGTGGGGCTGTGGCTGCAACCGCTGTTCCAGGCTCCGCTGCCCGGCCAGATCAACCTGGCCTTCGCCTGCCTGGTCCTGTGGGACCTCGGCCGGCCCCGCTCGGCGCTCGGCAAGGGCTTCGCGCTGGGCGTCGCCGCCGGGATCACCCTCGCCCCGGCGGCCATCGCCGCGTACCTCCTGCTGACCCGCCGCGTCCGGGCCGGGCTCACGGCCCTGGCGGCGTCGGCGGGCACCGCCCTGCTCGGGCTGCTGGTCCTCCCGGAGGCGTCCGCCGCCTTCTGGACCGGGCAACTGCCCGCCGCAGCCCGGGCCCTGGTCCTGGACTGGCCGCCCCTGTGGGTGTGGTGCGCGCCCTTACTGGCCGTCCTCGCAGCCCGCGCCGGCCGGGGTCAGTCGCTGGCCAGCAGCTCGTCGGCGTCCATGATCCGGTAGGCGTAGCCCTGCTCGGCGAGGAACCGCTGGCGGTGCGCCGCGAAGTCCTGGTCGATCGTGTCGCGCGCGACGACCGAGTAGAACCGCGCCTCGTGGCCGTCCGCCTTCGGCCGCAGCACGCGGCCCAGGCGCTGGGCCTCCTCCTGCCGGGAGCCGAAGGTGCCCGACACCTGGATGGCCACGGTGGCCTCGGGCAGGTCGATGGAGAAGTTCGCGACCTTCGACACGACCAGCACGCTGATCTCGCCCTCGCGGAAGGCGTTGAAGAGCTTCTCGCGCTGCGCGTTGGAGGTCTCGCCCTTGATGACGGGCGCGTCCAGGTGCTCGCCCAGTTCGTCGAGCTGGTCGATGTACTGGCCGATCACCAGGGTCTGCTCACCGCGGTGCTTGGCCACGAGGGCCTCGGTGACCTTCCGCTTCGTCGCCGTCGTCGCGCAGAAGCGGTACTTCTCCTCCGTCTCGGCGGTGGCGTACGCGAGCCGCTCCGACTCCGTCAGATTGACCCGGACCTCCACGCAGTCGGCGGGCGCGATGTAGCCCTGCGCCTCGATCTCCTTCCACGGGGCGTCGAACCGCTTCGGCCCGATGAGCGAGAAGACGTCCGACTCCCGCCCGTCCTCGCGCACCAGCGTCGCGGTCAGGCCGAGCCGGCGGCGCGCCTGGAGGTCGGCGGTGAACTTGAAGACCGGCGCGGGCAGCAGGTGCACCTCGTCGTAGACGATCAGGCCCCAGTCCCGGGAGTCGAAGAGCTCCAGGTGCGGGTAGACGCCCTTCCGCTTCGTCGTCAGGACCTGGTACGTGGCGATGGTGACGGGCCGGATCTCCTTGCGGGTGCCGGAGTACTCACCGATCTCGTCCTCCGTCAGCGAGGTCCGCTTCACCAGCTCGTGCTTCCACTGGCGGGCCGAGACGGTGTTCGTCACCAGGATCAGCGTCGTCGCCTTGGCCATCGCCATGGCCCCCGCGCCGACCAGCGTCTTGCCGGCGCCGCAGGGCAGCACGACCACGCCGGAGCCGCCGTGCCAGAAGCCCTCGACGGCCTGCTGCTGGTACGGGCGCAGGGCCCAGCCGTTCTCGGCGAGGTCGATCGGGTGCGCCTCGCCGTCCACGTAGCCGGCGAGGTCCTCGGCGGGCCAGCCCAGCTTGAGCAGGGTCTGCTTGATCTGCCCGCGCTCGGAGGGGTGCACGGCCACGGTGTCGGCGTCGAGCCGCGCACCGACGAGCGGGGCGACCTTCTTGGACCGCAGGATCTCCTCCAGCACCGGCCGGTCGGTGCTGGTCAGCACGAGTCCGTGCACGGGGTGCTTGGAGAGGGTGAGGCGGCCGTAGCGCGCCATGGTCTCGGCGACGTCGACGAGGAGCGCGTGCGGGACGGGGTAGCGGGAGTACTCGACGAGCGCGTCGACGACCTGCTCGGCGTCATGGCCGGCGGCCCGGGCGTTCCACAGGCCGAGCGGGGTGATCCGGTAGGTGTGGATGTGCTCGGGAGCCCGCTCCAGCTCGGCGAAGGGGGCGATGGCGCGCCGGGCGGCTCCGGCGAGCTCGTGGTCGACTTCGAGGAGGAGGGTTTTGTCGCTCTGGACGATGAGTGGACCATTCACGCGCGGCGCCCCGTTTCATTCAGGTCAAACCTCCAGTGTGCCGTACGGCGGGAAGGCTGGGAACACGCCGCTTCGGCGGGGCAGGCCGGCGGCGGTGCCGGGCAGGTGTTCCGGGGCCGAACGGGTAGACGACGGTGCTGATGGTGATGGCCGGTGATGTTGCGCCGGGGTGTCGTGGGTGCGCGTCGTACGGTGGCCGTCGCTGCCAGGCGACCTCGGAACGGACCCTCATGACGCACACAAGCTGGGACCGCACGCTCTTCAGCACCTCCTCGGCTCCCACCACCACCATCACCCACGACACCGGCCTGCTCCTGCTCCGGCTCGTGGTCGGCCTCAGCATGGCCGGCCACGGGGCGATGAAGCTCTTCGGCTGGTTCGGCGGCCCGGGCCTCACCGCGACCGGCAAGGGCTTCACGATGGCCGGCTACCCCGCCGGGGACGCCATGGCCGTCATCGCCGGTCTCTCCGAGACCCTCGGCGGCCTCGGGCTGGCCCTCGGCCTGCTCACCCCGCTCGCCGGAGCGGCCCTGACCGGCATCTTCATCAACGTCCTCGACGTCCGGGGACTCGGCGCCTACTTCCCGCCCAAGGGCGTGGAGCTCGAAGTGGTGCTGTTCGCCGCGGTCGTCGCCCTCACCCTCACCGGCCCGGGCCGCTTCGCCGTCGACCACTACCTCCCGGTGCTGCGCGAGTCCCGGCCCCGCTACGCCCTGCTCGCCCTGCTGGTGGGTGTGGTCGCGGGATTCATCGTCCTGCTCATCCGGGACTGAACCGCCCCGGACCGGACCGCCCCGGACCGGACCGCCCCGCGGACCGGACCGCCCCCCGGACCGCCCCCCGGACCGCCCCGCCCCCGGCCCGGCCCTCCCCGGCCTCCCGGACCGCCGGGCTACGCGCCCAGGTGCGGCAGCGGCCCCACCGGGTACGGGGTCTCCACGGGCAGCAGGGCCCGCGCGGCCGCCGCGTCCCCGGACCCGAGCAGGCCGCGGATCTCCCGCGCCAGCCCGGTCACCTCACGGATCCCGACCGTCCACTCGTCGGCGTAGGCCCGCGACGCCGGACCGGACAGGCCCAGCTGGAGCGAGCGGTAGGGCAGCGGCTTCAGCGCAAGGTCCCGCTCGGGGTCCCACTGGACCCGGGCGGGCGCCCCGCGCAGCGCTTCCTTCCAGGCCTCCCGGTCCGCGTGCACGCCCCGCGCGTAGTGCGACAGGCAGGCGTCGCGCAGGGCCCGGTCGAAGCCCTCGCGGGTGATCTCGATCGCCAGCACCGTCTCCTGGCCCTCCTTGGACCCCCAGCCGCAGCGGTACATCATCCACAGGAACGACGGCTTGATCCACGTCATCCGCTCCCGCTTCCACGCGGGCGGGAAGCGCCCGTCGCGGGCGGCCGGCACCCCGAGCGCCGGGGAGTAGGCCTGGTACACCGTGACGGTGGTGTCGGTGTGCGCCGCGCGGATCTGGCGGTTCGGTACGTGCTCGTCGGACATGGGCCCAGGATGACGGCACGTCACCCTGCTGACCATCGGTTTTCGCCGCGGCCGCGGGCGCGGCCGAGACGGTGGCCGCGAAGGCGGGGGCGGCCGCGGGCCGGGGGCGTCCGCTCCTACACCTGGTCGTCCGCCAGCTCCGCGACACCGGTGATCCGGTGCAGCGCGTACGTCCGTACCTCGTCCGCCGTGTGGTCGTAGCCGGTGACGAAGCCGCCCTCCACCCGGACCGGGGCGATGACCCGCTGGCTCGCCGAGCCCTCCGCGTTCACGTACCCGATCCACACCGCCGACCCGGTCAGCGCGGCCGCCTGCACCGTGGCCAGGGTCTCCGCCGCACTCGTGCGCGGCAGTTCGCCCGGCGCCCCGGCCGCGGAGGGCGTCGCGGGCTCCTTGCGCACGGCCGTCGCCGCGAGGTCGCCCGCGCGGATCGCCCGTACGGCCGCCGCCAGCAGCGCCCGGTCCGGCACCGGCGGGCCGTCCGGCACCGGTACGGGCGCCGAGCGGGCCGGAGTGCGGTGGGCATCGGCCCGCGCCACCAGCACGTCGCCGGTACGGGACTCCGCGGCCGGTGCGTAACCCATCGCCCGCAACCCCTCCAGCAGGACGGTCGGTTCGGCCTGCGCGGCCAGCACCGTCGGCGCGAGGCGGCGCAGCCCCAGCCCGGCCGAGCGCTTGTCGGCGAGGATCTCGCCCAGCATCGCGTCGTCGTCGCAGCGCACGTACGAGGAGGCCGCGCCGACCCGCAGGTGGCCGTGCCGACGGGCCACGTCGTCGATCAGGTAGGCCAGCGGCTGCGGTACGGGCGTACGGCTGTGCTCCTTGAGGAAGGCGTGCAGGTCGGCGGCGGCGTGGCCGGCGTCCAGGGCCCGGCGCACCGAGCCGGGCGTGAACCGGTACACCGTCGCACCACCCTTGGACTCCACGTCCGCGAGCACGGACAGGGTGTCGCCCAGCGGGCGGCGCAGCGGGCCGGGGGCCACCGCCGTCAGGTCCGCCTGGAGCAGCACGTGGTCCACCGGCTCCGGCAGCAGCGGGGCCAGCAGCGGCGCCGGGTCGCGGTGCTCCAGCAGGGCCCGGCCGGGCCCGGACAGGGCGCCGCGGCCGGTCACGCCGAGGACCTCGGCCTCGGTCAGCACCCAGCGCGCGAGGCGGGCCCGCAGGTCGCTCGCGCCGCGTACGGGGCGCTCCCAGGCGAGCCGTGCCAGCAGAATCTCGGGGTCGGGCGAGCCGCCCTCGGGCAGCTCCCCGAGCAGTTCCAGCACGCGCCGGCGCACCTCGGGGGCGGCGGAGCGGTCGAGTTCGGGGCCGAGCGCGGAGAGCGTGCGCCCCTTGGCGTCCTGCTCGCCGACCAGCGGGGCCGTGCGGGTGGCCGGCAGCCAGGCCGCCGCGAGCTGCGACCAGCGCTCGGCGGGCGGCAGGTCGACCCAGTCGTCGAAGGCCGGGGTGGGCGCGTACCGCTCGTCCGCCTCGCCGTCGCTGGCCAGCAGCCCGGCCGCGTAGGCCAGTTCGATCCAGAAGGCCGCCTGCGGCTCGGTCGTGTCCAGCAGGGCCGCGGCCCGCTTCAGGTCCCGTACGGACAGCCCGCCCGCGCGCAGCACCGGCGGACCGGCGTGCTCCCAGGACTTCACCAGCTCCTCGACGGTGGCCAGCGCGGCCAGCGCCTGGCCGGCGGCGTTCGCGTCCACAAGCTGTGGACGGTGCTCGCGGGCCGCGGGCACCGGCGGGGCCACCGGCGCGGTGTGCCGGTGCGCGAGCCCGCCGCGCAGGTGCAGCGCCACCTCGCGGGGCAGTACGACGGTCCGCGCCGTCGCGGGCAGCAGCAGCCCCCGGTCGCGCAGCCAGCGCACCGGCGGCGTCGGATTCGGGGTCACCTCCCCGTACGGCGGCCCCCACACGAGCCGGCCCAGCACCTGGTGCGCCTCCGCCGGGGCCTCGTCCAGCAGCGCGGACATCCGCTGCGGGTCGGTGAACAGCCCGGTCAGCGCGGTCACCGCGGACACCGGGTCGTGGGTGGCGGGCAGCCCGACGGCCGCCACGATCTCCTGCACCCGGGTCGGCGACATCCCGGAGGTGGCCTCCGCGACGGTCGGCCCGAGGCCGGTGGGGGAGGGGCGGGAGGCGGCCGGGGCGAGCAGCTCGCGCGCGGTGCGGACCAGCCGCAGCCGCTCCTCGTCGCCCCACACCAGGGCCTGGTCGCGCAGGGTGGCCAGCGCGTCGGGGAGCGCGGCGCGGGCCCGTTCGTCCTCGCCGCCCGTCAGCAATCCCTCCAGCACCGGGTACGGGCACGGGTCCGGAGCCACCGCGAGCGCCTCGGCGGTCTGCAGGGCGAACCGGTCCAGCCGGTCCAGGGCCCGCACCACCGACGCCCGGGTCCCGGCACGGGTGGCCAGTTGGGTCACGTCGCCCGGCACCGGGCCGAGCAGGTCCGGCCGGGCGCGCAACAGGGCCGCGAGCGCCGCGTCGTCACGGGTGCGCAACGCCTCGGCGAGTGAACGCGGGGAGCTTCCCGCCGGGCTCCCGCCGGCGGATCCCGCCGCAGTGCTTGCCTCGGGCACAGTCGCCTCCTGGTCGCGTCGGCCGGTCAGTCGGCCGGTCCCCATCCGGTCAACGGTATCCGCTGCGCCCGCAGCAGCTCCACGGGCGCACGCGCTACCTTCGGGTCAGGGGGTAAGGGAGGAGCCTGGGCGTGGGGATCGAGAGCGACCATCTGGTCTACGAATATCTGAGCCGCGTCGGGGACTTGGCGCAACGGCGGCAGCTGTCCTCGGGCGACCGGATGCGGTTGGTGGCCGGGCTGCGGGACGAGATCGACCGTCGGCGCGCCAAGTACGACCCGGACACCCCGGCCGCCGTACGGCGCATCCTGGAGCGCATCGGCACGCCCGAGGAGGTCCTGGACACCCTCGGCTCCCGGCAGGGCGCGGACCCCGGATCCGCCCCGGCCGCCCCGGCCCCCGCCCCCGCCGACGCCGGTCTGTCGGTCCCCGTCCAGCGCGGGCCGGGCCGCCTGCGCCGCCGGGACACGGCCCCGGTGCGCCCGGCGGAACCCGAGAACGTGCCGCCGCACCTGGCCGGGCTGGACGACCTCGGCCCCTCCGGCGGCGCCGAGCCCGACTGGTGGCGGGTGAGCCCGGGCGGGCCCGGGTCGGGCCCGCAGGTGGAGGGCTTCGCGGGCGGCATCGAGATCCCGGACCTGTTCAAGGAGGACCCGGAGGAGGAGCCGGCGAAGGCGGGGGCGGCCCCGCCCGGGGAGGACGAGGGCCGCGCGCGGACCCTCGTACGGTTCCTGCGGGAGCGGCGGCGCGCGAAGAAGGAAGCGGCGGCCGCCGCTGCGGCGGTCGCGGAGGCTCCGGCGGTCCGGCCGCGGCCGAACGCCTTCCTGCTGCTGGCCGCGGCGGTCCTCGTCGTCGGCATGGTGACGGGCTACTGGCTGCTGCTCGTCATCGGCTGGGCCCTGCCGTACGCGTCGCGCGTGCTGGGGCCGGCGGAGCGCAAGTGGGTCGTCTTCGGGCCGCCCGGTGCGGTCCTCGCCGGGGCGGTGCTCTGGCTGTGGGGCCGGATGAACGGCAAGTGGGGCGAGACGCTCGCGGACGACCAGCTGAGCGGGGCGCTGCACGGGATGTGGCCGTGGGTGCTGAGGTCGGCGGCGCTGGCGTCGGTCCTGTACCTGGTGTGGCGGGCGCGGCGGAGGTAACCCGTGGGGTGCGCCGCCGGGGCTCCGCCCCGGGCGTTCGCCTGCCGTTGCCCCGGGGTCGGCCGCCCGTACGGCGGCCTCGGCACAATGGCAGGTATGAACCTCACAGTCGGCTTCGACCTCGACATGACCCTCATCGACTCGCGCCCGGGGATCAAGGCCGCCTACCAGGCCCTGTCCGCCGAAACGGGAACGTTCATCGACGCCGACGAGGCGATCACCCGTCTGGGCCCGCCGCTGGACGAGGAGCTCGCGCACTGGTTCCCGGCGGCCGAGATCCCGGCCGTCGCCGACCGCTACCGGGAGATCTACCCCACCCACGCCATCGGGCCGACCCCGGCGATGCCGGGTGCCCGCGAGGCCATCGAGGCCGTCCGGGCGCTCGGAGGCCGCGCGATCGTCGTCACGGCCAAGCACGAGCCCAACGCCCGCCTGCACCTGGCGCACCTGGGCATCGAGCCCGACGCGGTCATCGGTTGGCTCTGGGCGGAGGCCAAGGCCGGCGCGCTGCGCGAGTACGGCGCGCAGGTCTACGTCGGCGACCACGTCGGCGACGTACGCGGTGCCCGTACGGCCGGCGCGCTGTCCGTGGTGGTGCCGACCGGCCCGTGCCCCGAGGCGGAGCTGCGCGAGGCGGGCGCGGACGTGGTCCTGCCCGACCTCACCGCGCTGCCGCAGTGGCTCACGCAGTACGTGGCCGCGCAGCCGGTGCAGGAGCAGCCGGTGTAGGACCCGCGGTCCCGCTCACGCCTGCGAGGCGCGGGCGGCCCTGCGCTGCGCCGCCGCCGAGCGGAGCACGCCCGCCGCGGAGATGGCGAAGCCGACGCCCATGAGCATGCACACCGCCCACGCGTACGGCGGGAACGGGTCGATGTCGAGGAAGAGCGGAGCCATGGTCGCCAGCGTGGCCACGGCCCCGGCGATGAACACGATGCCGCCGGCCTTGACGAGTCCGTCGCCCGGCCGCGCTTCGTCGGAATGAGGAGTAACAGTCACCTCACCAGGGTAGTTGCCTGGCCGAAGGCAGCCGACGGCGAAGGACCGGGGAACGTCTTGTCACCCGGCCCCTGACCATTAGCCTTGAGGTGGCGGGTCACACATGGCCCGCTGCGCTGTTGTCCGGAGCCGTTCACGGCACTTCGGACCCCGACGAGCACAAGGACAGAGGACGGACGTGCCTACCGGCAAGGTCAAGTGGTTCAACAGTGAGAAGGGCTTCGGCTTTCTCTCCCGCGACGACGGCGGCGACGTCTTCGTCCACTCGTCGGTGCTCCCTGCCGGGGTGGACGCACTCAAGCCCGGCCAGCGCGTCGAGTTCGGTGTCGTCGCGGGTCAGCGCGGTGACCAGGCACTTTCGGTGACGGTACTGGACCCGGCGCCCTCCGTCGCGGCGGCGCAGCGACGCAAGCCCGACGAGCTCGCCTCGATCGTGCAGGACCTCACGACCCTGCTGGAGAACATCACCCCGATGCTGGAGCGCGGCCGCTACCCCGACAAGGTGCACGGCACGAAGATCGCCGGCCTGCTGCGCGCGGTGGCCGACCAGCTCGACGTCTGACCTCACGCGTACGGCTGCGCCCCGCCACTCGAAAGAGCGGCGGGGCGCAGCCGTGTCCATGCGGATCAGCCCTGCGGGAAGTCCAGCGAGCCGGGCGCGATGGCCGGTACCAGCCCCTCCGCCGCCGCCCGGGTCAACAGCCCGCGCACCGCCGCGTAGCCGGAATCGCCGAGGTCGGCGGTGAACTCGTTGACGTAGAGACCGATGTGCTGGTCGGCGACGGCCGGGTCCAGCTCCTGGGCGTGCGCTTGCACGTACGGGCGGGAGGCCTCCGGGTCGTCCCAGGCCATCCGGACCGACGCACGCGCCGCCGCGGCCAGCGCGTGCAGCCGCTCGGCGCCCAGCGAGCGCTTGGCGATGATCGCGCCCAGCGGGATCGGCAGGCCGGTCGTGGACTCCCAGTGCTCACCCATGTCCGCCAGGCGGTGCAGCCCGTAGTCCTGATACGTGAACCGGGCCTCGTGGATGACCAGTCCGGCGTCCACGCGGCCGTCGCGGACCGCCGGCATGATCTCGTGGAACGGCAGGACGACGACCTTGCCGACGCCCTCCGGCAGCACGTCCGCCGCCCACAGCCGGAACAGCAGGTAGGCGGTGGAGCGCTCGCTCGGTACGGCCACCGTCCGCCCGGCCAGGTCGAGCCCCGGCTCACGGGTCAACACCAGAGGACCGCAGCCGCGTCCCAGCGCACCGCCGCACGGCAGCAGCGCGTACTCCTCCAGCACCCACGGCAGCACCGCGTACGAGACCTTCAGCACGTCCAGCTCGCCGCGCTCGGCCATGCCGTTGGTGAGGTCGATGTCCGCGAAGGTGACGTCGAGGCCGGGCGCGCCCGGGACCCGGCCGTGCGCCCACGCGTCGAAGACGAAGGTGTCGTTCGGGCAGGGCGAGTAGGCGATCCTCAGCGGTTCACCGGTGATCGTGCTCATGGCGTTCTCCCCAGTTCGCGAGTACGGGCCCCAGCACGCGGAAGCCGTCGGTGAGCGCGCCGAGCGCGTCCCCGATCCGCCAGGCGGCACGGTCCCGCGGGCCCACGGCGTTGGACACGGCGCGGACCTCCAGTACGGGCAGCCCGTGCGCGGCGGCCGCCTCCGCGACCCCGAAGCCCTCCATGGCCTCGGCCCCGGCCATCGGGTGCCGGGCGGCGAGCTCGGCGGCCCGTTCGGCGGTGCCGGTGACGGTGGAGACGGTCAGCACGGGCGCGAGCAGCGCCCCGGTCGCCTCGGCGGCGCGGGCGGCGAGTTCGGCGGGCGGCAGGTGCACGCTGTGGCCGAAGCCGAGCTCGGTCACGTCGAGGAAGCCGTCGGGGGTCTCGGCCCCCAGGTCGGCGGCGACGATCGCGTCGGCCACTACGAGGGAACCGGGCGGGGCGGCGGGTGCGAACCCGCCGCCGATGCCGGCGGAGACGACGAGCGAGTAGTCGGCGAGGGCCAGGGCGGTGGCGGTGGCAGCGGCGGCCGCCGCGGGCCCGACGCCCCCGACGAGCACGTCGAAGGCGATGCCCGGAAGGTCCCGGCGGTTGATGGGGTAACCGCCGGGGAGCGTGCGCGGACCGGGACCGAAGGCGTCGGGATGAGGGGTCAGCCCGGTGGTGACGGAGTCTGCCTCCGCCGCCACCGCGGTCACGACGAGCGCGCGCACCGGTGCCGCCCGGTTACTTGAGCTTGAGGTTGAAGGACCAGACGGCGAGCGGCTTGCCGTCCTCGCCGATCTGCAGGAACGCCAGCTTCTTCGAGGCGGGGGCCTCGCCCTGGCCGCCGGTCGCGAAGACGTCCGCGCCGGGGAAGCTGCGGTAGGTGTTCGAGGAGGGCTCGGTGATCGGCTGGCCGTCCAGGACCGCCGACCAGCGCTTGCCGTCCTCGACGATCTCGGGCTCGACACCGAGACGCAGCGTGTCACCCCGGGCGTACTCGACGGTCTTGGGGTTCTTGAGGTTCGTGAGGCACTCCTGGACCTGTTCCATGGAGAGCTCCTTGCCTTCGTTGTGGCAGGAGGCTTCGGCGGACACCGACGAGGTGCCGACCGTCACGGTCGCCAACGGTGTCGGCTTCTCGCCGCAGGCGGAGAGGAGGAGGAGGCCGGCGGACACGGCTCCGAGGGCCGCGACGCTGCGGCGGGCCCTACCCGAGAAAAGCGGTGCGGTCATGAGCCGAAGGCTATCGGGCCGGTGGGCTGCGCCGCCGCACGGGGTACCGGTGGCCTGCGGCGCGGCGTTGCTCCGGTTGCGCGAAGCCCCCGCCCCGGGGCCGTACCGGCCGGCGGGGCCTAGTCCGTCACGCCACGCGGGGGCGGGAGGTGCCCGGGTGGTGGTGGGGGGCGGAGAGGACGCCCCGGAGGGCCATCGTCGTGCCCAGGGCGACGATCGCGGCGGCCACGGACATCCCCAGTACCCCGTTCAGCGGCAGGACGATTCCGATCGCGCCGCCCATCACCCACGCCACCTGGAGCAACGTCTCCGAACGGGCGAAGGCCGAGGTGCGCACCGACTCCGGCACGTCCCGCTGGATCATCGCGTCCAGCGACAGCTTCGCCAGCGCCTGGCAGAAGCCCGCCGTCGCACCCAGGACGGCCATGAACAGCCCGCTGAAGAACACCGCCGCGAGCACCGCCACGCCGAGGGTCAGGCACAGCACCGCCGCGATGATCACCTCCGGCGCGCGGGCCCGCAGCCACGAGCCCACCGCCGTGCCGCACGCGTTGCCCACGCCCGCCGCGACGCCGACGATGCCCAGCGACACCGCCGCGCTCTGCCCCGCCAGGGGATGCTCGCGCAGCAGGAACGCCAGGAAGAAGATCAGGAACCCGGACAGTGCGCGCATCGAGGCGTTCGCCAGCAGCCCGCACAGCACCGACCGGCTCACCGTCCGCAGGCCCGGCCGCTTCGAGTGCGCCTCGTGCGTGGACAGCCGCGCCCGCCGCTCACCCTTGGCCTCGTCCACCTTGTGCGGCAGCGTGAACGCCGCGAAGGTGCCCCACACGAAGATCACACAGGCCCCGTACAGCGGCCACGGCGGGCCGATCGTGTGCAGGGCGGCCCCCAACGGCGCCGCGGCGCCCGTGGCGAGCAGACCGGCCAGGGTGACCCGCGAGTTCGCCTTCACGAGTGAGAATTTCGGCGGCAGCAGCCGCGGCACCACCGCACTGCGCACCACCCCGTACGACTTCGACGCCACCAGCACGCCCAGCGCCGCCGGATACAGCTGAATGCCCCCCGTGGCCACCGCGCCCGACATCATCAGCGCCAGCAGTGCACGGGCCAGCATCGCGGCCGCCATCGACGCCCGGCGGCCGTGCGGCAGCCGGTCCAGCAGCGGTCCGATCACCGGGGCCAGCACCGTGAAGGGGGCCATCGTGATGCCGAGGTACAGGGCCACCCGGCCGCGTGCCTCGTCCGTGGGGACGGAGAAGAACACCGTCGAGGCCAGCGCCACCGTGATCATCATGTCGCCGGCGCCGTTGATGGCGTGCAGCTCGATCAGCCTGCCGAGGCCCGATTCCCCCGCCCCGTGCGCGTGCGTCGCCCGCCTGATGCCGCGCGCCGGAGAGTGCAGCACGCGCCCGACAGCCCGGCCGGCCCGCCTGGCCGGTCCCGAGCCGTCGTCGGACGACCGTACGGGTGCCACACTCGACATAGTGCCCCACCCGGCCCTCCCGGGGCGCCTCCCGGCGCGTCGCCGACCCGGTGGCTTGTCCGCGAATCGGACCTTGCATGTGTGCCCGAGGCTTAAGAGGAGGTAGCGTGCGTAGCGCGCCACCGGCGGTTGCTCCTGGCCGCGCGCCTCTTCGTGATCCCGCAGAATGGGTTGCAGTGAGGTGCGCCCGGAGTCCGATCGGGTGCGGACGTCGACGCGGCCCTCTGGTCCGCTCCGCCCGTGCCACGTACGGACAGCACCGACGGGTCGTTGTGGACGACAGTACGGACGGCGCACACGTGAGACGGCGTAGGAGAGAACGAGACCAGTGAGTGCTGCGACGACGCGAAGCCGTACCCCGCGTACCCCCGACCGCCTGTGCGTCGAGGCGGTAGAACTCGCCCGTGCGGCGGCCGAGGAGGCCGCCTTCCCCGGAGTGGTGGGCGCACACGTCTCCGCCGTGGCGGAGGGCGACCGCGTCGTCACCCACTTCTTCGAGTCCAAGGAACCCGGCTACCGGGGCTGGCGCTGGGCCGTCACCGTGACCCGCGCCTCCCGCGCGAAGAACGTCACCCTCGACGAAACGGTGCTGCTGCCCGGCGACGACGCACTGCTGGCCCCCGAGTGGGTGCCGTGGAGCGAGCGGCTGCGCCCCGGCGACATGGGCCCCGGCGACCTGCTGCCCACCGACGCCGAGGACCTGCGGCTGGAGCCGGGCTGGTCGGGCGAGGACACCCCGCCGCCGAACTCCGTCGTCTCCACCGAAATGGCCGAACTGGTCGAGGCCGAGGACGCCGACGTCACCGACCGCGCGGTGGTCCCCGTACGCGGCTCCATCACGTCGGTCGCCGAGGAACTGGGCATGCGCCGGGCGCGCGTGCTGTCGCGGTACGGGCTGCACACCGCCGCCGACCGCTGGGACGAGTCCTTCGGCGCCAAGACCCCGATGGCGCAGGCCGCGCCCGCGTCCTGCGTCTCCTGCGGCTTCCTGGTCGCCGTCGGCGGCTCGCTCGGCCAGGCCTTCGGCGTCTGCGCGAACGAGTTCAGCCCGGCCGACGGCCGTCTGGTGTCGCTGTCCTACGGCTGCGGCGGCCACTCGGAGGCCGCGGTCATGCCGGCGCCGCTGCGGCCGGCCCCGCCCGTGCTCGACTCGATGGCCTCGGACGAGTTCACCCTGCGCCCGGCCGCCGACAGCGGCTCGGTGCCGGACGCGGCCGCCGACCTGCCGGCCGCGGACCTCGGCCACTCGTAGAGCGGTCACCCGTAGAGCGGTCGTGCCCGGCCGGGTCGTCCGGCCCTGCCCGCGGGCGCCGCGGCGTACCCTCGCCCCATGGGGGACACGGGCGCGGACGCGGACATGGTGGGAATGACCGGGCGGGTGACCGGAACGGTCGGGCCGGGCCTGGTGGGCGAGGTCATCGTCCGGATCCGGGGCGGGGCGGAGCACTTCCTCGCGCATCCGGTCCCGGGGACCGGCCGCCTGGCCGTCGGGACGGTGGTCACGGTGGTCGAGTACCTGCCGCCGCGCACGGTGTACGTCATGGCGGCCTACGACAACTGACGCCCCGTCCCACCTGTACGTATCAGGATGGCGACAAGACGCGGCCGACGTCTTCCGGACCGGCCGCGGCAGGCGCAGACTCGCCCTCGTCGGTGCCGAACGGCACCGCGCTAAGGGGGCGTTGCCGATGGCTATCGGCGTCGTGGCGGGAATCGTTCTCGCCGCAATCGTGGCTCTGATCGGCCTGTTCAAGCTCATGTGGCGGGTGGCCGAACCGAACGAGGCACTCGTCATCTCCGGTTCCACGCACAAGACCGAGGGCCTCGGCCAGGGCATGGGCTTCCGGATCGTCACCGGGCGGGGGACGCTCGTACTCCCGGGCGTGCAGGCGGTGCGGAAACTGTCCCTGGACCTCAACGAGACCCAGCTGTCGGTGGACTGCGTCACCCACCAGGGCATCCCGCTGCGGGTGAAGGGCGTCGTCATCTTCAAGGTCGGCGACGACCTCGTGTCGATCGCCAACGCGGCCCGCCGCTTCCTCGACCAGCAAAAGATGATGCCCGAGCGCGTGCACATCGTCTTCGCGGGCCATCTGCGGTCCATCGTGGGCGGTTTGACGGTCGAGGACATGATCCGCGACCGGGAGAAGCTGACGGGGCAGACCCGGATGGCCTGCGGCACCGAGATGGAGAAGCTCGGCCTGATCGTCGACTCGCTGCAGATCCACGAGATCGAGGACCCGACCGGCTACATCAAGAACCTGGCGATGCCGCACGCGGCAGCCGTGCAGCGGGACGCGCGGATCGCGCAGGCCGAAGCGAACCGGCTGGCCACGGAGGCCGAGCAGGCCGCCTTCGCCCGGATGGCCGAGGCCACCCGGGACAGCGAGATCTTGCAGGCCGGCTACCAGGCCGAGCGGGACAAGGCGGCGGCGACGGCCCGTCAGGCGGGCCCGCTGTCGGAGGCGGCCGCCCGCCAGGAGGTCGTCGTCCAGGAGACCCGGGTCGCCGAGCTGGAGGCACACCGGCGCGAGCAGCAGCTCCAGGCGGACGTACGCAAGCCCGCGGACGCGGCGGCGTACGAGACCCGCACCCGGGCCGAGGCCGAGCGCGACGCGCGGATCTCGGCGGCGCAGGCGAAGGCGCGGGAGACCGAGCTCGCGGCGGCCGCCGAGGCGACGCGGGTGACGACGGCGGCGACCGCCGACGCGCAGGCCGTGGAGGCGCGGGGTGTCGCGTCGGCGAAGGCGACGCGGGCGACGGGCGAGGCGGAGGCGGCGGCCACGCAGGCGCGGGGCCTCGCGGAGGCGGAGTCGGCGAAGGCGCGGGGCCTGGCCGAGGCGGAAGCGATCAAGGCGCGGGCCGCCGCGCTGGCGGAGAACCAGGAGGCGGTGGTCGCGCAGCAGCTGGCCGAGAACTGGCCGGCGATCGTGGAGGCGGGGGCGGGGGCCTTCGGGAACGTGGAGCACATGGTCCTGCTGAACGGGGCCGAGGGCATGTCGGAGATGTTCGCCAAAGCCCTGACGATGGGCGGCACGGGCCTGGGCGTGGCCCGCCAACTCCTGGCCTCGATGGGCCAGCCCCCGTCGCCGACCCCGCCCCCCGCGACCCCACCGGCAAACGCCCGCATCCCCATCCGCGAGGAGTAACCCCCTCATTCAGCC
This sequence comes from Streptomyces sp. Sge12, assembly GCF_002080455.1. NCBI lineage: Bacteria > Bacillati > Actinomycetota > Actinomycetes > Kitasatosporales > Streptomycetaceae > Streptomyces > Streptomyces sp. Sge12. The sequence continues at coordinate 4,446,769 of NZ_CP020555.1, forward strand.
CCTGGGCCGTCTCTTTCGGATCACTGCAGGGCAGCCGTCATAAATGGGCGGCAGGCTCGTCCGCCAGTGCAGCCCGCCGCGTGACCGCCCGAGGGTAACTGCGGATATCACAACCTGCGGAGTGCTGTCGGGTGAGCTGGCTCATCGGCCCATGATGATGTCTTCGTCAACCGACCGTTCGTCGTCGAAGTAGTCGTAGGGATCGTCATCCAGTAGGACGTCCTCGTTCAGGTCACCCAAGTGGACGAGGAGCTTGCTGCCGACTTCGAGGTCGCATGCTGCGCAGTGGAAGCCATAGGGGACGAGGTAGACCTCATTCAGTCCGCTGCTGTCTGCGTAAAGGTTTACCTCGCCGGCCACCCACCCCTGGGATCCGCAGGCCGGGCAGTTCTTCGGAGCTTCCCGGCTCATGGTGAGCAGGGGCTGACTGGTGATCGCGGCCAGCACCACATCGCGCTCCTTGCGCGACATGTGCCCGAAGCGTTGTTCGAACATTGCGCGGGCCTTGACCAGCAGAGCTTCCGCCGCAACTCGTTCCTTCCGGACCTGTTCATCGACCAGCTTGTGATGCAGGACCAGGTAGGGGCCCCAGTATCCGTTCGGATCGATCTTCAGTTCTTCGAGAACCGGGTCGACCAGGCGCAGGCAGATCGTGAAGACCGCTTCGGCTTGCGTCGCGTCGTGTATCGCGCTGTGTGCGACCCCGTTTCGGGCGTCCGCCAGAGGCTCCAGAGCCTTCTTGTCGATCGGGATCTTCTTGGGGAGGAGCTTGAGCACCCGTTCATGGGCCTCAGCGAGACCGATGGTCTTCACCTTGGCCAGAGGGCCCGCGTGGGAGCCCAGCCCCGTGGCATGCAGCAGCGAGTCGAAGTGCCGGCCGTCGACGATCAGCGCCGGGTGAATCCCAGCGAGGTAGGCCTTGAGCAGGTGCTCCGTAGCGATCCCCGCATGGTGAACGGCGAAGTCGTAGCCCTCCGGCCCCTCGACGAAGGCCGCCAGTGCGGCATGCATCCACCGTTGCGATGATCTTTTCAGCTGCTCTGAGTCCATGGCCGAGACGATAGGGCCGCGGAACCGCTGAGTGCCTCGGGATTAGCCGGCAGGCTGGGAACGGCTCTGGAGTTCGGCTGCATGTCGGGCCCAGTTGCCCCCGGACTGGGTCCAGGCGGTCGCCGTGCCGGGGCTGATGCCCAGGAGTTCCGTGAGGACCGCCGCCGGCAGCTGGGTGGGGAGTCCCATCAGAGCGGAGGCTCTGCCAGGGCGGGAGTAGATGCCCAGCCGGTTGAGCCGCTTTCTGAGATGGGGGTGGCTGAGGTGCTGACCCGGGAAGGCGGCAGGGAAGAGCCAGGGAGAGCCGGACTCCAGGTGCGGCGCCGCCGCCGGGGGCGCTGCCCCCGGACCCCCGCTCCTCAAACGCCGGAGGGGCTGAATCAGGGGCGGCGGCGGCGGAGGAGGCGTTTGGCTCCGAAGACCAGGACCAGGCCGCCCGCCAGGACGAGCGCGCCCTTGCCGAAGCTTCCCGTCGGCTCCACCGCAGGGGCCGCACCCGACGGGGACCCCGGCTGCGGCGAGGCAGAGGGGGCGGCGGCCCCGACCGGGACCGCGATGACCCGGCTGCCCTCGCCCTCCGCGCCGAACATCAGCGTCGCGCCGTCCGGCGTGTACGTCACCGACTCCGCCTGGCCCTGCCACGGCGCGTCCACCCGCTCGCCCTCGCCCACCGGCAGGCCGTCCTTCCACGGGTAGGTGCGGGCCATGAAGTAGCCGCGCAGCGTCAGCCGGGTGCCGTCGGGGGAGAAGGCGCCGTCCGTCACCCACGGCACGTCGGCGACCCGCCGGAAGACGTTCGTGCCGCCCGCCGACAGCTCCGCGGGCCCCTCGTACAGGCCGCCCTTGCTCTCGTCCTTGCTGGCGATGTAGACGCGGCCGGTCACCGGATGCACCATCAGGGCCTCCGCGTTGCGCGCCCCGTCGGCGTACTTCACCGTGAACTGGGCGGCCTTGACCGTGACGTCACCGAGTTGCTTCGGCTCCGGGAAGCGGTAGATCCACACGTGGTCCCAGGTTCCGCCGCGGTTGTCGCCGATGTCCCCGACGTAGAGCTGGCCGTCCGGGCCCAGGGAGATCGCTTCGACGTCGCGCGGCTTGCCGATGCCCGTCAGCGTCACCCGGGCCACCGTCCTGCCGGTGGCCGAGTCCACCGCGTAGATGTACGGGCCGTCGTCGCTGTCGTTGTGCGTCCAGTACACGCCCGGGTGGATCCGGCTGGCGGCCAGGCCGCTCGACTCCTTGATCCGCGGATCGGAGATGGTGAAGGAGGACGCGGCGGGGGTGTCCGCCGCGACGGCCGGGCCCGGCAGCACGGCGAGGGCGGCGGCGACGGCGGCGGTCACGGCAACGGCGGCCGACGCGGCGGCGGACGGCAGGGGCAGGCGCATTCCCCCAGCCTGCCAGTACGTGCCGCGTGTCCGGCGTCACAGGGGTTTCTGTCGCGCGATCCGCGATGATGACCGGATGCGTTTCATGTTCGTCGGCGACTCCATGACCATCGGACGCGCCGGCGACTACACCTGGCGCTACCGGATGTGGCAGCACCTCAGCTCAACCCTCGGCGGTCCCCACCGGATCGTCGGTCCGCGCTGCGAGCTGTACGACACCGTCGCCGACACGCCCACCAGCCACGCCTACGCCGACCCGGGCTTTCCGGAGCACGCCCGCCGCCATCTGGCCGGCTGGGGCGAGGGCTGGCAGCACATGGCCCCCCTGATAGGCCCGGCGGTCGCCGCCACCGGCGCCGACGTCCTGCTGGTCTCCCTCGGGCTGATCGACCTCGGCTTCTACACCGACGCCGAGCAGACGGCCGTCAACGCCCGCCGGTTCGTGGCGGAGGCCCGCGCCGCCGGGCCCGGCGTCCGGATGGTCCTGCTGCCGGTCATCCCGAACAGCCGGGCCGAGGAGGACGCGCCCTTCGCGGCGGAGGTGGCCCGCTTCAACGAGCTCCTCGCGAAGGCGGTCGCCGACCTGACGACCGAGGCCTCGCCGATCCTGCTGGCCGCGCGCCCGGACGCGTACGACATCCACCGCGACACCTACGACGGCACTCACCCGAACGCCTCCGGCGAGCACCGGCTGGCGGGCGAGTTCGCGGCGGTCCTGCACCAGGCGTGGGGGATCGGCGGGCCCTACCGGCCCGCGCAGGGGCTGTAACACGCCCTTCACGGCAGGGTCTTGCTTCGAGCGCACTCGAAGCAGTTGGCTAGTGCCCCATGAAGTACACGCAGCTCGGACGCACCGGCCTCAAGGTCAGCCGACTTGTACTCGGCACCATGAACTTCGGCCCCCAGACCGGGGAGCCCGAAAGTCACTCGATCATGGATTCCGCCCTCGACGCGGGCATCAACTACTTCGACACCGCCAATGTGTACGGGTGGGGCGAGAACAAGGGCCGCACCGAGGAGATCATCGGCACCTGGTTCGCCCAGGGCGGCGACCGCCGTGAGAAGACGGTCCTCGCCACCAAGGTGTACGGCTCCATGTCCCGCGAGGGGGACACCTGGCCCAACTACGACCGCCTCTCGGCGCTGAACATCCGCCGGGCCGTCGACGCCAGCCTCAAGCGGCTCCAGACGGACTACATCGACGTCTACCAGTTCCACCACGTGGACCGGCTGACCCCCTTCGAGGAGATCTGGCAGGCCGTCGAGGTCCTGGTCCAGCAGGGCAAGATCCTCTACGCGGGCTCCTCCAACTTCCCCGGCTGGAAGATCGCCCAGGCCAACGAGACCGCGGCCCGCCAGGGGCGGCTCGGCCTGGTCAGCGAGCAGTGCCTCTACAACCTCGCCGAGCGGCGCGCCGAGATGGAGGTCATCCCGGCCGCCGAGGCGTACGGGCTCGGGGTCATCCCGTGGTCCCCGCTCCACGGGGGCCTGCTGGGCGGGGTCATCAAGAAGGAGGTCGAGGGCGGCCGCCGCGCCTCCGGCCGGTCGGCGGACGCGCTCGCGAACACCGCGGTACGGGCGCAGGTGCAGGCGTACGAGGACCTGTTGGACAAGCACGGCCTGGAGCCGGGCGAGGTCGGGCTGGCCTGGCTGCTGACGCGTCCGGGGGTCACCGGGCCGATCGTCGGTCCGCGGACGCAGGAGCAGCTCGACTCGGCGCTGCGCGCGGTGGAGCTGGAGCTGTCGGAGGAGGTCCTGGCGGGCCTCGAGGAGATCTTCCCCGGTCCCGGGGCGTCGCCGGAGGCCTTCGCCTGGTAGGCGGCGGGGGTTACTGGCCGACGGCAGCCGCCACGGCCACGACGACGAACATCAGTACGAGTACACCGGCCATCACACGGTTTCGGGTCTTGGGATCCACCCGTCGAGCCTAACGCGGCAGCCCCTGCATCGTGGACGCAGGGGCTGTGCCGTGGTGGGGGTGCGCCGCCGGCCGTGGCGTGGATCACGGTACCGGCGGCTGGTAGCCGGCACCCGCCGGGCCCGCGCCGAACGGGCGCCGGCCCGGCGCCGGTGTGCGGCTCAGCCGCCGAGCGGCCAGGCCCGGACGGTCTCGTACCGGGGCTGCTCGCCCGGCACCCCGCTGACGGGGAGGTTGCTGCGGACCAGGCTGAGCGTGTCCACCCGCCAGGGCGTGCCCTCGAAGTCCGCGAGGGCGTCCAGGTACGGCCCCAGCGGGGTGGCGGCGTGGTGGCTGCGGGCCAGGGTGAGGTGCGGGGTGTACCGGCGGTGCTGGTCCATCGGTACCCCGGCCCGCCGGGCGGCGGCGTCGGCCCGTTCGGCGAGCATCCGCAGGGCGGGGAGCTCCCCGGCGGCGCCGGCCCACAGGGCCCGGTCCCCGAAGTGGCCGCTGCCGTGCAGGCGCAGCGCGAAGGGAGCCGTGCGGTGGGCGGCCCGCTCCAGGCGCGTGTGCAGCTCCGGGAGCACCTCGTCCCGTACCTCGCCGAGGAAGGCGAGGGTGAAGTGCCAGCCGTCCCTCCCGGTCCAGGTCAGCCGGTCGTCGTGGACCTCGTCGACGGCCCGGGCCAGCTCGGCGACGGCTTCGTCCGGCGGGAGGACGGCTGCGAACAGTCTCATGCGGCGAGCGTAGCCGGGGCGCGGCGACGGGGTCAGGCGGCTGCGACCAGCTCGGGGGCGGGGGCCGCCGGGACGAAGGTCAGGCCGCGGCGGCTCACCCGGAGGCGGAGGTTGCCGACGCGGGCCAGGACCACCGCGACCGCGAGGGAGGCGGCCAGGGAGATCACGGCGCCCGAGGCCATGCCGATCCGGGCGCCGTAGGTGTCCGTGATCCAGCCCAGCAGCGGGGCGCCCAGCGGGGTGCCGCCGGTGAAGACCATCATGAACAGGGCCATGACCCGGCCGCGCATCTCGGGGTCGGTCGCCATCTGCACGCTGGAGTTGGCCGTGACGTTGACGGTCAGGCCGAAGATCCCGATGGGCACGAGCAGGGCGGCGAACAGCCAGAAGCCGGGTGCGAAGGCGGTCACCAGGAGCAGGACCGAGAACAGCACGGCCGCGGCGACCAGCACCCGCAGGCGGGACTGTCCGCGCCGGGCGGCGAGCAGGGCGCCCACCAGGGAGCCGACCGCGATCAGGGTGTTGAAGAGCCCGTAGGTGCCCGCGTCCCCGTGGAAGACGTCGCTGACGTAGGCGGAGAGCCAGATCGGGAAGTTGAACCCGAAGGTGCCGATGAAGCCCACGAGCACGATCGGCCAGACCAGTTCCGGGCGGCCGGCGACGTAGCGCAGGCCCTCGCGGAGCTGGCCCTTGGCGCGGGGCCGGGTTTCGACGGGGTGCAGTTCGTGCGTCCGCATCATCAGCAGGCCGGCGATGGGTGCGGCGAAGGACAGCCCGTTCAGCAGGAAGGCCCAGCCGGATCCGACGGCGGTGATCAGCACACCGGCGATCGCCGGGCCGACCAGCCGCGCGGACTGGAAGTTGGCGGAGTTCAGGCTGACGGCGTTGGCCACCTGCTCCTTGCCGACCATCTCGGACACGAAGGTCTGCCGGGCCGGGTTGTCGACGACGGTGACCAGGCCGAGGGCGAAGGCGGCGAGGTAGACGTGCCACACCTGGACGTGCCCGGCGAGGGTGAGGGCGGCCAGGGCGATGCCCGTCAGGCCCATCGCGCTCTGGGTGGCGAGGAGCAGCGGCCGCTTGGGCAGCCGGTCCGCGAGTACGCCGCCGTAGAGGCCGAACATCAGCATCGGCAGGAACTGCAGGGCGATGGTGATGCCGACGGCGGAGGCGGAGCCGGTCAGCGAGAGGACGAGCCAGTCCTGGGCGATGCGCTGCATCCAGGTGCCCGTGTTCGAGACGACCTGGCCGGTGGCGAAGAGCCGGTAGTTCCGGATCCGCAGCGAGCTGAACATGGAGCCCTTGCCCGCGGGTGCTGCGACGGCCCGGTCGGCCGGCGCAGGCGTAGAGGGGGTGGATATGTGGCCGGGTGCGGAGTCTGCTCCGGTTCCCGTACTCAAAAGCGTTCGCCTCCTGGCGTCGTTCCTACAGGTGCGCGAGCTTCTCCAGGACGGGTGCGGCCGCGCGCAGCTTGGCCCATTCGTCCTCGGTCAGCTCGGCCGCGAGCCCGGCCAGGAAGGCGTTGCGCTTGCGGCGGCTCTCTTCGAGCATCGCTTCGGCCTCCTCCGTCTGGCGGACCACCTTCTGGCGGCGGTCGTCGGGGTGCGGTTCCAGCGTGACCAGTCCCTTGGCTTCCAGCAACGCGACGATGCGTGTCATCGACGGCGGCTGGACGTGCTCGCGGCGGGCGAGCTCTCCGGGTGTGGCCTGGCCGCAGCGGGCGAGGGTGCCGAGGACCGACATCTCGGTCGGGCTCAGCGACTCGTCGACGCGCTGGTGCTTCAGGCGTCGCCCCAGCCGCATGACGGCGGAGCGGAGGTCGTTCACGGCGGCAAGGTCGTCGCCATGGGAAAGGTCATGCATGTCTTTAGAGTAACTCATTACTCTCCCTAAGGAACACCGGTTTTTCGCCGCATGCCCCGGGTCACTCATACGGGTGAGTCGGCGGCTGAAAGTGACACGCGTACGCACCCTGTGCCCCGACTCTTTCGGCATGGGGACACATGTGCTGAGCATGCGCATAGACGGGGAGCTCCTCGACAGGCTCCGGATCCATGCGGCCAAACGCGGAATGAGCGTCCAGGACTATGTGGTCCGGACGCTCATTCGCGATGACTTCGACGAGCGCTTCAAGGCGGCCGTCGACGAGACAGAGAAGTTCTACGGGCTGACGTGAGCTACTGGCCCAGGCCCAGGGCCGGCATCGCGTAGTAGAAGACGAACACCGCCGACACCACGTACATGGCCACCGGGACCCCGCGTCCCCGGCCGGTCGCCAGGCGCAGCGCGCAGAAGCTGATGAAGCCGATGCCGATGCCGTTGGTGATCGAGTAGGTGAAGGGCATCATCACCATGGCCAGGAACGCCGGGACGGCGATGGTGAAGTCGCTCCAGTCGATGTCCTTGACCGAGCCCGCCAGGATCAGGAAGCCCACCGCCACGAGCGCCGGGGTGGCCGCCTGGGACGGGACCATGGTGGCGAGCGGGGTCAGGAACAGCGCCACGGCGAAGAGGCCGCCCGTCACGATGTTCGCCAGACCCGTACGGGCGCCCTCGCCGACCCCGGCCGTGGACTCCACGAAGCAGGTGGTCGCGGAGGAGGAGGTGGCGCCGCCGGAGGCGACCGCCAGGCCGTCGACCAGCAGGACCCGGTTGATCCCGGGGAACTCGCCGGTCTTCTTGTCGATCAGCTTCGCCTCGTCGCCGACGCCGAGGATCGTGCCCATCGCGTCGAAGAAGCAGGACAGCAGCACGGTGAAGACGAAGAGGATGCCGGTCAGCATGCCGACCTTGTCGAAACCGCCGAACAGGCTGACCTGCCCCACGAGCCCGAAGTCGGGCGCGGACACCGGGTTGCCGGGCCACTCCGGGACGGTCAGGCCCCAGCCCGAGTCGGGCACCTCCGCGATCAGCTGGACGACGACGGCGACCAGGGTCATGGCCACGATGGAGATCAGGATCGCGCCCGGCACCTTGCGGATCAGCAGGGCGAAGGTGAGCAGCACACCGATCGCGAAGATCAGGACCGGCCAGCCGTCCAGGTGACCGGTGCCGCCGAGCTGGAGCGGGACCGTGGTGTGCGCGGCGTCCGGGATGCGGGAGACGAAGCCCGCGTCGACCAGGCCGATCAGCATGATGAACAGGCCGATGCCGATCGCGATGCCCTTGCGCAGGCCCAGCGGGACGGCGCTCATGACCCGCTCGCGCAGACCGGTGGCGACCAGCAGCATCACCACGAAGCCGGCCAGGACCACCATGCCCATGGCGTCGGGCCAGCTCATGCGCGGGGCGAGCTGGAGCGCGACGACCGTGTTCACGCCGAGGCCGGCGGCGAGCGCGATCGGGACGTTGCCGATGACACCCATGAGGAGGGTGGTGAAGGCGGCCGTCAGGACGGTGGCCGTCACCAGCTGGCCGGAGTCGAGCTGGTGCCCGTACATGTCCTTCGCGCTGCCCAGGATGATCGGGTTCAGCACGATGATGTAGGCCATGGCGAAGAAGGTCGCGAGGCCGCCGCGGATCTCACGGGCGACGGTCGAACCGCGCTCGGAGATCTTGAAGTAGCGGTCCAGTCCGCCGGAGGGTCCCCGGGGGGACGGTTCCGGGGAGGTGGCGGCTGCGGGGGCGGGGGCCGGGGTGCTCATACGGTCCTCATTGGGTGGTTCATACGAAGAAAATGGGCCGCGCCCAAACCGTTTCAGTATGAACACATGAACGAAAGTGCGTCCATCTCCGCGCGTAGATGGCGTTTCGCGACGCCTAGACTTGCCGCATGGCCAAATGGACTGCGAAGCGCGAGGCGCCCGAGCCCCTGGAGGGCCCCGTCGTCGCCACCGTCACAGGTGGCACGATCCTGTGGTTCGCCCTGTTCCTGGTCCAGCTGCCGTTCTACGGGTGGTTCGCGGACCGGGACCAGCTGTGGTGGGTCTGGACCTGCGCGGCCGGCGGCTTCCTCGGCCTGATCGGCATCTGGTACGTCCGGGGGCGGGAGGCGGCGCTTGCGCGCCATGCCGAGGCCGCTGCGCTTGCTGAGCGGGCCGGGCAGGCGGGCTCGGCGGGCTCGGCGGGCTCGGAGCAGGGCCCCGGGCAGGACTCGGGGCCGCAGGCCTAGCGGGGCGCGGCGGGGTCGTTCGGGTGGGGCGGTGCCCCTCCGGGACGTCTCCTCGGCTCGCGAACCCTTGGCCGGACCGGCCCGTGGTTCGGCGGTGGGTTCGCTCGACCTGCGGGGACGTCCCGGAGTGTCCCCGCCCCACGGCATGGTTCCCCGGTCTCCGGGGATGTCCCCGAGTGCGTCTGACCCGCGGGGCTACCAGGGGACGATTCGGGTCATCCCGAAGTCGGATCTTCGGACTTCTCGGCGGGTGAAGCGCAAGAAGCCCGCTTAACGTCGAAGGCATGACGCAGCGGGCTGGAACCGAATCCGACGGACCGGAGCCGGGTGGCGGGACGGCCGCCCCCGCCATCGACGCGGGAGCGGAGCTGGACCCCGTACACCCGATGCGGCCGCCGGCGCCCCGCTTCAAGCCGGGGGGGCTCAGTACCGCCGAGGTCGCCGAGCGTGTTGCGCGTGGCGAGGTCAATGACGTTCCCGTCCGGAGCAGCCGTTCCACCGCCGACATCGTTCGTGCCAACGTCTTCACCCGGTTCAACGCGATCATCGGCGTGCTCTGGGCGATCATGCTCGTCGTCGCGCCGATCCAGGACAGCCTCTTCGGCTTCGTGATCATCGCCAACACCGGCATCGGCATCATCCAGGAACTGCGCGCCAAGAAGACCCTCGACAGCCTCGCCGTCATCGGCGAGGTCAAACCCAGCGTGCGCCGGGACGGCCGGACCGCCGAGATCTCCACCTCCGAGATCGTCCTCGGCGACGTCATCGAACTCGGACCCGGCGACAAGGTCGTCGTCGACGGATCCGTCGGCGAGGCCGACGGCCTGGAGATCGACGAGTCCCTGCTCACCGGCGAGGCCGACCCCGTCCTGAAGAAGCCCGGGGACCCGGTCATGTCCGGCTCCTTCGTGGTCGCCGGCGGAGGCGCCTTCACCGCCACCAAGGTCGGCCGCGAGGCCTACGCCGCCCAGTTGGCCGAAGAGGCCTCCCGCTTCACGCTCGTCCACTCCGAGCTGCGCTCCGGCATCTCCACCATCCTCAAGTACGTCACCTGGATGATGATCCCGACCTCGATCGGCCTGATCATCAGCCAGCTCCTCGTCAAGGACAACAACCTCAAGGACTCCATCGCCCGGACCGTCGGCGGCATCGTCCCGATGATCCCCGAGGGGCTCGTCCTGCTCACCTCCGTGGCCTTCGCGATCGGCGTCATCCGGCTCGGCCGCAAGCAGTGCCTGGTCCAGGAGCTGCCCGCCATCGAGGGCCTCGCACGCGTCGACGTGGTCTGCCTCGACAAGACCGGCACTCTCACCGAGGGCGGCATGGACGTCACCGAGCTGCGCCCGCTCGGCGGCGCGGACCCCGCGTACGTCCAGAAGGTGCTCGGCGCTCTCGGCGAGTCCGACCCGCGCCCCAACGCCAGCCTCCAAGCGATCATCGACGCCTACCCGGACAGTGCGGAGTGGCGCTGCACCGAGTCCCTGCCCTTCTCCTCCGCCCGCAAGTACAGCGGCGCCAGCTTCAGCGAGGGCGACGGCGAGAACAACACCTGGCTGCTCGGCGCCCCCGACGTGCTGCTGCCCGCCGGGGACCCGGCCCTGGAGGAGATCAACGACCTCAACGAACAGGGGCTGCGCGTCCTCCTGCTGGCGCGCTCCGCCCGCGAACTCGACGACGCGGCCGTCGCCACCGGGGTCCGGCCGACCGCCCTCGTCGTCCTGGAGCAGCGGCTGCGCCCCGACGCCGCCGACACGCTGCGCTACTTCGAGGACCAGAACGTCCGGGCGAAGGTCATCTCCGGCGACAACGCGGTCTCCGTCGGTGCGGTCGCCGGCAAGCTGGGGCTGCCGGGCGCGGAGAACACCGTCGACGCCCGCAAGCTCCCCACGGACCGGGAGGACATGGCGAAGGTCCTCGACGACAACTCCGTCTTCGGACGCGTGAGCCCGCAGCAGAAGAGGGACATGGTCGGGGCCCTCCAGTCCAAGGGCCACACGGTCGCCATGACGGGCGACGGCGTCAATGACGTGCTCGCCCTCAAGGACGCCGACATCGGCGTGAGCATGGGCTCCGGCTCGGAGGCGACCAAGGCGGTGGCCCAGATCGTCCTCCTCAACAACAGCTTCTCGACCCTGCCCTCGGTGGTCGCCGAGGGGCGCCGGGTCATCGGCAACATCACCCGTGTTGCGACGCTCTTCCTCACCAAGACGGTCTACTCGGTGCTGCTGGCCATCCTGGTGGTCTGCTCGCAGGTCGAGTACCCCTTCCTGCCGCGCCACCTGACCCTGCTGTCCACGCTCACCATCGGCATCCCGGCGTTCTTCCTGGCCCTGGCCCCCAACAAGGAGCGCGCCAAACCGCACTTCGTGAAGCGGGTCATGCGGTACGCGATCCCCGGCGGTGTCATCGCCGCCGTGGCCACCTTCGTGTCGTACCTGATCGCGCGCCACCACTACACGGGCGAGGGCGCCCTGGAGGCCGAGTCCAGCGCGGCCACGCTGACGCTGTTCCTGACCTCGATGTGGGTACTGGCGATCATCGCCCGGCCGTACACGTGGTGGCGGGTCGCGCTGGTCGGCGCGATGGGCGGGGCCTTCCTGATCGTCCTCGTCGTGCCGTGGCTGCAGGACTTCTTCCAGCTCAAGCTGGTCGGCGTCACGGTGCCGTGGATCGCGGTGGCCGTCGCGGTGGGGGCCGCGGTCCTGATCGAGTTCACCTTCAGGTGGGTCGACCGGAAGTTCCCCGCCTAGGCCGTCTCCCCGCGTCAGCGCGCGGGGAGCAGGTCGTACGTCTTGAAGGTGTAGACGGCGGAGAAGGTGATCCTGTTGCCGGTCTGCGCGGGCAGGCCGAGGCGGTCGTTGACCAGGCGGGTCAGCGGGCCGCAGCCGGTGGCGGCCGGGACGGTGAAGGTGTCGTCCGTCGCCGTGAACTTGATGACGGGCGGGTTCTTCGAGATCCACTCCGAGCTGCCCACCCGCGTCAGGCGTATCTCGATCGGGGCGTCGCCGCCCCCGATGACGCAGCCCCCGGGCAGGAGCGGGCTGACGGCGCGGAAGCGCAGGGTGAACAGGCCCATCCGGTCGCCGACGGTGTAGAAGTCGGACCGGCCGCCGTACTCCGGCTGCAGGGAGAGCCCGAGCAGCGGGCCGCGGTCCCCGGGCGGGGTGCCGAGGAGGCCGCCGGGGACGGCGGTGGGGCCGCCGCGAAGGGCGCCCCAGACCTGGCCGTTGCTGCCGTCGGGCATCGGGCCCTCGGCATGGGTGATGGTCATCGGGGCCAGCTCGGGGACCTCGCGGTTGCCCAGGCGCATGGACCCGGTGGCGGTGAGCACCTCGCACTTCCAGCGCGTGGCGTCGACCCCGGAGGGGATGGCCGGGCAGTCGGAGAAGTCGTACGTGGGTGTCGGCGCGGCGGATGCGCCGGCCGCGCCCGCGAGGGAGACCGCGAGCGCGGCGGCAGTGGCGAGGGCGAATCCGGTGGTGGTCGTCTTCTTCATGGCCCCTACGGTGCTGCCGGCGCCCGCCCGGTGGCCTCGGGGAAGGCCCCGGCCCGGCCCTGAGCCGCCCCTGAGGGTGCATCAGGGTCAACAGGCCTTCGGTGCAGGGGTACTTGATGCGGCGACCCCGGCGCACCCGCGGCCGCCCGCCCGCGGGTGGCCGGCGCCGGACTGCGCGGTGCGGCGGTCGGGGCGCGCTGTGGTGCGGTGCGGTAGGAGTGGCCGTATGGATCTTCAGGCGGAGCTTCAGCGGGTGGTCGACGGGTTGGTGGCCTCCGGGGCCGAGGGCGGGCTCCAGGTGTGCGCGTACCGGGACGGGCTGCCGTTCGCGGAGGTCTGGGCGGGCGTGCCCGGACCCGGGGCACTGGTCCACGCGTTCTCCGTCGGCAAGGGGGTCACGGCCACCCTCGTGCACGTGCTCGCGGAGCGCGGGATCCTCCACCACGACGCCCCCGTGGCCCGGTACTGGCCCGCCTTCGCGGCCCACGGCAAGGCCGGCATCACCCTGCGCCACGTGCTGACCCACACCGCCGGGATCCCCCAGCTGCCCCGCTCCCTGACGGCCGCCGGGCTGTGCGACCGGGACACCATGTGCGGGGTCGTGGAGGGGTTGCGGCCGCTGTGGGCGCCGGGGTCCGACAGCGGCTACCACGGCTGGACGTATGGCTGGATCCTCGGCGAGACCGTCCGGCGGGCCACCGGACTCACCCCCGGGCAGGCCCTGCGGGAGTACGTGGCCGAACCCCTCGGGGTCGCGGACGAGCTGTACTTCGGGGTGCCGGAGGCCGAACTGCCGCGGGTGGTGCCGCTGGTGGAGGGCGGCTGGGAGGCGTACCTCGCCGGGCTCCCGTACGGGGCCCCGTTCACCCGGCTGGTCGCCCCGAACCGGAGCTTGTGGACCACCGCCACCCTCGCGAACCGGCCCGGCTACCTGCGCACCGACCTCCCCGCCAACGCCACCGTGACCGCCCGGGCGGCGGCCCGGATGTACGCGGCGCTGCTGGGCGAGGTGGACGGCGTACGACTGCTGTCGCCGGCACGGGTCGCCGAGGTCGCGGCCGTCGAGGTGGAGGGCCGGGACCGGATGCTGATGCGGCACCACGCCAAGGGGCTCGGCTACTTCCTCGGCCTGCCCCCGATGGGCGGGGACACCGCCTTCGGCCACCACGGCAGCGGCGGAACCATCGCCTTCGCGGACCGGGCGCGCGGTCTGTCGTTCGCCCTGACCCGCACCCGCCTGGCCCACCCGGCGGACGGCACGGCGCAGCTGCTGGCCGACATCGTCAGGGCGGCCGTCCAGGCGGCCGGGCGGCCGGGCGGCCGGGCGGCCTAGGCGAGGCCGTCCGCGGTCAGGCCGGCGAGGACCGCCTGGCCGAGGGCCTGCACGGCGGACTGCGGGCGGACCATCACGGTGAACTCCTTGATCCGGCCCGACTCGTCGAAGTGGAGCAGGTCGATGCCGTGGATCTCCCTGCCGTCCACCGTGGCCCGGAAGAGCAGCACCTCCGCCGGGGCCTGCGCGCCGTCGGTGCTGGTCTCGGCGGCGCCCTCGAAGCGGCCGACGTAGTGGAAGTCCTCGAAGACGCGCAGCAGGACCCCGAAGAGCCCCAGCACCATGGGCCGCCCCTCGAAGGGGGTGAACTTCACCGGGCTGTAGAACCGCACGTCCTCGGTGAACAGGTCCTCCAACGCGCTGAGATCCCGCTTCTCCACGGCGGCGCGGAAGCGTTCGGCACTCTCCATGACCCCTCCTCATGCTCATATTCATGAATCTGACTAGTCACTTTCATGAGTATGATGCCGGTGTTGGTGGTGGAGCGGAAGGGGAGGCCGGAATGGCCTTGCGGCATGCCGTACTGGCGGCGCTGCTGGACGGCGAGTACAGCGGCTACGAACTGGCGAAGTCCTTCGACATCGGCGTCGCGAACTTCTGGCACGCCCTGCCCCAGCAGCTCTACGCCGAGCTCGCCAAGCTGGAGAAGGAAGGGCTGGTCGAGGGCCGCGAGGTGGTCCAGGAGACCCGGCCCAACAAACGCCTCTTCCGGGTCACCGAAGCCGGCCGCACCGAACTGGAGGAGTTCGCCGCGGCCCCGCTGAAGTCCTCGGTCATCCGCGACGACCTCCTCGTCAAGGTGCAGACCGCCGACCGGATCGGCATCGAGCCGGTGATCGAACAGCTCGAGGCGCGCGCGGTCGCCGCCGACGCCAAGATCGAGCTGCTCGGCAAGGTGCTGCGCAAGATGCGCGGCGACACGGACGAGGAGGAGTTCCTCCTCCACGGCGAGCGGATCGGCGGGTACCTGACCGGCCTGCGCGGCCTCGCCTTCGAACAGGGACACCGCGACTGGTGCCGCCGCAGCGCGGCCGTCCTGAGGGAGAGGATGAACCGTGCCGAACGGTGAGTACGTGCGCTACGTCGCCCTGGGCGACAGCCAGACCGAAGGCCTCGGCGACGGGGACGACACCGTGGGCCTGCGCGGCTTCGCCGACCGGTTCGCGGCGCACCTCGCCGCCGCCAACCCGGGCCTGCGGTACGCCAACCTGGCCGTACGGGGACGCCTCGCCGGACAGGTCCGCGCCGAACAACTGGGCCCCGCCCTGGAGCTGCACCCCGACCTGGCCACCGTCGTCGCCGGGGTCAACGACATCCTCCGGCCCAAGTTCGACGCCGCGGAGGTCGCCGCCCACCTGGAGGAGATGTTCGCCGCGCTCACGGCCGCCGGGGCCCACGTGGCGACCGTGACCTTCCCCGACCTCAGCGTGCTCGTGCCCCTCGCCCGGCCCGTCGCACCCCGCATAGCCGACCTCAACGACCGCATCCGCGCCGCGGCCGCCCGCCACGGGGTCACCGTCGCCGAGACCGCCCGGCCGGTCGCCGTGACCGACCCGCGGATGTGGACCACGGACCGCCTGCACGCCAGCCCCGTCGGCCACGCCCGGATCGCTGCGGCCCTCGCCCACGCCGTCGGCCTGCCCGGCAGCGACGACACCTGGACGCACCCGCTCCCGCCGCTGCCGCTCGCCGCGGGCGGATCCACCGTGGCGGCCGAACTGCGCTGGGCGGCCGCCTTCCTGGGCCCCTGGCTGGGCCGCCGCCTGCGCGGCCGCTCCTCCGGGGACGGCCGCACGGCCAAGCGACCCGAACTCCTGCCGTTCGGCCCGGCCTGAGCCCCTCGCCCGATCACATGCCGGTGCGACCCGGCCGTCCAGCCCGATCCGGCCGGGCCCGAACGTCCGGGCCCGGCCGCGACGTTCAGTCGAACCAGCGGTCGCGGGCCAGTTCCGCCGTGCGGGAGGGGTCCTCCAGGAGGGCCGCCACCTCGAAGCGGCGGGGCCACTGGCCCGCCGACCAGGCCAGGCCCGCGGCCACGCCCTCCAGGGTCGACGCGTGCAGGGTGCCGTCGGGGGTGCGGCGCCAGTCGAGTTCCGTGCCGCCCGCGACCAGTTCCTCGTGCTCGATGTACGTCGCCGGAGTGGCCGGCCCCAGCAGCAGCGCCACCGACTCCGGCACCTCGTGCTCCTCGCCGGGCGTGGTCACCTCCGCCGGGACCGTGTCCGAGAGCCGCCGGACCTGGAGCAGGTCGGCCAGGTCCGCGGCCCTCGACGGGGAGACGGGCAGCAGCGGCAGTCCCGCCGTCAGCGGGAGCAGGTCCGGGGCGTCCGCGATCAGCGCCTCGCCCGCGTCGACCACCACGACCTCGCCGTCCACCACCGCCCGCAGCTCGTCCGGCAGCGTGACCTGCTCGGGGTCCAGATCGGCCAGCGCACCGTACAGGCCGTGCAACTGGTGGCCCGTCACCTCGCGTTCCGGGTCGGCGAGCCGGCCCAGCAGCTCGGCCGCGCCGCCGGGCTCGTCCAGCAGGGCCGCCGTGGTGGTCCGTACCCCGAGCGCCCGCAGGACCTGCTCGTCCTCGAAGCCCGTGGCGTCCGCCGGGGTGTAGAGGCCCGCCAGCAGCGGATCGCCGCCCGCCGCGCGCAGGCCCGCGGGGCGCCGGCCGTCGAGCACCGGGTGGTCGCGCAGCCACCAGGCCGTGTACGGGCGCACCGACTGCGTGGTGCCGTCCGGCAGCAGGATCCGTACCGGCTGGGTCAGCGCGTCGCGCAGCGGCGGCTGCGCCAGCATCGCGAGGGCCTGCGGCCAGCAGTCGTCGTCGACGAGGTCGAGGTCCCGTACGGCGATCAGCTCGGTCGCCACCGGCGGGACCGGGGTGTCCGGCAGCTGGTCCAGGACGTCCTCGCACCACACGTCCACCGCGTCCAGCAGTCCCGCGTCGTCGGGCTCCGCGAAATCACCCTCGCGCGGCTCCAGTTCGTCCGGGTCGAGGACCACATCGGTGGCGCGGACCAGCTGGAACGTGGCCAGCACCCCGCACGCGGTCAGCGGCCCGGCACCCCACCGCTCCGCCAGGTCCGCGTCCACGTACGGGACCTCGTCCTCGCGGATCACGGAGGCCAGCGGGCTGCCGGGCAGCAGCAGTTCGCCCGCCGGAACCAGTTCGCCGTCCTCGTCGGGCAGGGCCAGCGCGCCGAGCCACGGCTCGTCGCCCGGCGCCAGATCGGCATCCCGGACCAGCCCCAGGACCACCTCGGCCAGCTCGTCGGCGTCCAGGGCGTCCGCGTCCTCGTCCCAGATCTCCCCGGCGTCCAGGGAGGCGGCGACGGCGGCCCGCACCTGCGGGGTCGTCAGGACCGCCCGCGCCGTGGCCGGGAGCGCGCCCAGCTTCTCCAGCAGCGGGTGCGCCGCGTCGGGGTGCGCGACCTTCAGACCCAGCCGGGCCAGGCTCGTGGGCGTGTCCGTGCCGGGCAGCAGGATGTGCCGGGGGCCGATCGCCGTACGGCCGTCCGCGAGCGGCACGGGCAGCCCCGACAGCCGGTCCGGATCCACCCCGGCGAGGCTGTCGTACAGCCGGTGCCACCAGTCGGGGGTCCGCTCGATGCCCGCGATCCGCTCGATGGCATCGCCCAGCGGGAGCCGGCCCACGCCCAGCGTGCGCAGCTCGGCACGGCGCTCCAGGCCCGCGGGCAGCAGCGTCGGCAGGACCTCGGCGAGGACGCGCACGGTGTCGGCGCCCGCGCCCTCCACCACCTCGGCCTCGAAGGGGCGCAGGGCGGCGCGCTCCTCCGCGTGCTCGGGCGGCGCGGCGGGCGCGAGGAAGGCCGTACGGGGCAGGCGCTGGAGCACGGCGGCGCGCAGGGCCCCGTCGAGCTCGCCCTTGCCGAGCGGTCCGGGCACCAGGTCGACCAGTTCGGTGGTCACCGGGTCCCAGGCGCCGAGGAGTTCGGCGTACGCGTCGGCCGCGCGCTCCACCAGGAAGTCGGTCAGCGGTCCCGGCGCGGGATGCCGGCGCGTGGTGTCCAGCGGCAGGGTCGCGATGAGCAGCGCCGGGATGCCCAGCGGCTCGTCGGTGGGGGTCGGCGCGTGCACCACGGGGGCCGTGACCGGGCGCACCGGGGCGCCGTCGGTGTCGACGGGCACCGCCCAGGACACCGCCCAGGCGGGCCGCAGCCGCTCCTCGACGGGCCGGTCCGCCAGCAGCGCGCGCTCGATGGGGCCGCCGTGGCGGACGGTGCGCCAGCGGTGGGTGACGGTGCCGGAGGCGGTGGTGTCCTCGATGACGGTGTACGGGCCCTCGTCGCGCCGGTGGAGCGTGCGCGTGCCGTCGGCAGGGGTCTCCACGACGACCTCGCGCAGCCCGGGCAGGGTGAGCAGCAGGGCGTCGTCGATGCCCGCGAGGAGCCGCTCCACCAGCGCCTCGGCGGCGGCGTCGCGCAGCGGGAGGACCACGACGGTGTCGTAGCCCTCGGGGGCGGTGCCCTCGGCGGGCAACGGCAGGCGCAGCAGCGGGACGTGACCGTCGCGGCGGCGCAGCTCGTCGCCGAGGCCCGGGCTGCCGACGGCGGCATCGCGGGCCAGTTCGCGGGCCTCGGCCAGGGACCAGCGGACACCGCCGTGGCGGCCGAGCACGGCGGGCTCGTCACAGACGGCCAGCACGGCCGCGAAGCCGACGCCGAAGCGGCCGACGCTGTCCCCGGAGGGCTCCCGCTTGGCGGAGGCGCGCAGGGTGCTCAGCGACTCCACGCCCGTCGCGTCCAGCGGGGCACCGGTGTTGGCGACGGCCAGCAGGGCGTGCCCGCCCTCGCCCGGGTGCAGGGTGAGCCGCAGCCGGCCGGGCACCTTGGCCCGGGCCGCGGCGTCGGCGGCGTTCTGGGCCAGCTCGATGACGAGCCGGTCCCGGTAGCCGCCGAGCGCGAGGTCCTCCTCGGCGTTGGCGTCCTCGCGGAACCGGGCCGGGCCCGCACCCCACGCGTCGAGCACCCCGCGCCGCAGCCGGGCCGTGCCGAAGGGGTCCACGCCGCTCTGGGCCGCCGTCACTCGCACGCTCACGCCGCTGCCTCCATGATTCGCCTCCGGACCCCTGAAGGTACCGCGTGCGGGAGACCCCCCACGCCGTGGCCGTGAGGTGCGCGAACACGGCGACGGCCGCGGGAAGGCGTCCTTCCCGAACGTGTCTCGACCGCGCGGGCGATGCGCCGGACGGCGGGCGATGCGCCGGACGGCGGACGGCGCACGACGGACGGCGCACGACGGAGCCCCCGGCGACATCACGTCACCGGGGGCTCCGTCGTACCGGGCAGCCGTCAAGCGGCTGCCGTCAGGCGTCAGCAGGCGCCGGAGGTCAGAGCTTCTCGATCACGTAGTCGATGCAGGCGGTCAGCGCCTGCACGTCCGCCGGGTCGATCGCCGGGAACATCGCAACACGGAGCTGGTTGCGGCCGAGCTTGCGGTACGGCTCGGTGTCCACGATCCCGTTGGCACGCAGCACCTTCGCGACGGCCGCCGCGTCGATGTCGTCCGAGAAGTCGATCGTGCCGATGACGGAGGAGCGCTTGTCGGCGTCCACGACGAACGGGGTCGCGTACTTCGACGCCTCCGCCCAGCTGTACAGGTTGCGCGCACTGGCCGCCGTACGACCGGTGGTGAACTCCAGCCCGCCCTGGCTGTTCATCCACTCCAGCTGCTGGTCCAGCAGGAACAGGGTGGCCAGCGCCGGGGTGT
This sequence comes from Streptomyces sp. Sge12, assembly GCF_002080455.1. NCBI lineage: Bacteria > Bacillati > Actinomycetota > Actinomycetes > Kitasatosporales > Streptomycetaceae > Streptomyces > Streptomyces sp. Sge12. The sequence goes on from NZ_CP020555.1 coordinate 4,466,505, forward strand.
TGTACGTCTGGTTCTTCAGCGAGTTGTCGATCGCCGTCGGCAGCGAGAAGAACTCCGGGATGTGCCGGCCGGACGCGTGTACGCGGGCCGCGCGCTCCAGGGCCGCCGGGGAGAACGCGGCCAGCCACAGGCCGCCGTCCGAAGCGAAGGACTTCTGCGGGGCGAAGTAGTAGACGTCCGTCTCGGTGATGTCCACCGGCAGACCGCCGGCGCCCGAGGTCGCGTCCACCAGGACGAGGGACCCGGCGTCGGCGCCCGCGACGCGCTTGATCGGCGCCGCCACGCCCGTCGAGGTCTCGTTGTGCGTGTACGCGTACACGTCCACGCCCGCCTCGGCCACCGGCTCCGGGTGCGTACCCGGCTCCGAGGAGATCACGGACGGCGCGTCCAGCCACGGCGCGAGCTTCGCGGCCGTGGCGAACTTCGAGGAGAACTCGCCGAAGGTCAGGTGCTGGGACTTCTGCTCGATCAGACCGGCGGTCGCGATGTCCCAGAAGGCGGTGGAGCCGCCGTTGCCCAGGATCACCTCGTACCCCTCGGGGAGGGAGAAGAGGTCCCGGAGGCCCTGGCGCACCGAGCCGACCAGGTTCTTGACCGGGGCCTGGCGGTGTGAGGTTCCGAGCAGGGAGGTACCGGTGGCGGCGAGGGCGTCCAGCGCCTCGGTCCGCACCTTGGAGGGGCCCGCGCCGAAGCGTCCGTCGGCGGGCTTGATGTCAGCGGGAATCTGGATCTCAGCCACGAGCGGAGCGTATCGGGTCCCGGTCCGCGCCCCGGACGCGCGTCCACCGGATGAGACGGCTCCGGCCGGTGGGAGGCTGGGGGAGTGACGTCACCGGGTGAACTCGAACGGACATTGCGGGAGAACCTGCGCGGGGAAGTCGACTTCGGCGCCGCCGCACGGGCCCTGACCACCATGGACGCCTCCAACTACCGCCGCGTGCCGGTGGGCGTGGTCGCCCCGCGCGACGCCGAGGACGTGGCGGCCGCACTCGCCGTGTGCGCCGCGGCGGGGGTGCCCGTCGTGCCGCGCGGCGGCGGGACCTCCATCGCGGGCCAGGCCACCGGCGTGGGCGTGGTGCTCGACCTCACCCGGCACATGAACGCCCTCGTGTCCGTGGACCCGGCGGCGCGCACCGCCGTGGTCCAGCCGGGGCTGGTCCTGGACCGGCTCCGGGACGCGGTGCGCCCGTACGGGCTGACCTTCGGGCCCGACCCGTCCACGCACTCCCGCTGCACCCTCGGCGGCATGATCGGCAACAACGCGTGCGGGGCCCACTCGGTGGCCTGGGGCACCACCGCGGACAACGTGGCCGAGCTGGCGGTGACGGCGTACGGGGGCACCGCCCACCGGATCGGAACGGGCTGGGCCGGCGCCCCCGACGGCCTGCGGGAGCTGGTCACCGCGCACCTCGGGCTGCTGCGCACCGGGATGCGGCCGGCCGGGATGCCGACCGCCTTCTCGCGGCGGATCTCCGGCTACGGCGGTCTCGACGCGCTGCTGCCCGAGCGCGGGGTGCAGCTGGCGCGGGCGTTCTGCGGGAGCGAGGGCACGCTCGGGGTGGTGACCGAAGCGGTCGTGCGCCTGGTGGACGCGCCGCCCGCGCCGGTGCTGGCGGTGCTCGGGTACGCCGACGAGAGCGCGGCGGCGGACGCGGCGGCGGGGCTGCTGGCGCACGGGCCGCTGACGGTGGAGGGGATGGCCGAGGACCTGGTCGGGGGCGGTGCACCGGCGTTGCCGCGGGGCGGGGCGTGGCTGTTCGTGGAGATGCCGGACGAGGGCGGCGCGCGGGCCCTCGTACGGGCCGCCGACCCGCTCGACGCGACGGTCGTCACCGACCCGGCCGAGCAGCGGGCGCTGTGGCGGATCCGCGAGGACGCGGCGGGCACGGCGACCCGCATGCCGGACGGGGGGATGGCCTGGCCGGGATGGGAGGACTGCGCGGTGCCGCCGGCCCGGCTGGGGGCGTACCTGCGGGAGTTCCGGGCGCTGCTGGCGGCGCACGGGCTGCGCGGATCCCCGTACGGGCATTTCGGCGAGGGATGCGTCCACGTACGGATCGACTTCGACCTGGTGTCGGCGGCGGGCATCGCCCGCTTCCGGGACTTCTCCGGGGAACTGGCCGATCTGGTCGTCGCGCACGGCGGCTCCCTGTCCGGGGAGCACGGGGACGGGCAGGCACGGGCGGAACTGCTGCCGAGGATGTACGGCGCGGAGGTGGTGCGGCTCTTCGGCGCCTACAAGGACGTGTGGGACCCGGCGGGCGGCATGAACCCGGGAATGCTGGTCAGGCCGGCCCGGCTGGACGAGAACCTGCGCTTCGCGGTGCTGCCGGCGACCTCGTTCGCGACCTCGTTCGCGGGCGGGGTCGCGGGCGGGGTCGCGCGGTGCGTGGGGGTCGCGAAGTGCCGGACGACCGAGCCGGGCGGCTCCGGCGTGATGTGCCCCTCCTACCGGGTGACGGGGGAGGAGCAGCACTCCACGCGGGGCCGGGCGCGGCTGCTGCACGAGATGCTGGCCGGGGAGGTCGTCACGGACGGCTGGCGCTCGGCGGAGGTCGCCGAGGCGCTGGACCTGTGCCTGGGGTGCAAGGGCTGCCGCAGCGACTGCCCGGTCGGCGTGGACATGGCTTCGTACAAGGCGGAGTTCCTGCACCGGCACTGGGCGGGCCGGATCCGCCCGCTGTCCCACTACGCGCTGGGCGGCCTGCCGGCCTGGCTCCGCCTGATCGCCCGCCTGCGGGCGGCGGGGGCCGTCAACACGGCGGCACGCCTCCTGCCGGTACGGGTGCCGGGCCTGGCCCCGGAACGGGCCCTGCCGGCACTCGCGAAGCGGCCGTTCACGGCGGGCCTGACGCCCGGGGCGGGGGCGGGGGCGGGGTCCGGTCGCGGGTTCGAGTCCGGTCGCGGCTCCGGGTCCGAAGCCGGGACCACCGTCGTCCTGTGGCCCGACACCTTCACGGAGTACCTCGCGCCCGAGGCCGGCCACGCCGCGCTCCGCGTGCTCCGGGCGGCCGGCCTGGGCGCGGCCGTGCCCCGGGGCGGCCGGGTCTGCTGCGGCCTGACGTACGTCTCCACCGGCCGCCTCGACCGGGCCCGCACGGTCCTGCGCCGGACCCTGGACGCCGTCGGCGAGGTCACCGGCCCCGTCACCGTCCTCGAACCGAGTTGCGCCGCGGCCCTGCGGACCGACCTGCCCGCACTGCTCCCCGACGACCCCCGCGCGGCCCGCCTCGCGGCGGCGGTGCGGACCTTCGCGGAGACCCTGGAGGAGTACGCCCCGCACTGGCGGCCGCCGCGCCTGGACCGGGCGGTGGCCGGCCAGACCCACTGCCACCAGCACGCGGTGCTCGGGGACGGCCCCGACCGGCGGCTGCGCGAGCGGGCGGGGCTGGTGGGCGGGCTCAGCGGCGGCTGCTGCGGGCTGGCGGGCAACTTCGGCTTCGAGCCCGGGCACCACGAGGTGTCGGTGGCCTGCGCGGAGGAACAGCTGCTGCCGTCCCTGCGCGCGGCCCCGCGGGACGCCGCGATCCAGGCGGACGGATTCTCGTGCCGTACGCAGATCGCCCAGCTGGGCGGGGTCCGGGCCCGGCACCTGGCGGAACTCCTCGCGGAGGGGTTGTAGGGGCTTCAGAGCAGGACTGTTCTCACGGTTGTAAGGCAGGACATCCAGCAACACTCCTTACGGACCCTTAGTCTGGAGAGATGCCCGCACCTTCCTCTTCGTCCCCGACGAGTTCGCCCGCGGCCGCCACCGACGCGGTTCCGGCGCCGGTTCCGTCGACCGCCCAGGGTTCCGCTTCCGGCTCCGCTTCCGCTTCCGGTTCCGGACTGGGGCCCGTGGCGCTGGTGATCTCCGCCGGGATCTCGGTGCAGTTCGGTGCCGCCCTCGCGGTCATGATCATGCCGAGGGCGGGCGCGGCGGGCGTGGTCACCCTGCGGCTCGCGGCCGCCGCGGTCGTGCTGCTGCTCCTGTGCCGCCCGAAGGTGCGCGGCCACTCCCGTTCCGACTGGGGCACGGTGCTCGCCTTCGGCGCCGCCATGGCCGGGATGAACGGCCTCTTCTACCAGGCCATCGACCGGATTCCGCTCGGCCCGGCCGTCACCCTGGAGGTCCTCGGCCCGCTCGCCCTCTCCGTCATCGTCTCGCGGCGCCTGGTCAACCTGCTGTGGGCCGGCCTCGCGCTCGGCGGCGTGGTCCTGCTCTCCGGGCACGGCGGGGGCGGCCTCGGCTTCGGCTCCCTCGACCCGCTGGGCGCGGCGTACGCGCTCGGGGCGGGCGCGATGTGGGCGGCGTACATCGTGTTCAGCGCGCGTACCGGCCGCCGCTTCCCGCAGGCGGACGGGCTGGCCCTCGCCATGGCGGTCGCCGCGGTCATCTCGCTGCCGCTGGGCATCGCCGAAGCCGGCTCGGACCTGCTGGTCCCGAGCACGCTGGCCCTCGGCCTGGGCGTGGCCGTCCTGTCGTCGGTGCTCCCGTACACCCTGGAAATGCTCGCGCTGCGCCGCATGCCGGCCCCGACCTTCGCGATCCTGATGAGCCTGGAGCCGGCCATCGCCGCCACCGCGGGCTTCCTCGTCCTGAACCAGGCCATGTCCGCACTGGACGCGCTGGCCATCGCCCTGGTGATCGCGGCCAGCATGGGCGCGGTCCGCTCGCAGATCCGGAAGCAGGCCGCCTGATGGACGTCTCCGCCTACCTGGCCGCAGCCCCCGAGGCCCGCCGGCCGGCGCTGACGCGGCTGCGGGAGCTGTGCCTGGAGGAGCTGACCGGGTTCGAGGAGAGGATCGCGTACGGGATGCCGGCGTACGTGCGGGCGGGCGGGACGGCCGAGGAGATCGCCTGGGCGAACCAGAAGCAGTACATCTCCTTCTACCTGATGCGCACCGACGTCCGGGACGCCTTCGCGGACCGTCTGGCCGCCCACGACATGGGCAAGGCCTGCCTGCGCTTCCGCAACCCCGCCAAGGTCGACTTCGACCTCCTCCGTGACCTCCTGCGCGCGACGGCGCAGGCGGGCCCGGGACAGCCCTGCTGAGTCCGCTCCCGCCCCCGCTCCCCGAAGCCCCTGAGTCGGCCCGTCCGGCCCGTCCGGCCGGGACGGGGGCCGGCCGGACGGGCGTACGGGGTTGCGGGGTCAGCCGAGCGGTAGGTCCAGGTAGGACGGGGTGGCGTCCGGGGAGGTGAACGCCAGGGTCGCGCGCGGCAGGTTGGCGTCGCCGTAGAAGGGGTCGCGGGCGTCGATCACCAGCATCAGCCGGTGGCCGCGCGGCACGTCGTAGGCCGTGGCCTGGAGCTCGATGTCCGCGCTGATCAGGCTGTCGGGCGGGGAGTCGAGGTCCGTGTACGGGGCGTGCGTGACGAGGTGCGCCGTCCCGTCGGGCGCCGTGTCGAGGAGGTACGCGACGAAGGTGGAACCGGGGTTCGCCGCCCGGTACGTCACGCGCAGCCGCGGTATGCCGCGCAGCCGGGTGGTCTCGGCGACGGGGTCCGCGGTCCACACGGCGGCGACGGTGCGGTCGATGTCCTGGGTGCGGTAGATCTTCGGGCGGCCGGCGATCTCCGCGTAGCCGGACTGCACCACCTTGTCGGCGACGGTCGCCGGGGTGTCGACCCCGCACAGCACGGTCGACGTCCAGCCGGCCTGCGGCTCCTCGCCGAGTTCGCCGTCGTCCGCCAGGTGCAGCCGCTCCACGCGTTCGGTGAGGGAGGGCCAGGTGGGCCGGGGTTCGAGGGTCTTGCTCCACATGATCTCGCCGAGGACCTGGCCCTCGGCGTCGATGCCGTTGTCGATGTCCTTGAGGTGGCGGTCGAGCCAGCGGTGGGCGTCCGTCCAGATCCGGTTGGGCAGGCCGACCATGCCGGTCATCTCGGGGCCGGAGTGGTCGCCGATGGAGACGGCGAGGCGTTTGGGGCCGGTCAGCTCGTTGAACATCTTCAGCGTCTGGTTGGGCGGGAAGAGCGTCTCGTGCCAGGCGTGCGAGAAGAAGACCGGTACCTGGCGGCGGTTGAGCTCCTTGATGTGGGAGAAGGGCGAGCGGGTTTCCGCCCAGCGCAGCGTGCCCTGGACGTCGCGGTTGGCGAGGACGTTGTCGAAGACGCTCTGCGTCTGCGGGCTCAGCCGGGCCTTGGCGGCCGCGTCGAGCAGGGCCCGTACGGCCGCGACGTGCCGCGTGGAGTTCTCGTAGAAGGCCTCCCCGAGGTCGCCCCAGGTGCTGAGCGCGACGACGGCGTCGACGCGGGTGTCGTGCGCGGCGACGAGCTGGCCGATGCCGGAGCCGTACGAGTCCCCGAGGAAGCCGATCTTCGTGACGGGGCCGGTGCTGCGCTCGATGACGTGGTCCAGGGCGCGGCTGCCGTCGGCGACGTCGAGCGGGCCGGCGACGTCGACCTGGCCCTCGGAGCCGGCGAAACCGCGGGCGGAGTAGGCGAGGACGTTGTAGCCGCGGGCGGCGAAGAGGGAGGCCTGGACGGCGTACGGGAGCCAGCCCAGGCTGGACCACGGCGAAGGCATGACGATCACGGGGCGGGGCTGGGTGCCGGAGTGCCGCCAGAGCGCGGCGTCGAGGAGGTCCCCGTCGGCGCCGGTCACCTTGCCGCGGGTGAAGACGGCGACCGAGCGGACCTCGGCGATCTCGGCGGCGCGCGCGGGGGCGAGGCCGGTGACGTCGCCGCTCTCCAGGGCGGCGACGAAGGCGGTGAGGGCGTTCGCGTCGAGTTCGGGATAGAGGGAGAAGGGAGTTCGGGCGGCTGGAGTCACGGCAGTCCATCCTCTTCGTCGTCGAGCGGTTCCTTTGACACGAATGTGGGGGTGCGGTGCGTGGGCGCCCGTCCGGGCCGGAGCGGAGCGTTCAGTATCGACGGGACATCCGGTGACGTATCGCGAGTTTCCGGGTTACGGCCGAAATCGCCCCCTCCGCGCCCACGGGCCGTCGTGCGGCGGGACCTGCGGCCGCTCGCCGGAGCGGCAACTGCCGTGCGAAAGCGCCGGTTTGGGGCGTGTGGCGGGAAGGCGTCGCCACCCCGAAATAATCATGCAAGCATGCTTGATTGTTTTGTCGGGTGCTGCCAGTCTTCCCCTCACGCCGAGAAGGGGAGCGCACCGTGCCCGATCCGTCCGCCGCCGACGCAGCCGTCGCCGTCTTCGCAGATCTGCGTGAGGAGGGCCGCGAACTGGACCTTCTGGTAGGTGAGTTGGCCGTCCCCGACTGGGCCCGGCCCACCCCCGCGCCCGGCTGGACCATCGCCCACCAGATCGCCCACCTGCACTGGACCGACCGGGCCTCGCTGCTCTCCCTCACCGACGCCACCGGCTTCGGACACATGGTCGAAGAAGCGCTGAAGGCCCCCGACACCTTCGTCGACGAGGGCGCGCGCGAGGGCGCCGAACTGGCGCCCGCCGAACTGCTCGCCCGCTGGCGCACCACGCGCGGCGCCCTCGACGCGGCACTGGCCGCGGCCTCGCCCGACACGCGCTTCCCCTGGTACGGGCCGCCCATGAAGGCCGCCTCCATGGCCAGCGCCCGACTGATGGAGACCTGGGCGCACGGCCAGGACGTCGCCGACGCGCTCGGCGTGCGCCGCACCCCGACCGCGCGGCTGCGGCACGTCGCACGGATCGGCGTACGGGCCCGCGACTACGCCTACGCCGTACGCGCCCTGCCCGCCCCCACCGAGGAGTTCCGGGTGGAGCTGACCGCCCCCGACGGCCCGCAGGTGTGGACGTACGGCCCGCCGGACGCCCCGCAGCGGATCACCGGCCCCGCGCTCGACTTCTGCCTGCTGGTCACCCAACGGGCCCACCGCACCGACCTCGACCTCACCGCGACCGGCCCCGACGCGGACCGCTGGCTGGACATCGCCCAGGCCTTCGCCGGCCCCGCGGGGCCCGGCCGGGAACCGGGGGCCACGCGGTGACCCGGCGCCCGCTGGTCATCGGCAACGCCTCCGGCTTCTACGGGGACCGCTTCGACGCCCTGCGCGAGATGCTCACCGGCGGCCCGCTGGACGTGCTGACCGGGGACTACCTCGCCGAGCTGACCATGCTGATCCTGGGCCGCGACCGCCTGAAGAACCCGGACCTCGGCTACGCCAGGACCTTCCTGCGCCAGCTGGAGGAAGGACTCGGGCTCGCCCACGAGCGGGGCGTACGGATCGTCGCGAACGCCGGCGGACTCAACCCGGCCGGACTCGCCGACGCAGTACGGACCCTGGCGGCGAAGACCGGGGTCCCGGTGCGGGTCGCCCACGTCGAGGGCGACGACCTCACCGCACAGGTGGACGGGGCCCTGACGGCCAACGCCTATCTCGGCGGAGCCGGGATCACCGCCTGCCTGCGCGCGGGGGCGGACGTGGTGGTGACCGGCCGGGTCACGGACGCGGCACTGGTCAGCGGCCCGGCCGCCTGGTGGTTCGACTGGGCCCCGGACGACCACGACCGGCTGGCGGGAGCGGTCGCCGCGGGCCACGTACTGGAATGCGGAACCCAGGCCACCGGCGGCAACTACTCCTTCTTCGCCCGCCACGACGTACGCCGCCCCGGCTTCCCGCTCGCGGAGATCGCCGAAGACGGCTCGGCGGTCATCACCAAACACCCGGGCACGGGCGGCGCCGTCACCGCGGGCACCGTCACCGCCCAACTCCTCTACGAGACCCAGGGCGTCCGGTACTTCGGCCCCGACGTGACCACCCGCCTGGACACCGTCGGGCTGACCGACGAGGGCGCCGACCGCGTCCGGATCTCGGGCGTGCGCGGCGAGGCCCCGCCGTCCACCCTCAAGGTGGGCGTCACCCGGATCGGCGGCTGGCGCAACGAGGTCGTCTTCGTCCTGACCGGCCTGGACATCGAGGCGAAGGCCAACCTCGTCCGCATCCAACTCACCGACTTGTTGGACGGGGTGGCCGACGCCACCTGGACCCTGGCCCGCACGGACCACGAGGACGCCGACACGCAGGAGACGGCCTCCGCCCTGCTGCGGCTGGTGGTCCGCGACCCGTCCCCGGACCGGGTGGGCCGCGCCCTGACCTCGGCGGCGATCGAACTCGCCCTCGGCAGCTACCCGGGCTTCCACGTCACCGCCCCGCCCGGCCCGGCGCAGCCCTACGGCGTCTTCACCGCGACCCCGATCCCGTCCCCGGAGGTCCCGCACACGGCGGTCCTCCCGGACGGCACCCGCCTCCCGATCCCACCGGCCGCCCCGACCTCTCCGGCCCCCCAATTCCCGGCCCCGCCGGCATTCGAGGCGCGGGGGTCCGGGGGCGGAGCCCCCGGGGGGCCGCCCGCGGGGCCCACCGTCCGGGCGCCGCTCGGCGCAGTGGCCGGGGCCCGCAGCGGCGACAAGGGCGGGGATGCCAACGTCGGCGTCTGGGCCGAGACCGGCCCCGCCTGGGACTGGCTGCACCGCACCCTCACGGTCGACGCCTTCCGGGCCCTGCTGCCCGAGACCGACGGCCTCCCCGTCACCCGGCACGAACTCCCCAACCTCCGCGCCCTCAACTTCACCGTCACCGGCATCCTCGGCGACGGCGTCGCCTCCGGCCACCGCTTCGACCCCCAGGCCAAGGCCCTCGGCGAATGGCTCCGCGCCCGCCACCTCGACATCCCCGTCGCCCTCCTCCCGGCCCCGGAGGCCACCCCATGACCCGCCTCGGCACCACCGTCGACCCGCACGCCCCCGAGCACGCGAAGGCCCGTACCGCCGCGCTGGAGCGTCTCGCCGCCCTCGACGCCGAACACGCCAAGGCCCTCGCGGGCGGCGGCGAGAAGTACACGGCCCGCCACCGCGGCCGCGGCAAGCTCCTGGCGCGCGAGCGCGTCGAGCTGCTCCTCGACCCGGACACCCCGTTCCTGGAACTGTCCCCGCTCGCCGCGTGGGGCAGCGACTATCCCGTCGGCGCCTCCATGGTCACCGGCATCGGCACCGTCGAGGGCGTCGAATGCCTGGTCACCGCCAACGACCCCACCGTGCGCGGCGGCGCCTCCAACCCGTGGACGCTGAAGAAGGCGCTGCGGGCCAACGAGATCGCCCGGCAGAACCGGCTCCCCTGCATCAGCCTCGTGGAGTCCGGCGGCGCCGACCTGCCCTCGCAGAAGGAGATCTTCATCCCGGGCGGCGCGATCTTCCGCGACCTCACCCGGCTCTCGGCCGAGGGCATCCCGACCGTCGCCGTCGTCTTCGGCAACTCCACCGCCGGAGGCGCGTACATCCCCGGCATGTCCGACCACACCATCATGATCAAGGACCGTTCCAAGGTGTTCCTCGGCGGTCCGCCCCTGGTCAAGATGGCCACCGGCGAGGAAAGCGACGACGAGTCCCTCGGCGGGGCCGACATGCACGCCCGCACCTCCGGACTCGCCGACCACTACGCCCTCGACGAGTACGACGCCATCCGCCGGGCCCGCCGCGTCATCGCCCGCCTGAACCACCGCAAGCCGCACACGGACCCGCCCCGCGCCGAGGAACCCCTCCACGACCCCGAAGAACTCCTCGGCATCGTCCCGCCCGACCTCAAGACGCCCTTCGACCCGCGCGAGGTCATCGCCCGGATCGTCGACGCCTCCGACTTCGACGAGTTCAAGCCCCTCTACGGCCCCAGCCTCGTCACCGGCTGGGCCACCCTGCACGGCTACCCGGTCGGCATCCTCGCCAACGCGCAGGGCGTGCTGTTCAGCGCCGAGTCCCAGAAGGCCGCCCAGTTCATCCAGCTCGCCAACCAGCGCGACATCCCCCTCGTCTTCCTCCACAACACCACCGGCTACATGGTCGGCAAGGAGTACGAGCAGGGCGGCATCATCAAGCACGGCTCGATGATGATCAACGCGGTCGCCAACTCGAAGGTCCCGCACCTGTCCGTGCTCATCGGCGCCAGCTACGGTGCCGGCCACTACGGCATGTGCGGCCGCGCCTACGAGCCCCGCTTCCTCTTCGCCTGGCCCAGCGCCAAGTCCGCCGTCATGGGACCCCAGCAGCTGGCCGGCGTGCTCTCCATCGTGTCCCGGCAGTCCGCCGCCGCCAAGGGACAGCCGTACGACGAAGAGGCCGACGCCGGGATGCGCGCCTTCGTGGAGGCCCAGATCGAGTCCGAGTCCCTGCCGATGTTCCTGTCCGGGCGGCTGTACGACGACGGGGTCATCGACCCGCGCGACACCCGTACCGTCCTCGGCCTGTGCCTGTCGGCCGTCCACAACGCCCCCGTCGAGGGCGCCCGTGGCGGCTTCGGCGTCTTCCGGATGTGAGCCCGCACATGACGAACCTGACCTCCCTCCTCGTCGCGAACCGCGGCGAGATCGCCGTCCGGATCTTCCGCACCGCCCGCGCCCTGGGCCTGGCCACCGTCGCCGTCCACTCCGACCCGGACGCCGACGCCCTCCACGTGCGCGACGCCGACGCGGCCGTACGGCTGCCCGGAGCGGCCCCCGCCGACACCTACCTGCGCGGCGACCTGATCATCAAAGCCGCCCTCGCCGCCGGCGCCGACGCCGTGCACCCCGGCTACGGCTTCCTCTCCGAGAACGCCGACTTCGCCCGCGAGGTCCTGGCCGCCGGCCTGACCTGGATCGGCCCGCCCCCCGAGGCCATCGAGGCCATGGCCTCCAAGACCCGGGCCAAGGAACTGATGCGCGCCGCCGGAGTACCGCTCCTCGACCCCGTCGACCCGGCCGCCGCCACCCCCGCCGACCTGCCCCTGCTCCTCAAGGCCGCGGCCGGCGGCGGTGGCCGCGGGATGCGCGTCGTCCGCGACCTCGACCAGCTCAAGGAGGCCCTCGACGCGGCCGTCGCCGAGGCCCGCTCCGCCTTCGGCGACGGCGAGGTCTTCGCCGAGCCCTACGTGGAACGCGGCCGCCACGTCGAGGTGCAGATCCTCGCCGACGCCCACGGCACCGTCTGGGCACTGGGCACCCGCGACTGCTCCCTCCAGCGCCGCCACCAGAAGGTCATCGAGGAAGCCCCCGCCCCGGGCCTGCCCCCGTCCCTGCGCACCACCCTCCACGAAGCCGCCGTCGCCGCCGCCCGAGCCGTCTCCTACCGCGGCGCGGGCACCGTCGAGTTCCTCGTCACCGCCGACGGCCGCCCGTACTTCCTGGAAATGAACACCCGCCTCCAGGTCGAACACCCCGTCACCGAAGCCGTCTTCGACCTCGACCTCGTCGCACTCCAACTGCGCGTCGCCGAGGGCGCGGCCCTGCCCCCGGAGCCCCCGCAGCCCACCGGCCACGCCGTCGAGGCCCGCCTCTACGCCGAGGACCCCGCCCAGGACTGGCGCCCGCAGACCGGCGCCCTGCACACCCTCGCCATCCCCGGCGGGGTCCGCGTCGACACCGGCTTCACCGACGGGGACACCGTCGGCATCCACTACGACCCCATGCTCGCCAAGGTCGTCGCCCACGCACCCACCCGCGCCGAAGCCGTCCGGGCCCTCGCCCACGCCCTCGCCGGAGCCCGCATCCACGGGCTCACCACCAACCGCGAGCTCCTCGTACGCTCCCTGCGACACCCGGAGTTCACCGCCGGACAGCTCGACACCGGCTTCTACGAGCGCCACCTCGACACCCTCACCGCCGACGCCCCGGACGCCACCGCAGCCGCCCTCGCCGCCGCCCTCGCCGAAGCCGCCCCCGCCCCGGACGCCCCCCTCGCCGCCCGCCTCGGCGGCTGGCGCAACGTCCGCTCCCAGCCGCAGACCCGCCGCTACCGGTCCGCCGGCGTCGAGCACGAGGTCCAGTACCAGCCGGTGAACCACCCCGGGATCCGGGTCCTGGCCGCCACCCCCTGCCTCGTCACCCTCGAAGTCGAGGGAATCCGGCGGGCGTTCCACGTGAAACAAAATTCGAACAGGACCGAGATCTACGTGGACTCCGCACTCGGCGCCCACACCTTCACCCCCGTTCCGCGCTTCCCGGACCCCCAGGACCGCACGGAACCGGGCTCGCTGCTCGCCCCCATGCCCGGCACCGTCGTGCGCATCGCCGAGGGCCTGGCCCCCGGCAGCCCCGTCACCGCCGGCCAGCCCCTGCTCTGGCTGGAAGCCATGAAGATGGAACACCGCATCCTCGCTCCGGCCTCCGGCACGCTCACCGCGCTCCACGTCGCCACCGGCCAACAGGTCGAGTTCGGCGCCCTGCTCGCCGTAGTCCAGGAGGAACCGCAAGCATGAGCCCCGTCATCGAAACCGAAGAGCACCAGGCCCTGCGCACCGCCGTCGCCGCCCTCGGCCGACGCTACGGCCGCGAGTACCTCGCCCGCGTCGCCCGCGAGGGCGGCCACCCCGACGAGCTGTGGGCGGACGCCGCGAAGCTCGGCTACCTCGGAGTCAACCTCCCCGAGGAATACGGCGGCGGAGGCGGCGGCATCGCCGAATTGTCCATCGTCCTGGAAGAACTCGGGGCCGCGGGCTGTCCCCTCCTCATGATGGTCGTCTCGCCCGCCATCTGCGGCACGGTCATCGCCCGCTTCGGCACCGAGGCCCAGAAGGCGGCCTGGCTGCCCGGCCTCGCCGACGGCAGCCGCACCATGGCCTTCGGCATCACCGAACCCGACGCCGGATCCAACTCCCACCGGATCACCACCACAGCCCGCCGGGACGGCGACGACTGGATCCTCACCGGCCGCAAGGTCTTCATCTCCGGCGTCGACATCGCCGACGCCACCCTCATCGTCGGCCGCACCGAGGACGCCCGCACGGGCAGCCTCAAGCCGTGCCTGTTCATCGTGCCGCGCGACGCACCCGGCTTCGGCCGCACCGTCATAGACATGGAACTCCAGGCGGCGGAGAAACAGTTCGAGCTCACCCTGGACGAGGTCCGGCTGCCCGCGTCGTCCCTGGTCGGGGACGAGGACGCGGGCCTGCTCCAGCTGTTCGCCGGACTCAACCCCGAGCGGATCATGACGGCCGCCTTCGCCATCGGGATGGGTCGCCACGCCCTGGCCAAGGCGGTGGACTACGCGAAGACCCGCCAGGTGTGGAAGAGCCCCATCGGCGCGCACCAGGCCGTGGCCCACCCGCTGGCCCAGGCGCACATCGAGCTGGAACTGGCCCGCCTGATGATGCAGAAGGCTGCCCGCCTGTACGACGCGGGGGACGACATGGGGGCGGGCGAGGCGGCGAACATGGCGAAGTACGCGGCGGGGGAGGCGTGCGTGCGGGCGGTGGACCAGGCGGTCCACACCCTCGGCGGCAACGGCCTCACCCGCGAGTACGGCCTCGCGTCGCTCATCACCGCCTCTCGCGTGGCCCGCATCGCCCCCGTCAGCCGCGAGATGATCCTGAACTTCATCTCCCACCAAACCCTTGGCCTCCCCAAGTCCTACTAACCCTCCGGGCGGCTCGGCGGTGTGCGGCTCGCGGTGGTGTGCCGGGCGCTGCCCGAACCCGCGCCTCAATCGCCGGCGAGGCTGAGTGGTGCGGGCATGTCTCGGCCGTACCCGGTGGTCGCGCCTCGTCCTGCGGGGACACCCCGCCCCGTCCCCACTCCCCTCCGCCGACACACCCCCGGGAAAGCCCTGCCCCCCAGTCGGGTCCCGGGCACGGTCGGAGCCTGCCGTGGGGCGGGGACACGCAGGAGGGTCCCCGCAGGACGAGGCGCGACCCCCGCCGTACGGCCATGACGCCGCCGCGCGCGCCGAGCCGAGGAGACCCTCGTGCGGGGCACCGCCCCACACCACGACCCCGCCACATCAAGCCCCGCCGGCGCTCGAGGCGCGGGGTCCGGGGCCGAGCCCCGAGCAACGGCGGGGCGGAGCCCCGGGCAACGGCGGGGCCGTATACCGCCAAGCCGCCCGCAGGGCAACCGCGGGGCGGCACACCGTACCCTCCCGGAGGGACCCCGCCCGGGTCTGCCGGGGAGAACCCCACCGCACACCGCTCCGGAGGAGACATGGCCCCACTCGTGCACGCCGCCCAGGCGACCGGCATCGCCACCTTCACCCTGGACTCCCCGGGCAACCGCAACGCCCTCTCCGTCGACCTCGTCGCAGAACTCCGCGCCGCCCTTGCCGCCGCCGCGGATCCGGCCGTCCGGGCTGTCGTCCTCACCCACTCCGGGAACACCTTCTGCGCCGGGGCCGATCTCAAGTCCCCTTGCGACCCGGCCGACTTCGTGGCGCTGCTCCGTGAGACGGCCGAGCTGCCCAAGCCCGTGGTCGCCCGGGTCACCGGACACGTCCGCGCCGGCGGCCTCGGCCTGCTCGGCGTCTGCGACATCGCCGCCGCCGGACCGCAGTCCACGTACGCCTTCACCGAAACCCATCTGGGCCTCGCCCCGGCGGTCATCTCCATGCCGCTGCTGCCGCGCCTCGACCCGCGGGCCGCCGCCCGCTACTTCCTGACCGCCGAGGTGTTCGACTCCGCCGAGGCCGCCCGCACGGGGCTGCTCACCCTGGCCGCCGAGGACGTGGACGCCGCGCTGGAGCCCGTACTCGCCGGCCTGCGCAAGGCATCCCCGCAGGGCCTGGCCGCGACCAAGGCGCTGACGGCCGCCGCCGTGCGCGAGGCCCTCGCCCGCGACGGGTCGCGCCTCACCGAGCTGTCCGCGGGACTGTTCGCCTCCGACGAGGCCCGCGAGGGCATCACCGCCCGCTTCGAGCGCCGGGAGCCGTCATGGTCGCTGTGACCGGCCCCAAGCAGGGCCCCAAGCAGGCGCGCAGCCGTGTCACCCGGCGCCATCTCCTGGAGGCGGCCGTGTCGTGCCTGGCGGAGCACGGCTGGGCCGGTTCGACCGTTTCGGTCGTCGCCGAACGGGCCGGGGTCTCGCGCGGCGCCGCCCAGCACCATTTCCCGACCCGCGAGGACCTGTTCACGGCGGCCGTCGAGTACGTCGCCGAGGAGCGTTCGACGGCCCTGCGCGACCTTTTCCACGCCGGTCCGGCCGCGCGCCCGGTCGTTGTGGAGGCGCTCGTCGATCTGTACACCGGGGCGCTGTTCCGGGCCGCGCTCCAGCTGTGGGTGGCCGCCTCCAACGAGGAGCAGTTGCGCCCGCAGGTCACCGAGCTGGAGGCCCGGGTGGGCCGGGAGACCCACCGGATCGCCGTCGAGCTGCTGGGTGCGGACGAGTCGGTGCCGGGCGTGCGGGAGACCGTGCAGGGCCTGCTGGACATGGCACGGGGTCTGGGCCTGGCCAATGTGCTCACGGACGACACGGCCCGCCGGGCCGGGGTGGTGGCCCAGTGGTCCCGCATCCTCGACGCGATCCTGGGCTGAAGCGCGGGCTGAAGCGCGGGCCGAGGCGCGGGAGCGCGAAGGGCGCCGCACCCCGCGAGCGGGGTGCGGCGCCCGGTACGAGCGGCGGTTACGCGGTCTCGGCGATGTCCGCGTAGCCCTCGATCTCCTGCGGGTTGCGCCGTCCCGGCCCGGTGTAGCGGGCCGACGGCCGCACCAGGCGGCCCGTGCGCTTCTGCTCCAGGATGTGCGCGGACCAGCCGGCGGTACGGGCGCAGCTGAACATCGAGGTGAACATGTGCGCCGGGACCTCGGCGAAGTCCAGCATGATCGCGGCCCAGAACTCCACGTTCGTGGCGAGGACCCGGTCGGGACGGCGCGCGTGCAGCTCTTCCAGGGCGGCCTTCTCCAGTGCGGCGGCCACCTCGTAGCGCGGCGCGTCCAGCTCCTTGGCCGTGCGCCGCAGTACGCGGGCGCGCGGGTCCTCGGCGCGGTAGACGCGGTGCCCGAAGCCCATCAGCCGCTCGCCCTTGTCCAGGGCCTTCTTCACGTACGCGACGGCGTCGCCGGTGCGCTCGATCTCCTCGATCATGCCGAGCACGCGGGACGGGGCTCCGCCGTGCAGCGGTCCCGACATGGCGCCGACCGCGCCGGACAGGGCGGCGGCGACGTCCGCTCCGGTGGAGGCGATGACCCGGGCGGTGAAGGTGGAGGCGTTCATGCCGTGCTCGGCGGCGGAGGTCCAGTACGCGTCGACGGCCTTGACGTGCCGCGGGTCGGGCTCGCCCCGCCAGCGGATCATGAACCGTTCGACGACGGACTCGGCCTTGTCGATCTCCCGCTGCGGCACCATGGGCAGGCCCTGGCCGCGGGCGGACTGGGCGACGTACGACAGGGCCATCACGGCCGCGCGCGCGAGGTCGTCGCGGGCGGTCTGCTCGTCGATGTCCAGCAGCGGTTTCAGGCCCCACACGGGGGCGAGCATGGCGAGCGCGGACTGGACGTCGACGCGGATGTCACCGGAGTGGACCGGGATGGGGAAGGGTTCGGCGGCGGGCAGCCCGGGGTTGAAGGCACCGTCGACGAGCAGGCCCCAGACGTTCCCGAAGGAGACGTGTCCGACGAGATCCTCGATGTCGACCCCGCGGTAGCGCAGGGAACCGCCTTCCTTATCCGGTTCGGCGATCTCGGTCTCGAACGCGACGACCCCTTCGAGCCCGGGTACGAAGTCGGACATCAGGCGGCTCCTCAGATAGTGCGAACACGCGCGGCTCCCGGCGTGACTCGCGGTCCGGCGCGGTCATCCCCGTTGATGCCCGGCAGGGCCGTCGGTCACCCGCTTGGGGACCTTCGGACCGGCCCCAAGATTTTGGCCGTTCCGCCCCGACTGCGGAAGCGTGACATACGGCACACCGTGGCGGGTCCGGCTGGGGCAGGATGGCGAGCGTGACCGATCAGGACATTGACCCCGCCACGATGCGCAAGCAGTACCGCTCGGAGATCGTCGACGAGGGGAGTCTCGCCGAGAATCCGATGGACCAGTTCGCCCTCTGGTTCCAGCAGGCGGCCGACTCCCGCCTCTTCGAACCGAACGCCATGGTCGTATCGACGGCCACGCCCGACGGACGGCCCAGTTCGCGGACGGTGCTGATGAAGCAGTTCGACGGCCGGGGCTTCGTCTTCTTCACCAATTACGCCTCCCGCAAGGGCCGTGAGCTGGCCGAGAACCCGCACGTGGCGCTGCTTTTCCCCTGGCACCCCATCGCCCGCCAGGTGATCGTCACGGGTACGGCGGCCCGGATCGGCCGGGACGAGACGGCGGCGTACTTCCGCTCCCGCCCGCACGGCTCGCAGCTGGGGGCCTGGGCGAGCGAGCAGTCCAGCGTGATCGGTTCCCGCGGGGAGCTTGACCGGCGTTATGCCGAGCTGGAGGCTCGTTATCCGGAGGGCGAGCAGGTGCCGGTTCCGCCGGAGTGGGGCGGTCTGCGCGTGTTCCCGGAGGCGGTGGAGTTCTGGCAGGGCCACGAGAACCGCCTGCACGACCGGCTGCGCTATGCCCTGGACGGGGAGAAGTGGCGCGTGGAGCGGCTCTGCCCGTAGGTCGGGTGCGCGGCGGTCGGGGAAAGCAGGCGACCCGCGGGCTCTGGTTTCTCTCCTGCAGTGAGAGAAGCCGGCCGGACGTACCGGCGAGCCCGCGGGTCGGGTGACTGCTTGGGATTGGCGCCTGGCGATCCCGCCGGGCACCGCACTGGGTGCGTGCGACGACGGGCGCTTAGCCCGCAGCCACCTCACGCGTCCGGTTTCCGTACATTTCGGGAACCACCTCCCTTCTCGTGTACCGCAGAGCCTAGGAGCACCTCCGGCGGGGCACAAGCAAATATTTCTCCGGGCTTCAAATGGATCATTACCGGACATTCGGGGGAATGGGGTGTGGGCTGCGTCACGTTGGAGTTCAATGATCTGACGTGCCGCACATGCGAACACCTGCAGGGGGTGCCAGGTGAGTGCCTACGGACGTAACGAGACCGCCGACGATCTGCTCGCGGCGTTGCTGGACGGGATGGACGCCGCCCTGTGCGCGTTCGACTCCGACGGGGTGATCACCCACTGGAACCGTGAGGCCGAGCGGATCCTGGGCTGGACCGCCACCGAGGCCGTGGGGCGCAAGGGCTTCGAGGGATGGGCGGTACGGGCCGCCGACGCGCACGACGTCCAGGACCGGCTGATGGCCGCCCAGCACGTGCCCGGACGCCAGGTGCACGAGTTCGCGCTGCTGACCAAGGACGGCGGGCGGGTCCTCGTGCGGACCCAGTCCGCCGGAGTGCCGGGCGCGGACGGGAAACCCGCCGGGGTGTACTGCGCCTTCAGCGAGGTGCACGCCCAGATCGACCTGGAACGCTCCATCGCCCTCAGCGAGGCCCTCATGGACGACGCCTCGTGGGGTGTCGTCCTGGTCGACGTCGACCTGCGGCCCGCCGTCGTCAACGCGCACGCCGCGCAGGCCTTCGGGACCGGCCGCACCGCGCTGCTCGGCCGGCCGCTCGGGGAACTGCTGGCCCAGGGCGTCGAGGAGCTGGAGGGGGCCCTCCAGCACGTGCTCGCCGAGGGGGCCCCGCCCGCGCCCGTCGAGCTGTGGGTCTCGGTGCGCACCTCGGAGGGGGTGCGGCGCAGGTGCTGGCGGTGCGGGTTCCTGCGGCTGGCCTCGCCGCTCGCGGAGGAGCCCGTACCGCTGGGCGTCGGCTGGCTGTTCCAGGACGTCACCGAGGCCCGCCAGGAGCAGCTGGACACCGCGCAGCTCCGGTTCCGCTCGCACCAGCTCCACCGGGCGGGGCGGGCCGCCGCCGAGTGCGAGGACCCGGCCGAGGCGGCGGCCGTGCGGCTGGACTTCGCGCTCGCCGGCTTCGCCGAGGAGGCGCTGCTGGACGTACTGGACCCCGCGGCCGACCCCGATCGGCGCAGGCTCGTACGGTCGGCCGCCTCGCCGCCGGTGCTGCCGGCGCCCGGGTCGATCCCCGTCCGGTACGCGGCCGGGCATCCGGCGCTCCAGGCCCTGGACCGGATCGGCTCGGTGCGGACCAGCGCCCCGCGAGGGGAGCCGGACGCGCAGTGGGCGCGGGCCCGCCAGTGGCCCGAGGGTGCGGCGCACGTGCTGTGCACGGTGCTGCGGAGCCGGGGGCGGACCCTGGGGGCGCTGACCTTCGTACGCGGCCCCTCGCGGCCACCGTTCGAGCGCGCGGACGCGGCGTACGCGGAGGAGGTCGCGGCCCGGGTGGCGGCCGACCTGGACCTGGCGACGGGCCCCGCCACCCCGTACGGCGCCTGAGCGGCCCACAAGGGGCAGCGGAACGGGGCACGTTGGCGGGGCGCGCTGGCGCCCCGGCTGACGTCTAGGCCGTCTCTTTCGGATCTTGTCGGGCC
This sequence comes from Streptomyces sp. Sge12, assembly GCF_002080455.1. Taxonomy (NCBI): domain Bacteria; kingdom Bacillati; phylum Actinomycetota; class Actinomycetes; order Kitasatosporales; family Streptomycetaceae; genus Streptomyces; species Streptomyces sp. Sge12. The sequence goes on from NZ_CP020555.1 coordinate 4,486,576, forward strand.
CGGCCCGCCCGGCACGGCACCTCGCCGCGTTGTCGGGGCGCCCGAGTACGTCCAGTACACGGGCGCCCCTCCGCCTTGCGATGTACCGCACCGGACGACCCGGGCTGATCCGACAAGATCCGAAAGAGACGTCCTAGTGGCGGAAGAAGATCCGGTCGCCGTACTCCTGCATCACACGGCCGTTCCACTCGTGGCCGCCGTCGACGTTGCCCGAACGCAGCAGCGGGGGCTCCACCCCGCGGGCGACCAGCTCGCCGGCCGCCGTCGCCATGACCGCCTGCATGATCGCGCTGGTCACGACGGTGGAGGCGGGGGCGAAGGGCGCGTCGATGCCGTCGAGGGTCAGCTCGGCGTCGCCGACCGCGATCTTGCTGTCGAGGACGACGTCGCAGTGGTCCTTGAGGAAGGTGCCCGAGACGTGCCGCGACTTCGTCCCGGTCGCGTACGCCACCGAGGTCACCCCGATGACCTTGAGGCCGATGGCGCGGGCGTTCATCGCCATCTCGACGGGCAGCGCGTTGCGCCCGGAGAGGGAGATGATCACGAGGACGTCGCCGGCGGAGGCGGGGCTGCTGTCGAGCACGGCGCCGGCCAGTCCGTCGACCCGTTCCAGGGCGCTGCCGAGGGTCGCGGGCATGACGTCGACGCCGGCGGTGCCGGGGACGGCGAGGAAGTTCATCAGGGCCAGGCCGCCGGCCCGGTAGACCACGTCCTGGGCGGGCAGCGAGGAGTGGCCGGCGCCGAAGGCGAAGAGCCGGTTGCCGGTGGCGACCGCGTCGGCGACGAGGGAGCCGGCCTCCGCGATCCGCGGGGCCTCCTCGTCCCGCACCCGCTCCAGCAGACCGATGGCGGCATCGAAGAACTGACCGGCCAGCTTGCTCTCGCTCATACGCCGATGGCCCTTCCGGGGGTGGGGGAGCGTCCGTGTCCGCCGCTCACCGTGCGGTCTGGACCAAGGGCGTGTCAATACGAACGTCAATCCAGCGCCGAAAGCCCCGGTCGCGCGCCCCGGACATCCCGGGGCGATCTTCGCGGGGGGTGTCCGGGAGATGTCCGGGAGCGGTCTTGACCCACGGCACGGGACGGTTGTCGGCCCGATGCGTCAGAATTGGGGGCAGGGCCAGCGCACGCAATCCGAGGGGCACGAATGTCCGGACTGATCGATACCACGGAGATGTATCTCCGCACCATCCTCGAGCTGGAAGAGGAAGGCGTGGTCCCCATGCGCGCCCGTATCGCCGAGCGGCTCGACCAGAGCGGTCCGACGGTGAGCCAGACGGTGGCGCGCATGGAGCGGGACGGCCTGGTGGCCGTCGCCAGCGACCGGCACCTCGAGCTGACGGAGGAGGGCCGCCGGCTGGCCACGCGCGTCATGCGCAAGCACCGGCTCGCGGAGTGCCTGCTCGTCGATGTCATCGGCCTGGAGTGGGAGCAGGTGCACGCGGAGGCCTGCCGGTGGGAGCACGTGATGAGCGAGGCGGTGGAGCGGCGGGTGCTGGAGCTGCTGCGCCACCCGACCGAGTCGCCGTACGGGAACCCGATCCCGGGGCTGGAGGAGCTGGGTGAGAAGGCCGAGGCGGACCCGTTCCTGGAGGACGGCATGGTCAGTCTGTCCGAGCTCGACCCGGGGACCGAGGGCAAGACCGTCGTCGTCCGGCGGATCGGCGAGCCGATCCAGACGGACGCGCAGTTGATGTATACGCTCCGGCGGGCAGGGGTACAGCCCGGCTCGGTGGTGAGTGTGACCGAGTCGCCCGGAGGTGTTCTGGTCGGCAGCGGCGGTGAGGCTGCCGAGCTGGACGTGGAAGTCGCCTCGCACGTTTTCGTCGCGAAGCGCTGACCCCCTCGGGGCCCGACCCGTACGGATGATCAGCTCTTGGTGTGGTCGGTCCCGGCGCCTTTCGGCGCCGGGACCGGTCCTCCCCTTGTGACCCGGAGCCCCGAGCTCTCAAGGTCGTCCCCTCGGACCGTCTTCCCCGAGCGGCCCGCCTCCCTGTTGAAAGGATCTCCATCGGCAGCGGCGGCCAATCCTTGAGCAAGGTCACTCGAAAGAGCGGTGTTGTGGGCGAGAGACCCGTTTTCGAATGCGGGTTCGATAGTCTGGCGGGGAGCGAAGGGGGTGCATCTGCGGTGGTACAGCGCGTCGATGTGACAGGGGCCGAGGGTGTGCGCCTGGCCGCCTGGGAGTTCCGCGAAGCAGAAGCCGAGCCCGACCCCCGCCCCGGGGTGCTGTTACTGCACGGCCTGATGGGCCGAGCCTTCCACTGGGCCGGCACCGCCCGCTGGCTCCGCGAGCGCCACCGTGTCGTGGCCCTGGACCAGCGCGGACACGGCCAGAGCGGCCGCCCGCCCGCCGACACCCCGACCTCCCTGGGCCGCGAGGCCTTCGTGGCCGACGCCGAGGCCGCCGTCGAGCAGCTCGGTCTCGCCCCCGTCACCCTGATCGGCCACTCCATGGGCGCCCTCACCGCCTGGCAGCTCGCCGCCCGCCGCCCCGATCTGGTCGAAGCCCTCGTCATCTGCGACATGCGCGCCTCCGCCCTCGGCGCGGCCTCCCAGGAGGAATGGGAGGACTGGTTCCACCACTGGCCCCTGCCGTTCCCCACCCAGGACGCGGCCCGCCGCTGGTTCGGCGAGGACGACCCCCGGGTGGAGCGGCCCGATCCCGGCCGCGGCGCCTTCTTCGCCGAGGTCATGCACGAGGCGCCGGACGGCTGGCGCCCGCTCTTCTCCCGCCGCCAGATGCTCACGGCCCGCGAGACCTGGGTCCACGACGCGCACTGGGAGGAGCTGGCCCAGGTCCGCTGCCCGACCCTGGTGGTCCGCGGCCTCGACGGCGAGCTGGGCCGGGCCGAGGCCCAGGAGATGGTCCGCGTCCTCCCGGCCGGCCAGTACGCGGAAATCCCCGACGCCGGCCACTACCTCCACTACGACCAGCCGACGGCCTGGCGCGCCGTCCTGGAACCCTTCCTCGACGGGATCAAGGCCGAAGCGCCCTGACCCGACCTGACCTGACCCGCACCGACCCGGCGCCCCGGGACTGTTGTCCGTACCGCGACAACAGTCCCGGGGCTCCGTGTCAGCGGTCTGTCAGCGGGCTGTTCGGGGCGTGTCAGGGGGCGGCCCCATGGTGACGACGTCGCCAGGCAAGCCCGAGAAACGAGGACCCCGATGAACGCCGTAGCCGCCCTGCAGCTCCTGATCGCCGCCGCCTTCCTGAGCATCCCTCTCGTCCGCAGCCGCTACGGGGCCCGCGCCCAGGCCGCCGTCGAGGCCGAGCTGGGGCGCCAGGGGGTCCGTACGACGGTCATGGCGGAGAATGGCATGCGGCTCGACGCCGGCGGGCACGAGACCTGGGCCCCCGTCGGGATCGCCGTCTCCCTGACCGTGCCCGCCGTGCTCGCGCTCGCCGGGAACTCCTGGGCCGGGACGCTCACCTGGATCGTCCAGCCGCTCGTCATCCTCGTGAACTGCGTGATCCTCTACTCGAACCTGACCGCCGTACCGTCCGTCACCGCCGCCTTCGCCGCGTCGGACGACGCCGAACTCCGGCGCATCGACGTCCGCTCCATGCTCCGCGCCGCCGAAGCGGGCTTCCCCCGCTGGGTCATGCCCTACCTCCAGAACCTCCGCCACGCCGTCGTCTTCACGGGCTCCGCGGCCGCGCTGGTCCTGCTCGCCGCCCACTGACACCGGCGGTCCCGCCCGGCGCCGGACCCACGACAAGGGCCGGCCCCCGCTCCCGAAGGGGAGCGGGGGCCGGCCCGGTCGTGCACGGCCAGTGGCCGGCGGTCAGCCCTTGCTGACCGCCGACAGGATCTCCGGGAGCTTGCGCGCCACCGCCGGGGCCGCGAACCGCAGGCCCGCCCAGGCGGCCAGGGCACCCCAGGCCACGCCCACCGGCAGCACGATCCACGAGATGTCCTGGTGGTCGGCCACATTCAGCCAGATCGTCAGGGCGATCACCGGGGCGGAGATCACCGCCGAGACCAGCAGCCCGCCCAGGATGCCCGCCCAGGCGAGCCCGGCCTGGCCCGGGACGACGTTCTTGAAGGCGCCGTCCGACGGGATGGAGTACGGGAAGTGGGCCGAGGCCAGCGCCCCCGTGCAGAGCATCGAGCCCAGCAGGGCCAGAGCCAGGCCCGTCGCCGCGGGGAAGGTCGACCAGTCGCCGATCACGGCGGCCGTGACCACGGTGACGAGGACCGTGTACGGGACGGTGACCAGGGCCAGTGCGACGGCCCGCGCGCGCAGTTCGACATAGGCGTCGCGCGTCGACGAGATGGTCTGCGCGACCATCCAGAACGCCGAGGTGTCCTGTCCGAACTGGTTGTACATCTGCATGCCGAGCATGCTGGAACCGAAGCAGGCGAGGTAGACGGACCCCGTGCCCTGGAGGGCGTTGAAGACCGGGATGATCATGCCGATCGCCAGTGCGGTCACCCAGGAGGCCTTGGTCTTCGGGTCGCGGACGGCGTAGCGCAGGGTGCGCTGCACGGCCGCACCCGTCCGGCCGTCGGGCAGCAGGGATCCCGGGCCGCCCGCGCCGCGGTCCTTCGTCGGCCGGGCGGCCGCGATGGTCGAGCCGTCCGGGGTGACCATCAGCCGGGTCAGGGTCCGCTCCCAGAACCACAGGAGGGCGGCCACGGCGGCCAGGGTCAGGGCCAGTTGGGCGGCCGCCACCCCGTACGCGCCCTCGCTCACGGAGTCCACCATGCCGACGGCGGTCGCCGGCGGCAGCCAGCGCACCACGGCCTCGACGGGCTCCAGCGCGGTGAGGCCGCCCGCCTGGAACAGGCGCTGACTGGCGAAGTTGACCAGCTGGCCGCCCACGGCGATCAGCAGACCGCTGAGGATGGCCAGGTCACGCCCCTTGCGGCTGCTCAGCAGCCGCACGTTGGCCGTGGCCACCGCCCGTGCGAGGGTCACGCAGCCGAGGACGAGCAGGGGTGCGGCGACCACCGCGGCCACCGCGCCGGCGGCGCCGCGCGCGACGGCCAGTACGGAGCCCACGGCCAGGCACAGCGTGAACAGCGGCCCGATGCCGACCAGCGAGGAGGCGAACAGGGCCCGTACGAGCGCACGGGGCCGCAGCGGCAGCATCACCAGACGGCTCGGGTCGAGCGTCTCGTCCCCGGTGGGGAAGAACAGCGGCATGAAGGCCCAGCCGAGGGCCAGGATCGCGGCCAGCAGGACGACGACGGTGCCCGCGTGGGCGTTGCCGTGCAGCAGGGCCAGGCCGAGCGTCACGAAGAAGCCGACGACGAGGGCGAAGGCGAGCGTCGAGAAGTAGGCGGCCTTGCGCTTCGACGAGCCCTTGAGGCCGTTGCGCAGCAGCGACAGCTTGAGGCGGACGAAGATCCGGGTCAGCGGGACCGCCGCGACGGAAGAGGCACCGGCGCTGCCGGCCCTCGCGGTGCTTCCGGTGCTCCCGGTGGGGGACGTCGTCACGGTGGCGGCCGGACCGGCGGCCGGGTTGGCGGGCGAGGTCATCGCGATCCCGCCCCGGAACCGCCGCCGAGCCACTCCAGCGAGTCCCCGGCCGTGTGCCGCCCCTGCGCGCCGACCAGTTCGAGGAAGGCGGCCTGCAAGGAGGGCGCGGAGCCCCGTACGTCGGCGAGCGGGCCCGCGGCGCGGATCCGTCCGGCGGCCATCACGGCCACCCAGTCGCACAACGACTCGACGAGCTCCATCACGTGGGAGGAGAAGATGACGGTGGCGCCGGAGGCGGTGTAACGCTCCAGCACTCCGCGGATGGTCTGCGCCGACACCGGGTCGACGCCCTCGAACGGCTCGTCCAGGAAGAGCACTTCGGGGTTGTGCAGCAGCGCTGCTGCCAGGCCGATCTTCTTGCGCATGCCGGTCGAGTAGTCCACGACCAGCTTGTGCTGCGAGCCGGCCAGGTCGAGGACCTCCAGCAGCTGCGTCGCCCGCTTGTCGGTCTCCTCGCCCGGCAGTCCGCGCATCCGGCCCATGTAGCCGAGCAGTTCGCGCCCCGACAGCCGCTCGAAGAGCCGCAGCCCCTCGGGCAGCACGCCGATCCGCGCCTTCACCTCGGTCGGGTCCGCCCACACGTCGTGCCCCGCGACGTGGACCCGCCCCATGTCCGGCCGCAGCAGCCCGGTCACCATCGACAGCGTGGTCGTCTTGCCCGCGCCGTTCGGGCCGACCAGGCCGATGAACCGGCCCGCGGGCAGTTCCAGATCGACTCCGGCGACGGCCACCTGGTCGCCGAACCGCTTCCACAGGCCTTCCACCCGCACGGCGGGCGGCGCGGACCGCGCGCCACCCGTTCCGTTCGTCCCACCCGTCGCATCGCCCTGGTCCGGCATGCGCCTGCCTCTCATTACGTCCCCGTTGGTCGTTCCTTCTTCACCATAGGAGGCGGGGGAGAGGCCTGAGCAGTTACGTATGTCATCTGTTTTCGCCCCGGATCTCAGCGCTGAAGGGGCGGGTTGTCACGGGTGCGCCGACGCCGACGCCGGGGTGCCGGCGCCGGTGCCTCAGCCCTGGCGCCGCTTGCGGTCCGCCGCGGCCTCGCTCCCGCAGGCGTACGCGAGCGCGTCGATCAGCTCCTCCGTGTCCGGCAGCCAGCGGTTGGCGGGCGTGGGCCGCCTCGCCCACTGGACCGAGCCGCGCCCGCCGAAGCGGGTGGGCGGCGCCGCCACGTACTCGCCCTCGCCGCGCGCGACCAGGTCGATCGTGGCCGGCGGCCAGCCCAGCTTGCGCACGAGGTCGGGCACCTTCACTCCGGCGCCCGGCAGGACGAAGAACAGCATCCGGTGGTCGGGCGTGAGGGTGACCGGTCCGAGGGTGCGCTCCATCCGCTCCAGCCGGGCCAGCGCGAGGAATCCGGCCGAGTCGGGCACGTCCAGCGCGTCGAAGGTCCGGCCGGTGGGCAGCAGGATCGAGGCCTGCGGGTGCTTCGCCCAGATCCGCCGGACCTGCACCGCGCTGCCGGTGGCCTGCGCCGCCCAGTCCTTCACCGCCGGGTGCGCGCCGGGCGCCGGGCAGTCCGCCGCCCCGCAGGAGCACAACTCGCGGCCGTCTGCGGGCTCCAACCAGGTGCCGGCGAAGACATCCCAGTGCCGTTCTTCCGCGTACCGCACGGCATGGTCCAGCAGCTGCTCGCCGCGCTGCTTGGGGATGGGTGCGGTCTCCGTGACTCCGATGGTCTCTTCCACGCCCATCACAACTGCCCGGGTCACCCGGGGTTACGGGCGTAAACCAAGGGGCGGCCGGAGCATCGATCCTGCATACGGGGCGCACTGATGCACGCGTGGGGGCGCGTAGGAGGCCGGGGCGCCGGAGTTGGGTAGCGACACGACGCAGAGCGGAAGATTCTCCGCACATCAGGCGGGAAGTGATCATTCCAACGGATCACCCGCGGTCAGCAGGGGGTTTTCATGGCAGCCAGGCCTCTCGTCGCCCGCCAGCCGAACGAACGGCTGCAGGCGCTCATCCAGGAAGCCGGGTGCTCCAACGCCGGGCTCGCCCGGCGCGTGAACATGTGCGGGGCCGAGCACGGCCTCGATCTCCGCTACGACAAGACGTCCGTGGCCCGGTGGCTGCGCGGCCAGCAGCCGCGCGGCCGGGCTCCCGGAATCATCGCCGAGGCGCTCGGGCGCAAGCTCGGCCGGACCGTCACCATCGACGAGATCGGCATGGCCAACGGGAAGAACCTCGCCTCCGGGGTCGGCCTGCAGTTCTCCCCGACCGTCGTCGGCGCCATCGAGCAGGTCTGCGAGCTGTGGCGCAGCGACGTCGGCCGCCGCGACTTCCTCGCGGGCTCCAGCGTGGCCGCCTCCGCGCTCGTCGAGCCGAGCCGCGACTGGCTCATCACCGGGGCCGACACCCAGGTCGCCCGCAGCGGCGGCTCGCGCGTCGGCATGCCGGACGTCGAGGCGGTCCGGGCGACCACCGAGGCCCTCAAGGACCTCGACCACCGCTTCGGCAGCGGGCACGTCCGGCCGGTGGTCGTGCACTACCTCAACTCGGTGGTGTCCGGGCTGATCGGCGGCTCGTACCGGGAACCCGTCGGGCGGGCCCTGTTCGCGGCAGTGGCCCGGCTGACCGAGCTCGCCGGGTACATGGCGGTGGACACGGGCCAGCCCGGCCTCGCGCAGCGCTACTACATCCAGGCGCTGCGCCTGGCCCAGGCCGCGGGCGACCGGGCGTACGGGGGCTACGTGCTCGCGGCGTCCATGAGCCACCTCGCGGCCGAACTGGGCAACCCGCGGGAGATCGCGCAGCTGGCACGGGCCGCCCAGGAGGGGACGCGGGGGCAGGTCACGCCGCGGGTCGAGGCCATGTTCTACGCCGCCGAGGCACGCGGGCACGCGCTGCTCGGGGACACCCGGGCGACGGCGGTGCTGTCCGGGCGGGCGGTGAGCGCGCTGGAGCGGGCCGAGCCTGAGTCGGGCGACGACCCGGTGTGGATCCGCCACTTCGACACGGCGTACCTCGCGGACGAGCTGGCGCACTGCCACCGCGACCTGGGGCAGGCGGACGCGGCGGCCCGGCGGGCGGAGGAGGCGCTCCGGGGTCTTCCGGCGGGCAAGGAGCGCCGCCGGGCCATCGGGCTGCTGCTGCTGGCGGCGGCGCAGGTGCAGCAGCGGGAGGTGGAGCAGGCCTGCCAGACGGCGACGAGGGCTGCCGAGCTGCTGGAGGGGCTCCGCTCGAACCGGGGGGTGGAGTACCTGGACGACTTCCGGGCGCGGCTGGATCCGTACCGGGAGGAGGCGGCGGTGCGGGAGTTCGCGGCGCGGCTGGAGGTGACGGCGTAGGTCCGGGCGGCCGGACCGGGTTCGGGGTGCTCTCACGGTGGCGGTGCGTGACGGGGTAGCGTGACCCGACGGTTCCGTAGGGTCGGGCGAGTCGGAGAAGGAGTCCCGGTGACGCAGAGCGGACAAGGGGGCGCCCCCCAGCCGGGTGCCCCGTGGGGTCCGGACGAGGCGTCCGGGTATCCGGCGTACCCGGAGCAGCCGCAGCCGCCGCACCCAGGGGCCGCGTACGGGTACCCGCAGGCCTATCCCGCCCCGGAGGGCGCGCCCGGGCACGTGGTGGGGCCCGGCTACGAGGGTCCGGGGCAGCCGCACGGCTACGGCTACCCGCCGCTGCCCGAGGCGGCGACCCAGTACATCCCGCCGGTGCCCGCGGCTCCCGGGCACGACGAGGGTGCGACGCAGTACATCCCGCCGGTGCCGGCGGCCGCCGCGCACGAGGAGGCGGCGACGCAGTACATCCCGCCGGTGCCGGCCGCTCCCGGGCACGAGGAGGCGGCGACGCAGTACATCCCGCCGGTCCCCGCCGTCGAGGGGTTCGACGGGCTCTTCCGCGGCGACGACGCCGCCGGGCAGACCCAGCACCTGCCGCCCGTGCAGGAGCCCGTGCTGCGGCAGCAGCCGCGGCGGCCCCAGCAGCCCCGCCCGCCGCAGCCGCAACAGCCGCAACAGCCTCAGTACCAGCAGCAGTTCCAGCAGCAGCCGCAGCAGCAGTACGCCCCGCCCCCGCCGCCCCAGGAGCCCGGGCGCCGGGTCTCGCCCGCGATCATCGGCGCGGTGGTCATCGGCCTGGCCGTCGTCGGGCTCGGGGTCGGTTCGCTGCTCGCCGACGGCAAGCCGCAGAACAACGATCCCGGGGCGGTCGCCGCCGCCCCGACCGCGAGCGGCGCCTCCGCGGCCCCCGGTGGCGAGGCTCCCGTGGACCCGGCCCGCCCGCAGGCCGTCCAGCTGGACAAGCTCCTCGCGGACAGCAATGACAGCCGGGCCGCGGTGATCAAGGCCGTGGAGGACATCAAGGGCTGCGCCAATCTCGACCAGGCGGCCGCCGACCTGCGCGACGCGGCCCGTCAGCGCGAGGAGCTCGTCACCCGCCTCCAGGAGCTGAAGCTGGACCGGCTCCCGGACCACGCCAAGCTCTCCGCGTCCCTCACCAAGGCCTGGCAGTCCAGCGCGGACGCCGACGACAGCTACGCGGCCTGGGCCGACGACGTGGACGACGACAAGTGCAAGGACGGCAAGGCCAAGGTCACCAAGAACGCCGCCGACGGCAACAAGTCCAGCGGCGAGGCGACGAAGGCCAAGGAGTCCGCCGCCGCCCTGTGGAACACGATCGCCGGCAAGTACGGCCTGACGAAGCGCGACAAGTCCCAGCTCTGAGGCCGGCGGTGGTGGCCGGGCCGTGCGGCCCGGCCAGGGTCGGGCCCGGTCGGGGCGGCCGGGTCAGGGCGGCCGGGTCAGGGGCGTCCGGGTCAGGGGCGGCCCGGTCAGGCTCGCCCGGCGCCGCTCAGGCCGTGCGCGGGGCCTGCTCCAGGGTCGAGGTCATGTCCAGGGACTGCTCGCCGGGCTGCGCCACGACCCGTCCGGCCTGCACGATCTGGAAGGTGACCTGGCCGTTGACGATGCGGGGGAAGCCGGCGACGGCGCGCATGTCCTGGTAGCGCCAGCTCAGGTCGGGGGTGAGGCCGCCGGTCCTGATCGGCTGTGCCTCGTTCAGCGACCGCTTGACCATGCGGGCGGTGACGGCCTCGTCCTCCTTGAAGCGCTTCAGGATCTCGCCGAGCACGGTGTACGCGATCCAGGTGGTCTGCGCGCCGCTGTCGTCGGGGTCGACGGTGTCGTCGCCGAAGGCGAAGTCGGCGACCACCTTGCGCATCGGCTCCCAGACGGGGTCGGAGGACACCGGGTACCAGCTGGTGAGGTACGCGCCCTCGAAGGGGCTCTCCTTGCCGCCCGTGCGGTCCACCAGGGACTGGCTGACACTGCCCAGCACGGAGGAGATCTGCGGCTTCTTGCGCTGGGTGTCGGTCCGGCGGAAGGCGTCGAAGAAGGTCTCGGTGCGCTCGCCGAGGACCGCGGTGACGCAGCCCTTGTCCTTCTCCTTCTCCTTGCCGCTGCCGCTGGTGTGCGTGAGGGCCTCGCGGGCCTGCTGCCCGAAGTCCGCGGAGTCCTCGGCGGCCCGGATGTCGGCGGCGTCGGCCATCTTGTTGGCCCGCAGTCCGGCGTTGAGCAGGACCGGCAGCGTGTCGCCCGCGATGGTGTCGGGGCGGACCAGCGCGACCTGGTCGCAGGCGCGCCCCAGCTGGTGGCCGGCGCCGGCGATCAGGACGGACTGGCCGCCGTTCACCGGGTAGGACAGCGGCGACTGGAACTCCTCGGAGGAGACTCCGTAGCCGCCGATGAAGGGGATGCCCTCCGCCTCCAGCGGGGCCATGAAGGCGCGCCCGTGCTGGCTGTAGGAGCCGACGACGGCGACGGCCTTCTCGGCGACGGCCTTGCGGGCGCAGTCGGCGGCGCCGGTGGGCGTGTTCTTCTCGTTGCAGGTCAGTACGCGCAGCCTGTACCCATTGATCCCGCCCTTGGAATTCACCCAGCGCTCATAGGCCTTGGCCATGCCGGTCATACCGGGCATGTTGGTTGCTTTGGTGTCTTCCGGGGCGAACGTCATGACGGTGACGGTCTTGCCGGAGCCCCCCGAGCCCCCGGGGAGGGCCCCGCACCCGGCGATGAGACATGCACCCATCACCGTGGCCACGAGGATGCGGGAGGGGGATGCGTCGCGTCGCGAGTCGGTCATGTCCATGCACCATTCCGCCCCGCCGGTAACTGTCGAGTGAGTTGGACACAACATTCGGTGACGCCCAGGTGAATTACGGGGGCGGGCGGTGACGGGCGTTCCGTTCCGTTCCCCCGTGGGCGCTTCAAGATCGCACCGAACGGGAACGTACGATCGAAAGCGTGACATTCGCCCAAGGTTCGAAGAACTCTTCCCGCCGCGGTGGCCGCTCCTCCACCATGGGCGGCATGCCCCTCAATGACATGCCGTGGTGGCGCTGGCGCGGCAACGTGCGCTCGGCGCTGCACATGCTCTCGGATCCGGCCTTCCACGAGGACACCTGGCTGACCGGCGACGAGGCGTACGGGGACGTCACCGACGCCGTGTACCGGCTCGTCGAGGACACCTGGCTCGACAGCTGGTCCGCCGAGAAGTACGTCGGCACGATCTTCCGCGACTCGCAGGAAGCGACCCTCGTCGACCTCGCCGTCCTGCGGGTGCTCCGCATCCTCCACCAGGTCGGGCCCGACGCCCCCGTCTCCGCCTACCTGGAGCACCACGCGTGGCCCGAGGCGGTACGTGCCGCGCGCGAGGCGCACGTACGGCTCGCGGAGGCGGACGGGGACGACCCGGACGTGCGTCCCACCTCGCTCGATGTGTTGAGGATCCTCACCCGCGCGGTGTGAAAGGCTGTGCGGTCATGAGCGACCCGCACAACGAGGCCCAGGCCCAGCCCCAGTACGTCCTGACCATGTCCTGCCCCGACAAGCAGGGCATCGTGCATGCCGTGTCGAGTTACCTGTTCATGACCGGATGCAACATCGTGGACAGCCAGCAGTTCGGAGACCGGGAGACCGGGCTCTTCTTCATGCGGGTGCACTTCGAGGCCGAGCCGCCGGTGACCGTCGAGAAACTGCGCGCCAGCTTCGCCGCGATCGGCGACTCGTTCAAGATGGACTGGCAGATCCACCGCTCCGAGGAGCGCATGCGGATCATCCTCATGGTGTCCAGGTTCGGGCACTGCCTGAACGACCTGCTGTTCCGTTCGCGGATCGGCGCCCTGCCGGTCGAGATCGCGGCCGTGGTCTCCAACCACACCGACTTCGCCGAGCTGGTCGGCTCGTACGACATCCCGTTCGTGCACATCCCGGTGACGAAGGACACGAAGGCGGCGGCGGAGGAGCAGCTGCTGGAGCTCGTGCGCGCCGAGAACGTCGACCTCGTGGTGCTCGCGCGGTACATGCAGGTGCTGTCCGACAAGCTGTGCACGGAGCTCAGCGGGCGGATCATCAACATCCACCACTCGTTCCTGCCGAGCTTCAAGGGCGCGAAGCCGTACCACCAGGCGCACGCGCGCGGCGTGAAGCTGATCGGCGCGACCGCGCACTACGTGACGGCGAACCTCGACGAGGGGCCGATCATCGAGCAGGAGGTCGAGCGGGTCGGGCACGAGGTGACGCCGGACCAGCTGGTGGCGATCGGCCGGGACGTCGAGTGCCAGGCGCTCGCGCGGGCGGTCAAGTGGCACAGCGAGCACCGCGTGCTGCTGAACGGTGCCCGCACGGTGGTCTTCGCGTAGCGAACACTGGCAGCGAGTGCAGCCCCGCCGGCGTTTGAGGCGCGGGGGTCCGGGGAGAGCGCCCCCGGACCCCGCGCCTCAAACGCCGGCGGGGCTGAAGCATGCCGGCGCAGCCGGACGTACTGCCGGGCGCGCCGCAGGCGTTACGCGTCCGGGGCTTCCACGCCGCAGTAGCCCGCGAAGGCCGACAGGATCTCGTCCTCCGAGATGCGGCCGTCCCCGTCGGCGTCCAGGGCCTGCGCCACCTGCGTGGCCAGCTCCGGGGCCGTGCCCAGGACGCGCAGGACCCGGGCCGCGTTCGGCGGGGTCGCCCCCGCGCCGTCCTCGTCGGCCACCGCGATCACGGCCCGCAGGAACGGCCGCGCGATCTCCGCGAACCGCTGTGGATTGTCCCGCAGCCGCTTCGCCGCGCCGGTGATGAACTCCTCGCGGGAGACCCGCTGGTCCCCGTCGACGTCCGCGATGCCCGCCATGCCCTGCCAGAAGGCCTCGGCGCCCGCGAAGACGGCCTGGCCCTTGTCCGACCGGGCGGTGGTACCGAATTCGGCCAGGACGGCCTTCGCGGCAGCGCTGAAGTCCTCCCGGTCGATGTAGCCGGACCCGTCCTGGTCGAAGGTGGCGAATCGGGCGGCGATCTTGCGCTCGTATTCTGCGCTTTCCATGTTCGGCGTTCCGCCTTCACTGTGCAGTGGGGTTCAGATCAAGACAAGGCAGGAGCGTAAGGCCTACGTGGCCAGCGCGTTAAGCGAAGCGGTCAAGGAGGCGTGCGCATCGAACCCGCGCACGGGGAGCGCGGTGGGGCGCGTACACCTGTCCCCATGTGCCCTCGGCCGTACCACCGTTCACACCCTGCCACGCCCCTATCACGCAGGGCGCACTTCCAGGGTGAGGTTCTCCCAAAACAGGCGCGATCCGCCATGTGCCCCGTACATTCGATGCGTCGACACACGGCTGGGGGCATTCATGCCGAAGGACGCACCACCGCGCTGGGACCGCCGCATGCAGCAGCGGCTCGCCCGTGGCGAGGCCGCCGCGCTCGGGGAGCTGTACGACCGCTTCGCCTCGCTCGTGCACAGCCTGGCCCATCGGGTGCTGGGCGACGAGAAGGCGGCGGACCGGATCACCCGCGAGGTGTTCGGCTACATCTGGGAGAACCCGGACGCCTACGACCCCAAGCAGGGCTCCATGCGCTCCTGGGTCGCCCGGATCACCCAGGGCCAGGCCGTCGCCCGGCTGCGCCAGGCCGAACTGGGGCGCGGCTCCCGCGAGGAACTGGAGCAGAAGGTGCGCAGCGCCAACGCGGCCGCCCGCGCCGACTACATCGTCACCTCGATGCCGGCGCCCCTGCGCGCCGCGCTGGAACTCGCGTACTTCAAGCGGCGCGACTACCGGCAGGCCGCCGCCGACCTGCAGATCAGCGAGGACGAGGCGCGGCGCCGGCTGCGGCTCGGGCTGCAGCTGCTGTCGACCGCCAACGCCCTCCCGCAGGAGGAAACCGCCCAGTCCGGATATGGAACCACTCGATGAACGGCCCTGCCCAGTCGCCCGATGACGGATACGAGCGTCCCGGCGGCCAGGCGCGGATACCGGGTCCGCGCGGAGCCGCCGACGATCTCGATCCGGGCCACGCGCCGCAGTCGCTGCCGCTCCCGGGATCGCCGGTGCCGCCGCCCGCGGCACTGCCGGCGCCGGACCGGACGGCGGACTCGACGGGGGACCGCGTGCCGGACCCGGTGCCGGACCCGGTGTCGGACCTCGCGCCTGACGCGGCGATGCCCGAGCCGGTGCTCGATCCGCCACCACCTCCCTCGCACGCCGTGCTGAAGTCCCTGCTCGGGGCATGGGCACTGGCGGCCTGCTCCGCCGAGGAGACCCAGGCGGTCGAGGACCACCTCACCGAGTGCGCGCCCTGCGCGGAGGAGGCGCTGCGGCTGCGCGACGCGGTGGGGCTGCTGCACCCGGAGGAGAACCTCGACCTGAAGCCGCTGCTGCGCTCACGCGTCCTCGAGGACTGCCTGGGCAAGCGGCCGGCCCGCATTCCGGTGCCGGTGTGGGCGAGTCCGTACGACACGGAGACCGCGCGGCTCGATGCGCTGCTGCAGGACTTCGGGGACTCGGAGTGGCACACCCCGGTGCGGCTCAAGTGGTTCGAGGAGGAGCGGCGCAGGTCGCAGCGGACCACGGTGGCAGGGGTCATCGGCCATCTGATGACGGTGGACGGGCTGATCGCCTCCGCGCTGGGGCTGGACGATCCGCTGGGACCGGACGCGCCGAAGGGCGGTCCGACCGTGCGGACGGAACACTTCTGGGGTGCGTCGCCGTACCCGACCACCCGGCAGGTCCGCGACCCGTGGCGGGAGCAGGGCCACACGCTGGTGCGTACGGTCTCCTTCGCCGGCCGGGGAGTCGCCGAGCTGGCCGTGGACTACGGCGGCTTCGCACTGCCGCTCGGGGACGCGTTCCTGGAACGGGCCTTCGAGTGCTGGGTGCACGCGTGGGACATCGCGGAGGCGGTGGACTATCCGTACGAGCCGCCGTCCGGGCCGCACCTGCACGGGATGATCGACCTGGCGGCGCGGCTCCTGCCGGGCGCGCTGGCCCAGCGCAGGCGGGCGGGCCTGGCGGCCCCGGCGCGCGGCCTGGTCGCGGCGGGAGCGCCCGGACGGACCCTGCACCTGGAGATCGAGGGCGCGGGTGGCGGCGGCTGGGACATCGCGCTGGACTCACCGGGAGCGAAACCGTCGCCGGAACGGACGGTCGCGGAGATCGCCCTGGACGGCATCGAGTTCTGCCAGCTGGCCGCGGGCCACATCTCCCCGGAGGAGGCGGCGGTGGGCCAGCACGGGGACCGCGAGGCGATCCGCGACGTCCTGTTCGCGGCGGCGTCGCTGAGCAGGCTCTAGGGGGCGGGTCCGCCGGGGCGGTGGCCAGAGAGGCGCATGGGGGTTTCCTTCCAGGGGCGGGCACGTCGGAGATGCCCGAGCGGGCCGGGCGTGGGCATGCCCCGAGGCGGGCCATCCGGAGCCGCCTGCCGGGTCGGGGGTGCGTCCGATCGCTACGCGCTCCTCACCTCTCAGCGTCTCCAGCCCGTCCTGGGTCGGACATAGGCCGCCCACGGCCTCGGTTCGACGCTCGAGACGCGTCCGGGGCTGGTCAAGGGCTCAGTCGAGGCAGAATTCGTTGCCCTCCGGGTCGGCCATGACGATGATCCCCTCGTCCATGCCGTTGGCCTCGATCCGGTACAGCCGCTTCGCTCCCAGCGCCTCCAGCCGGGTGGCTTCCTCCTCCAGCTTGGCCATCCGCGCGTCGCCCTTCAGGCCGGGTGCTGCGCGGACGTCCAGGTGCAGGCGGTTCTTCGAGGTCTTTCCCTCCGGGACCTGCTGGAAGAAGACCCGCGGCCCCTTGCCGTCCGGATCCGTGATGGCCGACCGGCTGTTGTGCAGTTCGGGAGGCACGCCCCACGCCGTGAGTGCGGTCGGCCAGTCGGGGAACCCTTCGGGCGGCGGCTGGACGCGGTAGCCCAGTGCTTGGGCCCAGAACACCGCCTGCGCACCCGGGTCGGCGCAGTCGTAAGTGACTTGGAATTCCTTGGCCATGATTCCTCCAACCGTCGGTACCTGTCCGTGTCGAGCGTCCCCATCCTCCTCCCGGAGGGGCGGAGTTCAACCCCGTGAGGGGCTGAGTCCTGGGAACATACGGTGCAGTGCCCTCGAAGCCGCATCCGTCCGCCGACTCCCGGAGAGGCCCCACCATCTTGTCCATATGGCCCTCGATCGTTGCCGTGCTCGGTACCCTCGCCGGTGCTCTGGCCGCCGGCTTCCTCCAGCACCGTGCCGCACGCACCGCACGTGCCGAGCTGCGCGCCGACAGCCACCGTCAGGACCAGCTCGGCGCCGTCACCGACTTCGCGGCCGCCCTGGACGCGCACCGCTCGGCGATGTTCCATCGGGAGCGCCTGACCCTGGCCGACGCAGGTGCCGAGCACCGGCTGGAGGCCCAGACGAGGTCCCACGACACCCGAACGGCGATCACCGCGCCCCACATCCGGCTTCAGGTCCTGGTCCCCGAGCTGGCCGGCCCGGCCGAGCAGGCCGCGGAGGCCACCTACGCGCTGCGCAAGGCGGCCGACCGCGCCGAACTGGACGCCCGGCGGCATGCGGCCAAGGAGGCGTCAGCGGCCTTCGTCGCCGCGGCCGCCACATTGCTGAGCCCCGACCACCGTTGAGATTCCGCACGTGGCGGCGGTGATGCTCGATGCCTCCGTCGGCAGGTTGCCCGGTGCGGTGGTGAGCCCGGTGCGGCGCTGGGCTAGGCGTACCGTTCGCGGAGTTTGTACTTCAGGACCTTGCGCAGGGTTTCGTTGCGGGGGAGGGATTCCAGGAGTTCCAGTTGTTCCGGGAGTTTGTGGGTGGCCAGGCCTTCCGCGCGGAGGTGGGCCGTCAGTTGGGGGAGGGTCAGGGGGGCAGCGCCCGGGGGTTGTTCCACCACCGCGCAGACGCGTTCGCCGCGGGTGGGGTCCGGTAGGCCGATGACGGCCACGTCCGCGACGGCCGGCAGGCGGTGGAGGAGGTCCTCGATCTCCTTGGCCGAGATGTTCTCGCCCTTGCGGATGATGACGTCCTTGCTGCGGCCGGTGAGGACCAGGTAGCCGTCCTGTGTCAGGTGGCCGAGGTCGCCCGTGATCAGGTAGCCGTCGGTGTCGAAGACCTCCGCCGACGCGTCCCGGTTCAGGTAGCCCTGGCAGACCGCTTCGCCGCGCAGCCGGACCTCGCCGTCCGTGTGCGGGGGGAGCGGGGTGCCGTCGGGGGCGGTGATGCGGATGGACATGCCCTCCGGGGGGCGGCCCTCGGTGGTGGCGAGGTTCTCGGCGGTGTCGTCGGGGGAGCCCATGGTGATCATCGGGACTTCGGTCATGCCGTAGCCGTGGGTGAGCTTGCAGCCCAGTTCCCGTACGACCGCGTGGTAGATCTCCGGCGGTTTGGGGGCGCCGCCGCCCGCGAGGAGGCGGAGGGTGGGGATGAGGGGGGATTCCGGGGCCTTGCGCTGCTCGGTCAGGAACATGGAGTAGAAGGCCGTCGATCCGCCGGCCACGGTGACCCCGTGGCGGCGGTAGCCGTCCAGTGCGTCCGGCATCGCGAACTTCTCGAAGAGCACCGCGGGGAAGCCGTACAGGAGCAGCATCACCAGGTAGTCCGGGCCGCCTATGTGCGCGTAGGGGAAGGCCATCGAGCCGACGTCGGCCGGGCCCAGGTGCAGGGCGTGCGCGAGGCAGGAGCCGCCCGCGATCAGGGAGCGGTCGGTGTGCAGGACGCCCTTGGGGTCGGAGGTGGTGCCGGAGGTCCAGTAGATCCAGCGGACGTCGGTGCCGGAGCCGGGCGGCGGGGGGAGTACGGCCGGATCGCCGTCGGGGAGGTTGGCGTAGGCCTCGAAGACGCCGCGGGCGTCGAGGCGCCGGGCCATGGCCGTGTGGTCGTGGCCGCGCCAGTGTCCTGGGACGGCGAAGTACTCGGCCTTGGACTCGCGCAGGGCGAAGCCGACCTCGCGGTCCCGGTAGAAGGGGATGACGGGGGTCTGGACCGCGCCGATGCGGGCGAGGGCGACGGAGAGCAGCACCGTTTCGATGCGGGTGGGGAGCTGCCAGGCGACGACGGTACCGGGGCGCACCCCCATGTGGTGGAGGCCGGCGGCGACGCGTTCGGAGCGGTCGCGCAGTTCGCCGAAGGTGAGGCGGCGGTCGTCGGACGGGTCTTCGGCCGCCTCGATCAGGACGGGGGTGCCGGGGGTCAGTGCGGCCCGGTGGGTGATCAGTTCCCACAGGGTTCGGGAGCGGCTCAGTTCTGTCGCGGTCGCGGTGTCCGTCATCCCAGACCTCCCCATAGCTGACGGATAGTCAGATCAAGCGCAGAGCGTAGAGCGCGCACGCTTGTCGGTCCAGGGGTGGCGGGGCTAGCTTGTTTCTGACGATCCATCAGATCAGTGAATTCGGGAGACTGTCATGGAACTGGGACTGCCTCGGATCATCAGCGTCGACGACCACGTGATCGAGCCCGCCCACCTGTTCGACGTCTGGCTGCCCGCCAAGTACCGCGACCGCGGCCCCAAGGCGCTCACCGCCGGCATCGGCGAACTCGCCTACACCGGTGGCAAGTACGTCATCACCATGGACCCCGACGGCCCGCCGACCGACTGGTGGATCTACGAGGACCTGAAGTTCCCGTACAAGCGCAACATCGCCGCCGTCGGCTTCGACCGCGACGACATGACCCTGGAGGGCATCACCCGCGAGGAGATGCGCCGCGGCTGCTGGGATCCCAAGGCCCGCCTCGCCGACATGGACCTCAACCACGTCGAGGCCTCGCTGTGCTTCCCGACCTTCCCGCGCTTCTGCGGGCAGACCTTCGCCGAGGCGCACGACAAGGAGGTCGCCCTCGCCTGCGTGCGCGCCTACAACGACTGGATGGTCGAGGAGTGGTGCGGCGACAGCGGCGGCCGGCTGATCCCGCTGTGCATCATCCCGCTCTGGGACATCGACCTCGCCGTCGCCGAGATCCGGCGCAACGCGGCCCGCGGCGTGAAGGCCGTGACCTTCTCCGAGATCCCCACCTACCTCGGGCTGCCCTCGATCCACTCCGGCTACTGGGACCCCTTCTTCGCGGTCTGCCAGGAGACCGGCACGGTGGTCAACATGCACATCGGCTCCAGCTCCCAGATGCCCGCCGCGTCCCCCGACGCCCCGCCCGCCGTCCAGGCCTCGCTCAGCTTCAACAACGCGATGGCCTCGATGATGGACTTCCTCTTCAGCGGCGTCCTGGTGAAGTTCCCGACCCTGAAGCTCGCCTACAGCGAGGGCCAGATGGGCTGGATCCCCTACGCCCTGGAGCGCGCCGACGACGTCTGGGAGGAGCACCGGGCCTGGGGCGGGGTCCGCGACCTGATCCCCGAGCCGCCGTCCACGTACTACTACCGGCAGATGTTCTGCTGCTTCTTCCGCGACAAGCACGGGATCGCCTCGCTCGACGTCGTCGGACGCGACAACGCCACCTTCGAGACCGACTACCCCCACGTGGACTCGACCTTCCCGCACACCAAGGAGGTAGCCCTCGACCACGTGAAGGGGCTGGACGACGAGACGGTCTACAAGCTGATGCGCGGCAATGCCATCCGCATGCTCGGCCTCGATCTGGACCGCTGATGGACCTGACCTACACCGAGGAGGAGCAGGACTTCCGGGCCCGGCTGCGCGGCTGGCTCGCCAAGGTGCTCCCCGAGCTGCCCGCCAAGCCGTCCCCCGACGACTGGCCGGGCCGGCGCGCCTACGACCTCGGCTGGCAGCGCAGGCTCCACGAGGCCGGGTACGCGGGCCTGCACTGGCCGGTGGACGCGGGCGGCCGCGGGGCCACCCCGACCCAGCACCTGATCTTCCTGGAGGAGACCGAGCGCGCCGGGGCCCCGTACGTCGGCGCGAACTTCGTCGGGCTGCTGCACGCCGGTCCGACGATCGCCGCCGAGGGCACGGCCGAGCAGCGGGCGCGCTGGCTGCCGCCCGTCCTGCGGGGCGACGAGGTGTGGTGCCAGGGCTTCAGCGAGCCGGGCGCCGGTTCCGACCTGGCCTCCCTGCGCACCCGGGCCGTGCGGGACGGCGACGACTACGTGATCACCGGGTCGAAGATCTGGACCTCGCACGCGGAGGTCGCCGACTGGTGCGAGCTGCTGGTGCGGACGCGGCCCGTCGGCGCCGAGGTCCCCAAGCACCGGGGGATCTCCTGGCTGGCCATGCCGATGGACGCGCCGGGGGTGACCGTACGGCCGCTGCGCACGCTCGCCGGATCGGCGGAGTTCGCGGAGATGTTCCTCGACGAGGTGCGGGTGCCGGTCGCCAACAGGGTCGGCGCGGAGAACGACGGCTGGCGCGTCACCATGGTCACGCTGTCCTTCGAGCGCGGCACCGCCTTCGTCGGCGAGGTCGTCGCCTGCCGCCGGACCCTGGGGGAACTGGCCCGGGCGGCGAAGGCCAACGGCCGGTGGGACGACCCGGTGCTGCGGCGCAGGCTGGGCCGGCTGTACGGGGAGTTCGGCGCGCTGTGGCGGCTCACCCAGTGGAACGTCAGCGAGGCCGGCCGGTCGGCGGGCGGCGTCCCCGGCATCGGGGGTTCCGTCTTCAAGCTCGCCTACTCGCACGCGCGCCAGGAGCTGTACGACACGGCGGCCGAGGTGCTCGGGGCCGCGTCGCTGTCCCTGGACGAGGAATGGGTGCTGGACCGGCTCTCGTCCCTCTCGTACACGATCGCCGCGGGCACCTCGCAGATCCAGCAGAACATCGTCGCCGAGCGGATCCTCGGCCTCCCGAAGGGCCGGTGAGGGGCATGGACTTCCAGCCGACCGAGGACCAGCAGCACCTGCGGGCGGGCGTACGGGACCTGCTGGCGGGGCGGTACGGGCGCGAGGCGCTACGGGCGTCGGTCGACGCCGCGGCGGGCGGGGGCGCCGGCGCGGCGGCCGGTGTGGACCGCGCGCTGTGGCGGGAGCTGGGCGGGGCGGGCTTCTTCGCGCTGCGCCTGCCGGAGTCCGAGGGCGGTGTGGGCCTCGGGCTGCCCGAGGCGGTCCTGGTCTTCGAGGAGGCCGGGCGGGCGCTGGTGCCGGGGCCCCTGGTGGCCACGCACCTGGCCGCGGGGGTGGTCCCGGGAGCCGCGGACGGAACGGCGGTGGTGACCGCCTTCGACCTGGACGGGCCGCTGGTGGCCCACCTCGGGGACGCGGACGCGGTGCTGGGGGCGGCCGCGGTGCCCGCCGGCGAGCCGGTGCGTTCGGTGGACCCGCTGACACCGCTGCACCGGGTCGCGGCGGCCGGCGACGTCTCGGCGTACCGCGCGACGGGCGCGCTGCTGACGGCCGCACTGCAGCTCGGGAGCGCGCTGCGGACGGTGGAGCTGGCGGTGCGGTACGCCGGCGAGCGCGAGCAGTTCGGGCAGCCGATCGGGGCGTTCCAGGCGGTCAAGCACCTGTGCGCGCGGATGCTGGTCCGGGCGGAGGTGGCCCGTACGGCGGTGTACGCGGCGGCGGTGACGGGGGGCCCGGGCGAGGTGGCGGCGGCCAAGCTGCTGGCGGACGAGGCGGCCGTACAGGGCGCCCGGGACTGCCTCCAGGTGCACGGCGGGATGGGCTTCACCTGGGAGGCGGACGTGCACCTGCACCTGAAGCGGGCCTGGGTGCGGGCCGAGCAGTGGCGGACGGCGGCGCAGGCACAGGAGCTCCTCGCCGAAGAACTCCTCGCCGAAGCGCTGCTCGCCGAGGAGCTGCCGGCTACGGCCTAGAGGGGCGTCGCGCACGGTGAGGTGCGGGCACGGGCGGGACGGCGCGGGACGCATGTCTGATTACAGAGAGTTGATATCGGTTTGTGTCCTTCGCCCGACTCATTGCGGCCCGGATGCGGGCGCCTGCTCCGGTACGCTCCCACGAATGCGAGCGGTTGAGCGGCGCGAGCGTCGCACAGTATGCACCACGCCCCCTCCTTCGCGCGGGAATATGCCCGAAGCGCTTGTCGTGGTGACTGTACGTCAACCATGCTGCTACGGAAGGGGATCACACTGGGTGATCCCGTCCTGTCGCGAGGCGAAGTGTCCGCCGGTTCGGATGGTGTGAGCGGTGCAGGTGCTTCAGGTTCAGCTGGAGGTCGGAGCGGATCCCGCCGAGGTCGGCCGGGCCCGCCGATGGGCCCGCTCCCGGTTGGCGGGGTCGGGCATAGGGGACGACGAGCCGCTCGCCGAGACGCTGATCCTGCTGATCTCCGAGCTGGTCACGAACGCGGTCGTGCACACGGGCTGTCCGGCCGTGCTGCGGATGCTGTTCGGGGGGCCGGGGGTGCGGGTCGAGGTGGCCGACGCGAGCGACCGGGCGCCGAACCGCCGGCAGGCGTGCGGCGAGGACACCGGAGGGCGCGGCCTGGAGCTGGTCGACGGCCTGGCGGACCGCTGGGGCTGGCAGCGCGAGGGCGCGGGCAAGCGGATCTGGTGCGAGATCGACCGCGCGGAGAAATCCACCTCGGACTGTGCCTCGGAGCGCCCCTCGGACGGTCCGTCGGAAATTCACACCCCGCCGCGGGAACCGCGCGTGTACCTCTAACGAGGTGTTGACGGTTCGTCACATCTTGATCACCCTGGTGTGGAGCGATTCGACGCGAGGGGACGCCAAGGACAGGCCTTGACGAGTGCGGGTCGTGGGGTGGCGGCTGCCGTGCCGCGCTCGGGGCGTGCATGCGCGTCGCCGCCACCCGCAGAACCTGCCGGGCCTCCTCCTGGGGGAGGAGGCCGGACCGGGCCGCGGGTCCCGGGAGCCGGGGGAGAGCGGGACCCGCGCCCTCGTGCGCGTGGCCGATGTGCCGTGCCGGGGCCGGTTCCTAGCCTCGGGGCATGCGATCACACGAAGCGGCCGACGCGTCGCCCACCGCCGCCCGAACCCTCGGCACCGCCGAGCGAACCCTCGGCCCCGCCGCCCGCCGCGCGTCCTGCGTGGGCCTCGTCCTCGCCGCCTGCCTCGCCACCACCCCCGCCCTGGCCGGCGCCGCCGGGGCCGCGTCCGCCGGGGCCGCGTCCGCCGGGGCCGCCGGGGCCGGGCTCGACCGGTACTACCAGCAGCGGCCGAGCTGGGGCAGCTGCGTCACGGGCCCCGACGACGCCACGGGCCGCGAACTGGACCGGGCCGGTGTGCAGTGCGCGGACGTGACCGTGCCGCTGGACTACGCCGCCCCCCGCGGCCGCACGATCACCGTGGCGATATCCCGGCTCAAGGCCACCGACACCCGCCACCGCATCGGCGCGATCCTGCTGAACACCGGCGGCCCCGGCGGCCCCGGCCGGGCCTACCCGCCGACGGCCCGCGCGGCGATGAAGGAGGTCGGGGCCCGCTTCGACGTCGTCGGCTTCGACCCGCGCTTCGTCGGGCGCAGCACCCCGCTGGACTGCGGCTGGCCCCTCGGGATGACCTGGCTGTCGGCCGGCGCCGACCGGGCGGGCTTCGACCGGCAGGTCGCCCTGCAGAAGGGCCTGGCCGACAAGTGCCGGGCCACCGCTGCCTCCGTGCTCCCGCACATCAGCACCCGCAACACCGCCCGCGACATGGACGTCATCCGCGGCGCGCTCGGCGAGCGGAAGATCTCCTACCTGGGCTACTCCTACGGCACCTACCTGGGCACCGTCTACACCCAGATGTTCCCCGGCCGCCACGACCGGGTGGTGCTCGACGGGGCGATCAACCCGGGCGACTACCGCCCCCGGCTGCTGGAGGGCGCGGAGCGCGAGAACGAGAAGGCGCTGTCCGACTGGGCGGGCTGGGCGGCGGAGCGCCACGCCACCTACGGCCTCGGCCGCACCCGAGCCGAGGTGCTCGCCTCCGTCGACCGCGTCGTCGCGGCAGCCGCGCGCGGCCCGCTGACGATCGGTTCGGGCGCCGATGCCTTCCGGATCGACGACAGCCAGGTGCCGCTCCTGCTGTTCTCGGGGATCGCGGACGACACCGAGCCCGCGCGGGCGTCGTTCGGCGAGCTGCTGTCCGTACTGGTCGCGGCCGCCGAAGGGGCGCCCACCACACTGCCCGCCGGGTTCGCCGCGGAGCTGCGGTACGCGCTGCGCGGGGAGGGCGAGCCCACGGGCGTGCAGTCCGCGATCATCTGCGGGGACGTGGCCGCCGGGCGCGATCCCGAGCAGTACTGGCGGGACATCGAGCGCAGCCGCGCCGCGCACCCCCTGTTCGGCCCGCTGACCCACAACATCAACCCGTGCGCCTTCTGGGACCGGCCGCGCGAGGAACCCACCCGGGTGAAGCGCGATGCCTCCGCGCTGATCGTGGCCGCGACCGGCGATCCGCGCACCACGTACAAGAGCAGCGTCGAGCTGCGCCGGCTGCTGCCGAGCTCCAGGCTGATCACCCTGGAGGGAGCGAACCGGCATGCCCTCTACGGGACTTACGGCAACGCCTGCGTGGACGACCAGGTCAACAGGTACCTGGCCACGGGCCGACTGCCGGCGAAGGACCGGACCTGTGTGCAGGAGAGCGACTGAGGCCGGCGCGGGTCACAGCACCGCGAGGAGGTCGTCGAGCGGGGCCGGTACCTCTTCGGGGGCGAGGGCCTCGGCGAGGAGGCGGCCGTAGCGGATCTTGCGGCCCTTCGTCGTGCCCAGGAAGCGCCGCAGCTGCCGCTGCCGGGGCCGGTCGCGCTGGGCGGGCTGGCGTACGAAGGTCTGCCAGGAGCGGAGCTCGCCCTCGGTGCGCAGGATGTCCTCGATCCGTGTGGTGCCCAGGGCGCGGATCAGTTCGTCCTCCAGGTCCGCCACGCACACGAAGAAGCCCTCGCGGGGCGCCCCGGCCCGGTCCAGGGCGCGGTCGTAGAAGGGCTGTTCGTTCTCGTCGCACAGTCCCGTCAGGCGCAGGCCGAGGCCGGGCGGCCCGAGGAGGCCGGTGTAGCGGGCGACGCTCATGGCGCCGCCCATCGATACGACGCACACTCCCTCGGCGGCGAGGTCGCGGCCGCGGCGTGCGGCGAGCGCCTCGACGGCCGCGAGGTCGCTGGGCCCTTCCAGCAGCGCCGCCGTGCGCACGTTCAGCCGGGCGGCCAGATCGCGGGCGGGCCCTTCGGGACCGCCGGCCGCCCAGTCGTCGACCGCTTCCCGGAACGCCCGCATGTCTGCCATGGGCTGAGTCTGCGCCTTCGTGGATGCCGTGGCACGCGCTTTTCGGCGGCCACGGCCGCCCGCCGTCCCGGCCATCGCGCCGGGACGGCGGGCGGACGGCTGCTAGGCCGTCTCTTCCGGATCTTGTCGGGCCCGTCCCGCCCGGCACGGCAGCTCGCCGCATTGTCGGGGCGCCCGAGTACGTCCAGTACACGGGCGCCCCTCCGCCTTGCGCCGTACCGCACCGGACGACCCGGGCTGATCCGACAAGATCCGAAAGAGACGTCCTAGCCGTCGGTGCAGATCACGTCGTACGGGCGGCCGATGGCCATGGTCAGCTCGATGGGGTCCGTGGTGCCGGAGGGGCACTCGGCCTTCGTCTTGACGAGGCCGAGGACCTTCTGGGCGCCGGAGCCGCCACAGGCGATCTCCTTGGCCTGGTTGGTGACGCAGTCGCCCTTCACCAGCTGGCCGCCGCCGGCGCCCGCGTCGCCGGGGTGGTCGCTCGACAGGTTGCGGCCGCAGACGGTGTTGGTGGGGATGCCGCTCGACTTGCCACCGCCGTAGGAGATGCTCACGTCGATCATCAGGTCGGTGCCGGGCGGGCACTGGATGGCGCCCGGGAGGATGCTGGCCTCCTTGATGTCGATGGCCTTGAAGGTGGCCCCGGAGTCGGAGCAGCCCGTCCGCTTGTAGCCGTCGGGGGCCTTGGAGGGGTCGGGGCCGCCGCAGTCGCCGACCTTCCACGCGCTGGAGGTGTCGGAGGAGGACTCGGGGGATCCGGGGTCCTTGGCCGTGGGCTTGGCGGAGGGGGACGCCGAGGTGGACGCCGTCGGCTTGCCGTCGTCCTTCTTGTTGACCGACTGCAGCGCGAAGTAGCCGCCGACGACGATCAGGACGAGGACGATGACGGCGACGACATTGCCGCCCGAGCGGCGCCTGGGGGCAGGTGGCGGCGTTACCTGGTACGGGTTGGCCATGCGGGCTTCTCCTGCGGGGAAGGTGGTGGGGACGGGGTGTGACGCGCGTACGGTGACGCGTCATGTCCACCTCATGGTTCCACTGCGCAGGACTCGCGCGCGGCGGGGGTCCTCGGGCCCGGCGCCGCCCGCCCCGCCGGGTTCAGAGGACGGCCACCGGGGCGACCGGGGTGCCGGTGCCGCCGACGAACGGTTCCGGCATCGCCGAGAGGAGGAAGGCGTAACGATTCTCTTCTGCACAGGCTGTGGACAACTTTTCGAGGTTCCAGTTCTGGCCCTGGTGCATCCCCATCTCGACCAGGTCCAGGGCGTGCACGGGCAGCCACAGGTTCTCGATCTCCGGCGGGAAGATCTCGAAGGTCAGGGTGTCGTTCGCGACGGCCGCCACGTCCCGCGCGTGGAACCACTCGGGCGTACGGACCGACAGCCCGGGCGAGGGGAAGCCGTAGCCGTGCTTGTCGCCCGCCAGGTAGACCTGGATCTGGCCGGTGCGCACCAGCACGATGTCCCCGGCGCGGACGGTGACCCCGCCGAACTCCTCGGCCTCCGCCAGGTCCCCGGGGGTGACCGCGTGGTCGCCCGGCAGCCGGTCCAGCCCCTTCGCGCGTGCGACGTCGAGGAGCACCCCGCGCGAGACGATGTGGCCGGCCTTGTCGATGCCGCTGAACTCGGCGCGGCCGTGCGCCGTGATGGTGCCGGCCGGGCGGCCGTTGTAGATCTTCCCCGAGTGTGAGACGTGGGTGAGGGCGTCCCAGTGGGTGCCGGCCTGGAGTCCCATGCTCACGGCGTCGTCGCTGCACGCCACCGTGCCGGGGCCGAAGAGCTCCTGGTTGATCTGCACCATCGTGTGCAGCGGGTTGATCCGGCCGGGGATCATGCCGACCTGGACCCCGTCCTCCTTGAGCGGGAGGGCGAGCGGGATCCGGCGGCCGGTACGGATCTCCGCCGCGGCGCCGCGGACCACCTCGTCGGTGATCAGGTTCAGGGTGCCGATCTCGTCGTCGGCGCCCCATCGTCCCCAGTTGTTGACGCGCTTGGCGATGTCGTGGAACTCGGCGGGCAGGGTCATGGGCGTCGACAGCTCCTTGCGTGGATACGGCAACGACGGCAACGAGGGCTTGTGCAGGTGCATCTGACTACCCATAGAATCTAACGGTCCGTCAGAAATCGCGGGAAGGGGCCGGACGTGGGGAACTTCTTGGCAGGCAAGGTCGTCGCCGTCACCGGCGCCGGCCGGGGCATCGGGCGGGCCGTGGCACTCGCCGCGGCCGCCGAGGGCGCCAGGGTCGTCGTCAACGACTACGGCGTCGGGATCGAGGGCGCGGAGCCCACCAGCGAGATCGCCGAGGCCGTGGTGAAGGAGATCGTCGCCGCCGGCGGGGAGGCCGTCGCCGTCGCCGACGACATCTCCACCATGGCGGGCGGCCAGCGCCTCGTCGACACCGCGCTCACGCAGTACGGCCGCCTCGACGGGGTCGTGTGCGTGGCCGGCATCCTGCGCGAACGGATGCTGTTCAACATGTCCGAGGAGGAGTGGGACCCGGTCATCGCCACCCACCTCAAGGGCACCTTCACCGTCTTCCGCGCCGCCTCCGCCGTCATGCGCAGGCAGGGCTCGGGCACCCTGATCGGCTTCACCAGCGGCAACCACCAGGGCTCCGTCGCCCAGGCCAACTACAGCGCGGCCAAGGGCGGAATCATCTCGCTCGTCCGCTCCGCCGCACTGGGCCTGGCCAAGTACGGGGTCACGGCCAACGCCGTGGCGCCCGTCGCCCGCACCCGCATGTCCGCGAACGTCCCCATGGAGCTCAAGGAGATCGGCGAGCCCGAGGACGTGGCGGCCCTCGTCACCTACCTGCTCAGCGACCGGGCCAGGGCCGAGGACATCACCGGGCAGGTCTACACGATCGCCGGCCCGAAGATCGCCGTCTGGGCGCAGCCGCGCGAACTGCGCGCCGGATACGCCGAAGGGTCCTGGACGCCGGAGAAGATCGCCGACTTCCTCCCCGGCACGGTGGGCACCGACCCGATGCCGATGCTCGCGCAGCTGGAGGCCATGGCGAAGGCGGCGGCCGCCAAGGACCGCCCCAACGCGTAGCCCCGGCCCGGCCCGGACCGGGGCCCGGACCGGACCGGGGATCGGATCGGACTGGGTCGGACGGGACCGGATCGGACTGGACCAAGGGGGAGCGGCGTGGACTTCAGCTTCGGGGCCGAGGACGAGGAGCTGCGCGGGCATGCCCGGGCGTGGCTGACGGAGCACCTCGTGGGCCCGTACGCGCAGGCCGTCGGCCTCGGCGGACCGGGCAGCGAGCACGAGGGGGCCCGGGTCCGCCGGGCATGGGAGCGCGAGCTGGGCCGGGGCGGCTGGATCGGGCAGGGCTGGGAGGCCGACGGGTGGGGCAACCGCCGGCTCTCCCTGACCGGCCAGGTCGTGTGGGCCGAGGAGTACGCGGCCCTGCGCGCGCCCGGCCGGGTCGGCCACATCGGCGAGAACCTCCTTGCCCCGACGCTCATCGCCCACGGGACGCCCGAGCAGCGCAATCGCTTCCTGCCGGGCATCGCGCGGGGGGAGGAGCTGTGGTGCCAGGGCTACAGCGAGCCGGGCGCCGGCTCCGACCTCGCGGGCATCCGTACGGCCGGCGTACGGGACCCGGCCGACGGGCTGTTCCGGGTGACCGGCCAGAAGATCTGGACCTCGCTCGCCCACGACGCCGACTGGTGCTTCGTCCTGGCCCGCACCGAGCCCGGCTCGCGCCGCCACCGGGGGCTGTCGTTCCTGCTCGTACGGATGGACCAGCCCGGCCGCGTCGAGGTGCGGCCCATCCGGCAGATGTCGGGGACGAGCGAGTTCAACGAGGTGTTCTTCGACGGGGCGGTCGCGGCGGAGGTCGTCGGCGCCGAGGGCGACGGCTGGACCGTGGCCATGGGCCTGCTCGCCCTGGAACGCGGGGTCTCGACCCTGGTCCAGCAGATCGGCTTCGCGGCGGAACTGGAGCGCGTGCTGGCCGCGTACGCCGCGCGGGACGCCGCGGGCGCCGGGGACCCCGTACTGCGCGAGCGGCTGGTCCGCCAGTGGGCCGAGCTGCGCACGATGCGGTGGAACGCGCTGCGCACCCTCGCCTCCGCGGGGGATCCGGGCGCGCCCAGCGTGGCCAAGCTGCTGTGGGGCGGCTGGCACCGGCGGCTCGGGGAGCTGGCGGTGGCGGTCCGCGGCGCGGCGGCCACCGCCGGGCCGGCCGCCTGGGAGACCGGACTCCCGTACGAACTCGGGCTCGACGAGGAGCAGCGCCTGTTCCTGTTCACCCGTGCCGACACCATCTACGGCGGCTCGGACGAGATCCAGCGGAACATCATCGCCGAGCGCGTGCTCGGCCTGCCTAAGGAGTCCAGGTGAGAGGCGTCGTGTTCGACGGCAAGCAGGCCCAGGTGGTCGACGACCTGGAGATCCGCGGTCCCGGGCCGGGGGAGGTGCTCGTCGCGATCGGGGCGGCCGGGCTGTGCCACAGCGACCTGTCGGTGATCGACGGGACGATCCCGTTCCCGCCGCCGGTGGTGCTGGGGCACGAGGGCGCGGGCGTCGTGGAGGCGGTGGGCCCGGGCGTCACGCACGTCGCGCCGGGCGATCATGTGGCCCTGTCCACCCTCGCCAACTGCGGGGCGTGCGCGGACTGCGACCGGGGCCGGCCGACGATGTGCCGCAAGGCGATCGGGATGCCGGGGCAGCCGTTCTCGCGGGGCGGCAAGCCCTTGTTCCAGTTCGCCTCCAACTCCGCCTTCGCCGAGCGCACGATCGTCAAGGCCGTGCAGGCGGTGCGGATCCCCGCCGACATCCCGCTGGCCTCGGCGGCGCTCATCGGCTGCGGGGTCCTCACCGGGGTGGGGGCGGTGCTGAACCGGGCCCGCGTGGACCGGGGCGAGAGCGTGGTCGTCATCGGCACCGGCGGAATCGGCCTCAATGTCCTGCAAGGGGCCCGGATCGCGGGTGCCACGACGATCGTGGCCGTGGACGCGAACCCGGCGAAGGAGGCCGTGGCCCGCCAGTTCGGCGCCACGCACTTCATCGACGCGTCCGCCGTGGCCGACTCCTCGGCGGCGGTCCGCGAGATCCTGCCGACCGGCGCCGACCACGCCTTCGAGTGCGTGGGCAACGTCAAGCTGATCCGCCAGGCGATCGACCTCCTCGACCGGCACGGACAGGCGGTCCTGCTCGGCGTGCCCGGCTTCCGGGAGGAGGCGTCGTTCCTTGTGTCCTCCATGTACCTGGACAAGACGATCATGGGCTGCCGGTACGGGTCCTCGCGCCCGCAGCGCGACATCGCCCTGTACGCCGAGCTCTACCGGCAGGGCAGGCTGCTGCTGGACGAGCTGGTGACGGAGGTCTACCCGGTGGAGGACTTCGCCAAGGCGGTGGACGACGCCCACCACGGGCGGGTGGCGCGCGGGGTGCTCACCTTCTGAACCGCGCGAAAGGGTGGCTCCGGGGCCGGGCCCCGGAGCCACCCTTTCGCGTCCCGGTCTGCCCGGTCTGCCGGGTCTGCCGGGTCTGCCGGGTCAGTCGGCGAGGCGGCCGAAACGGCCCTTGTGGAAGAGGAGCGGCTCGCCCTCGCCGGCCGCGCCCATGGCCACGACCCGGCCCACGACGATGAGGTGGTCCCCGCCGGTGTGGACGGCCTGGATCCGGCAGTCGATCCAGGCGGGCACGGCGTCGAGCTGCGGTGATCCCGTGACGGGGGCGGGGGTGTGGCTCACCCCGGCGAACTTGTCGGCGCCGCTGACGGCGAAGGACCGGCACAGCTCGCCCTGTTGGGCTCCGAGGATGTTGACGCAGAACACCCCGGCGCGGGCGATCCGCGGCCAGGTGGTCGACGTACGGGCCACCATGAAGGTGACCAGGGGCGGGTCGAGGGAGAGCGAGGCGAAGGACTGGCAGGCGAAGCCGGCCGGGCCCTCCTCGTCCTCGCCGGGCGGCGCGGTGATGACGGTGACCCCGCTGGCGAAGTTCCCGAGCACGGCCCGGAACTCGGCGGGGGACACCGGCGCGCGCTCGTCCGCGCCGACGGCCCGCAGATCGGGACGCGGCAGGGCGTCGACGGACTCGGGTTCCCGCTGCGCCGAGGCGGAGGTGGGGGAGCCGACTGACCTGAGGTATCGGACGACGGTGGCCGCCATCCCTGCATGTCCCATCACAGCAACGATTGAAACTGACGAGTCGTCAGATAGGAAGGGGTGGGGTGCGGGGTCCTGCCGATTGAACGCGTGCCCCGGCTGGAGCGTGCGCAGTACGTCGGCGAGTGGCGCGGCGAGGACCACGCCGTGGCGCGCTGCACCGCCGTCGGCACCTGGCGGGAGCGCCCGGCCGACACCCGCTTCCACCGGCGGGCCGGAGCGGACCTGATCGTGAAGGACTCGCCGGCCTGCCCCCCCCCAGTTCCCCCACACGGGTGAAACCCCCCGCCCCCGTGGGTCCGTACGCCCGGGTGCGGGTGGAGGCTCGGCATCGTGGCAGCGACCTCGTACCGCCGCCGCACCCCGGGAGGACCCCATGCTCGGCACCGACTTCACCACCGGATCACCCAACTGGCTCGACCTCGGCAGCCCCGACACCGACGCCGCCGTCGCCTTCTACGGAGCCGTCCTCGGCTGGGAGTTCGCCTCCGCCGGGCCCGAGGCCGGCGGGTACGGCTTCTTCCAGGTGGGCGGCAAGACCGTCGCCGCGCTCGGGCCGCTCACCGAGGAGGGCGCGACGCCCGCCTGGATGCAGCACTTCATGACCTCCGACGTCCAGGCCACCACCGCCGCCGTCCGCGACGGCGGCGGCACCGTCCGGATGGAGCCCATGGACGTCATGGGCGAGGGCTGGCTGGCCCAGTACACCGACCCGCAGGGCGCCGAGTTCGCCGTCTGGCAGCCCGGCAAGACCTCCGGACTCCAGCTGACCTCCGCCGAGAACGCTTTGCTGTGGACCGAGCTCCACGTACCGGACCCCGTCGCCGCCATCGCCTTCTACGCAGGCCTGTTCGGCTGGCGCAGCGCCGAGATGCCCGCGCCCGGAATGACGTACCGGGTACTGAGCACCGCCGACGGGGACCAGCAGGACGCCTCCTTCGGCGGGGTCGCCCCCTTCAGGGGCGAGGGCGAGGGCGAACGGGCGCGCTGGGTGCCGTACTTCATGGCGGCGGACGTCGACGCGACCGTCGCGGTGGCCAGGGCGAACGGCGGCTCGGTGCTCATGCCGGCCACCGACCTCCCGGAGGTCGGGCGGATCGCCTGGCTGGCCGACCCGGCCGGAGCGGTGTTCGCGCTGCTCAAGCCCGACCCGCAGATGTAGTCAGCGGCCGAGGTACTTGGGCGTGCGCCGCTCCACGAAGCCGGCCACGCCCTCCTTCGCGTCGGCCGTGGTCATGTTGATCTCCTGAGCGGTGGCCTCGGCGGCCAGCGCGGCCGCCCGGTCCCCGTCCAGCGAGGCGTTGACCAGCTGCTTGGTCATGGCGAGCGCGCGCGTGGGCCCCTGCGCGAGCCGCTCGGCCCACGCACGGGCGGTCGCCTCCAGCTCCTCGGCCGGCACCACCCGGTTCACCAGGCCCAGGCGCTCGGCCTCGACGGCCGGGACGGCATCGCCGAAGAACATCAGCTCCTTGGCCTTCTGCGGGCCGACGAGCCGCGGCAGCAGGTACGCGCCCCCGCCGTCGGGAACCAGCCCGCGGCGGACGAACACCTCGATGAAACGGGCCGGTTCGGCGGCGATGACGAGATCGCAGGCGAGGGCGAGGTGCGCGCCGATTCCGGCGGCCGTGCCGTTGACGGCGGCGAGGACGGGCTTCTCGCAGTCGAGCACGGCGGTGATCAGGCGCTGCGCGCCGAGGCGGATCATACGGGCGACGTCGCCGGCGACCCGCTCGCCCGCGGGAGCGCTCCCGCCGCGCAGGTCCGCGCCCGCGCAGAAGCCCTTGCCGGTGGCGGTGATGACGACGGCCCGGATGCCCGGGTCGGCAGAGGCCTCGGCGAGCAGCGCGATGACGCGCTCGCGCTGGTCCCGGGTGACGGCGTTCATCGCCTCGGGGCGGTTGAGGGTGATCCAGGCGACGCCGTTCTCGATGCGGTGGAGGACGTCGTCCTCGGGGGTGCCGGTCATGCGTGAACTCCCGATCGGGGATGGGTGCGGCTCAAAGCCCGGGGCTCCGCCCCGGACCCCGCGCCTCGAACGCCGGCGCGGCCGGATCCTCCGGCCGCGCAGCTCAGCGGCAGATGGCGAGGGCGTCCAGAGCCACCGCCCCCTGGCCGCGGGGGAGGACCATCAGGGGGTTGATGTCCAGCTCGGACAGCTCGTCGCCCAGTTCCAGGGCCATCCGCTGGATCCGCAGCACGACCTCCACGAGGGCGTCCACATCCGCCGGCGGAGCCCCCCGCACGCCCTCCAGCAGCGCATGCCCGCGCAGCTCCCTCAGCATCGCCCGCGCCTGGTCCTCGCCGAACGGCGGCACGCGGACCGCCGCGTCGTGCAGGACCTCCACCAGGACCCCGCCCAGCCCGACCGTGACGGTGGGGCCGAACAGGTCGTCCTGGGTCACGCCGACGACCATCTCCACGCCCCGCTCCACCATCTGGCAGACCAGGATCCCGTCGAGCGGCACGTTCTCGTAGCGCGCGATGTCGGTCAGCTCCCGGTACGCGTCGCGGATCTGGCTCGCCGAGGTGAGGCCGATCTTCACGAGGCCGAGTTCCGTCTTGTGGCCCAGCTGCGGGCCCGAGGCCTTCATCACCACCGGGTAGCCGACCAGCCCGGCGGCGCGGACCGCCGCCGCCGCGCTCGTCACCAGCTGCTCGCGGGGCACCCGTATCCCGTAGGCGCGCAGGAGCTGCTTCGCCGCGTGCTCGCTGAGCTGCTGCGACGGCCGCATGAGGGCCTGCGCCTTGCGGTACGAGGGCGAGGGCGTGCGGGGCGCGTCCTCGAACGGGGAGCGGTAGCCGGCGGTGAAGCGGTGGTGGCCGAGATAGGCGCGGACGGCGGTGATGCAGTTGCCGAAGGTGCGGAAGGTGGCCACGCGGGAGGAGCCGAGGAGGGTGGTGCGGTAGGCGTCCTCGGTGCCGACGGGGGAGCCCCAGATCACGCAGATCAGCTTGTCGCTCTGCTCGGCCGCGTCCACCAGGTCCTGCGCGAGCCTGTCGCTCATGGGCGGGAAGGGGCCGGTGATCGGGCAGATCAGGACGCCCACGTCGGGGTCGGCGAGGAGCGCGTCGATGATCTTCCGGCCGCGCCAGTCGCCGACCGGGTGGCCGCCGTTGTCGACGGGGTTCGCGACGTTCAGGTACGCGGGGATCCACTGGTGGAGCTCGTCCTGCTTGGCCTGCGAGAGGGTGGGCAGGGTCAGGCCCGCCTCCGTGGCCAGGTCGGAGAAGTGGGCCCCGGTGCCGCCGGAGATCGAGTAGACGACGACCCCGTCGGCCTTCGGCCTCCGGGCGCGGGCGAGCAGGGCCGCGGTGTCCTGGAGCTCGTCGAGCCCGTCGACGCGGATGACGCCGAACTGGCGCATGGCGGCGTCCACGACGGTGTCGGCGCCGGTCAGCTTCCCGGTGTGGGAGGCGGCCATGCGCGCGCCGGTCTCGGTGCGGCCGACCTTGACGGCGACGACCGGGACCCCGTTGCGGGCGGCCCGGTCGGCGGCGAGCAGGAAGGACCGGCCGTCCTTGAGGCCCTCCACGTAGCAGGCGATGGCCCCCACCTCGGGCTGCTCGGCGAAGTAGGAGATGAAGTCGGCGGTCTCCAGGTCGGCCTCGTTGCCGGTCGGCGCCCAGTGGGAGAGCCGGATGCCGAGCTCCTGGAGGGTGTAGACGGGCCGGCCCTGGTGACCGGACTGGGTGATCAGGGCGATCGCGGGGCCGTCGAGGTCCTCGCGGAACTCCTCGAAGGCGTTCAGGTTGGTGTTGGGGCCCAGCAGGCGCAGTCCCGAGCGCTGCACGGCGGCGCCGAGCCGCTCCTGGGCGGCCGCGCCCGCGTCGCCGGTCTCCGCGAATCCGGAGGCGAAGGCGACGGCGAACTTGACCTTGGTCTCGGCCAGTTCCTCGATGACGGGGAGCGGGTCGGCGATGAGGAGGACGGCGAGGTCCACCTGCTCGGGAAGCTCGCTCACGGAGGCGTGGCAGGTCAGCCCGAAGACGGTGGGGCGGGTGGGGTGCACGGGGTGGAGCCGGGCGCCGACGCGCTCCGCCCAGGCGATGAGCTGGCGGGTGATGCCGGTGTTGGGTTTGCCCTCGGCGTCGGAGGCGCCGATGACGGCGACGGACTCGGGTCGGAAGAACCGGTCCAGGTCGGGGACGTCGGCGTGCAGCGGTCGTCCGCTGACGTCGAGGGGGACCGCGTCGTCGGAGGAGGGGGCCGCCGACGAGTGGACGGCGGTCCTGGGAGACTCCCCGCAGGCCTCGACACGTGCGCGGAAGTCGGTGGTGAGGGTGCCGTGAGTAGATCCAAGCATCGTTGCCGCCCACTCCTGCTCGATGAACCTCGATGGAACTCAATAACTGACGTGTAGTCAGATTACTGAACTGACGTGCCGTCAGGAACAGGGCTGCGCAGGAAAGGTGTGGAGGTGGTGTGGTGAAGTGAACGGTGACAGATCCCGCCGGGACCGGTCCAGGGCGCGATTCGGCCGACCCGGCCCCTCCGCCGCGGATCGGGCGTGCCGGAGGACGAACGGCCCGGCCGGCCGTGGGAGGGCTGCGGCCCAGCCCCGCCGCGATCGCCCGGACCGAGCACACCTACTGCAGAGAGGTGAATTCGTGCTTCTCCGGGCTCGTCTCCCGCCACAGCACGGTCGCACCGTCGATCGTTCCGACCCAGAGCGAGCCGAAGCATCCGGTTCCGAACTTCAGCTGGATCCTCGTCACCCCCTGACCCGTGTCAATGGACGACCAGGTGCCGGCCCCTGGATCCGGAACCCCTTCACGGCAGTCCTGTTTGCCGAAGTCGACACCCTTGGATTCGAATGAACCGTCCGCCTTCAGGACGACTTCGCTTCCGCCCGCTCCCCAGGAGCGGACCAGTGAGTCCCGATCGGCCAAGACGGCCTTCGGATACCCCGCCCCGGCGTCCTCGAGGGCCGCACAGGAAGACACGACAGGAGCGGAAAGAGCCAGGAGCAGTGCGACCACTCGCATCGATGGGAGGGTTCTCACGTGTTCGGACCCCACGCGGTCGGGGCGGCCTCCCGGATCCGGGCCGGGGCGTTCGGGCCGGGCAGCTTCACGAGGCACGCGCTCCGGACCGCCGGGAGACCGCCTTGGCGATCTTCTCCGCGTCCAGGGCCATCTCCCGGAACATCCCGCTGATCGGGTTCGAGAAGCCCGTGAAGTACAGGCCGCGGGCCTGCTCGGGGCAGCGGGCGCCGTGCGTACGGGGCCGGCCGCGCTCGTCCAGCACCCCCAGGTGGCCGACCAGTCCCTCCAGCGCCCGGCGGTAGCCGGTCGCCGCGATCACCGCGTCCGGCGTGATCCGCGAGCCGTCCGCGAGCACCACCTCGGCGCCGTCGAAGGCCTCGACGGCGGCCACCGGCTCCACCCTGCCGCTGCGGACCGCGTCGATCAGGCCGACGTCCTGAACCGGTATCGACCCCTGCTTCACCCTGCTGTACAGGCCGGTGGCGGGGCGCGGAAGCCCGTACGCCGACAGGTCCGGCACGGACGCCCGGGCGACGACCGCCGACAGCCGGTCCACGAGCGGCGCCGGCAGCCGGCGCACGAGGATCCCGCTGCGCTGGGCCGGCCAGCCGGCGGTGGAGCGGCGCATGATGTGCGGCGCGGTGCGCACGGCGAGCCGCACCCGCGCCGCACCGCCCTCGACGAGGTCGACGGCGATCTCGGCGCCGGTGTTGCCGACGCCGACGACGAGGACGTCCTGGCCCGCGTAGGGGCCGGGGTTGCGGTACTCGCGGGCGTGCACCAGCCGGCCCTCGTACGCGTCCCTGCCCGGCCAGTCGGGCAGCGCGGGCGTGTGGTTGTACCCGGTGGCGATGACGACGGCCGCTGCGGCCAGCTCCCGCCCGCCGGTGGCGTGCAGGATCCAGCCGTCCTCGCCCTCGGGGGCGCGCTCGATCCGGGTGACCTCCACGCCGGTCACCAGCTCCAGCTCGTGGAACTCGGCGTACTTCTCCAGGTAGCGCACCACATCGTCGCGGGAGACCCAGCGCCCGAAGCGGCGCGGCATCGCCAGGCCCGGGAGGGCGGAGAGGCGGCGCGTGGTGTGCAGGCGCAGCCGGTCGTAGTGGCGTCGCCAGGACGTGCCGACCTCGTCGGACTTCTCGACGACCACCGCACGGACCCCGCGGGCGCGCAGCGCGGCGGCCGCGGCGAGGCCGCCGGGGCCGGCCCCGATGACGTACACGGGGCGGGGCTGGGTGGTCATGTCGGGTGCTGTCGGGTCTCCGGGCATGAGGTGTGATCGTATCGCCACGCTGGGTTGATGGGTCTCGGTCGGGCGGGGAATCGATTGCGGATCGATCACGGACCGCCGCGGCCACGCGGGGGTCCGTGGATCCGCGGCCGACCGGGGCCTTGCGTGAACGCCCCGGATCCGCTCAACTGACGTACCGTCAGATAGAGCGTGCGCGTCGATCGCGAGAGGGGTGGGGGCTGCCGATGCAGACCATCTGGCTCAGTGGGGCCGAATGGCTCGCCGTGCTCCGGATAGGCCTCGGCCTGTGGTGGCTGGAGAGCTGGCGGCACAAGGACAAGAAGGGCTGGTTCGAACGCGGCACCGGCATCGCCTGGGCCGCCGACGTCGCCGGCAAACACCGTTGGACCTTCGTCAAAGGCGGCTTCGAGCGGGTCGTCGCACCCCGGCCGAAGGCGATGGCGTACATCGTCGTCTACGCCGAACTCGCCCTCGGGCTGGGCCTGGTCCTCGGCCTCCTCACCCCGGTCGCCCTGGTCGGAGGCCTGCTGCTGAACCTGCTCTACCTCGTACTGATGATCCACGACTGGGCCGAGCAGGGCCAGAACGCGATGATGGCGCTCATCTCGCTCGTCGCGCTCCTCGCCATGTCCTGGCAGACCTGGTCCCTCGACGCGGCGATCGGACTGTTCCTGTGACCGCCGCCGTGCGCCACGACCTCCCCGAGGCCGACGACTTCACCCGCCCCTACTGGGACGCCGCGGCCCAGGGCGGGCTGCTGCTGCGGCGCTGCGCCGACTGCGGGCGGGCGCACCACTACCCGCGCGAGTTCTGCCCGTTCTGCTGGGCGGGCGAGGACCGCGTCGCATGGGAGCCGGCGAGCGGCCGGGCGACCCTCTACACGTGGTCGGTGATCCACCGCAACGACCTCCCGCCGTTCGGCACGCGCGTCCCGTACACGGCGGCCGTCGTCGACCTCGCCGAAGGCCCGCGGATGATGACCGAGGTGGTGGACTGCGAGGCGGCGGACCTGCGCATCGGCATGCCGCTGACGGTCACCTTCCGCGAGACGGCGGACGGAGTGTGGGTGCCGGTCTTCCGGCCGGCCCCGCCGGACTGACGGATCAGGGCCAGAGCAGCTCGCGGTCCCATGAGCCGCTTGCGGTACGGGAGTACCGCAGGCGGATGTGCCGGCGCGCGGCGTCCCCCTGGAAGAACTCCACCTCGGCGGGATCCAGTACGTACCGCGTCCAGGTCGGAGCCGGCGCGTCCGGCTCCGACCCGGCCCGCTCCCAGGCCGCCGCCGAGACCCGCGCCAGCTCCTCCACGGAGCCGAGCACCTCGCTCTGCCGGCCCGTGAGCGCGGCGGCGAGCGCACCCCGCGAGCGGACCGCCAGGTCCGCCCGGCTCTCCTCGGGCCCGCAGGCGGTGACCCGGCCCCGGACGCGGACCTGGCGCCCCACGGAGGGCCAGTAGAAGCCGAGGGCCGCCTCCGGGCGGGCCGCCAGCTGCACGCCCTTGGCGCTGGTGGCGTGCGAGGCGAAGTGCCAGCCGCGCGCGTCGACGTCGTGCAGCATCAACGTCCGCACATCGGGCCGCCCGTCCCCGTCCACCGTCGCCAGACTCATGGTGTGCGGCTCCAACTGCCCTGCGCGGGCGGCATGCACGAACCACTCCCGAAACAGCGCCACCGGCTCACGGGGCGCGGCGGCCGGGTCGAACCCCGGGAGCGGTGAGTCCCACACGCGCAGGGAGTGCAGGGTGGCGCGGAAGTCGTCGGGGGCGGCTTCGCCGGTCTGGCCGGATCCGCGGGCATCGCTGGTCATGAGCCCCATGGAACAGCAGGGCGGGGGGAGGGGGCCAGAGGGGCGGGGGCCGACCGGTGCGGTGGGGGGGGCTTCGGGGGCGGGGGTGTGGGTGGGCGGGGTCGGTTGGTGCGGGGTGGGGCGCGGGGGAGGGGGGTGCCTGGGCGGCGGCTGGTGGGCGCGGGGCTGCTTTGGGGGCGGGGGTGTCGTCGGGCGGGGTAGGTTGGTGCGGGGTGGCGTTGGTGGGCGGGACCTGCTGGGCCGGTAGTCAGAGATGTGTATGGGGGTTTCCCGTCAGTCTCATCGTCTCTCCGTGTCGGGCCGGTCCCTCAAGGGCGCTCCTTCGTCGCGTCGCTTCGCGATTTCGCTGCGCTCAACCCTTGACCGACCGTCCCGCCCCGGACATACGAAGACTGCCGGGAAACCCCCAAAGGAACGGGCCGGGCCAAGTCTTCAGGGACGGGGAGGTCGGCGATGCCCGAGCAGGCCGGGCGCACGCACGCCCCCGAGGCGGGCTCATCCCGAGCCGCCTCCCGGGTCGGGGGAAGCGCAGCCAATCGCTACGCGCTCCTCACCTCTCAGCGTCCGACGACCGTCTTGGGCTGGGCATAGGCCGCCCACGAGCTCGGTTCGAGGCTCGACATGCGTCCGACGACCGCCTTGGGCTGGGCATAGGCCGCCCACGGGCTGTTGATGCTTCTCGACGACCGCGACTGCCGCCTATCCGGGGTGGAAAGGCGTGGGACAGCGGCTATTTCGTCGTGGATGCGGGTCAGCGCACATGGATGCCGCAAAAGGCCGACAGTTTGCACCAATTGCTCCCGTATGTGCCCCTGTTTGTGGGCTCGGTCCGGCGCTGACCCGGATCCACGACGAAATAGCCGAAGGATCGGCCGTCAGACCCTCCCAACGACCCGAGACGGTCGCCGGACGCGTGATCGAGGAGCGCCAGCGGGTCGTGGGCGGCTTATGCCCAGCCCCAGACGGTCGTCGGACGCTGAGACGTGAGGAGCGCCAACGGCCCGTGGGCGGCATATGCCCAGCCCAAGGCGGTCGTCGGACGCGTGACCGAGGAGCACCAACGGCCCCGTGGGCGGCCTATGTCCAGCCCAAGACGGTCGCCGGACGCTGAGGGGTGAGGAGCGCGTAGCGATTTGGCGCGCCCACCGACCCGGCAGGACGCTCAAGATGAGCCCGCCTCGGGGGCGTGCCCACGCCCGGCGTGCTCGCGGGTCTCTGACGTGCCCGTCCGTAAAGGCTGGGCCCGGCCCGTTCCTTTGGGGGTTTCCCGGCAGTCTTCGTATGTCCGGGGCGGGACGGTCGGTCAAGGGTTGAGCGCAGCGAAATCGCGAAGCGACGCGAGGAACGAGCGCCCTTGAGGGGCCGGCCCGACACGGAGAGACGATGAGACTGACGGGAAACCCCCATACGCGTCTCTGACTACCGGCCCAGCAGGTGCCGCCCCTGAAGCCCCCGCCCTCGCATTTCGTCCCCGACCGTCCGGGCTCCGCCTCCCCGCCGCCCCTGAAGTCCCCGCTCCCGAAGAATGTTCGCCCCGGCCGATGAGTTTTCGTTCCCGCCGCGGTCATACCTTCAGAACGCGACGGCGCATCCCGCACCCGTCCCACGGAGGAGACGCATCATGGCCGAGACAGTCAAGGGCCCCGCCAGCTACTTCCCCTTGATCGAGAAGAAGTACGGGCGTCCGATCGGGGAGTGGCAGGACCTCGTTCGGTCCTCGCCGCTGACCAAGCACATGGAGCTCGTCTCCTGGCTCAAGACCGAGCACGGCCTCGGGCACGGTCACGCCAACGCGCTCGTCGCGCACACCCTCGCCGAGGGGAAGTAGGCCGCCCCCTCACCCCCGCCCCAGCAGGACCGTCCCCGACGAGCAGAACCAGCCGCCCGTGCCCGAGGCCACGGCGACCTCCGGGAGGCGGCCGCCGGGTTTGGTGACCTGGCCCGGGCCCGCCTCGCCGCGGAGTTGGCGGACGGCCTCGACCAGGAGGAACAGGCCGCGCATGCCGGGGTGGCAGGCCGAGAGGCCGCCGCCGTCGGTGTTGACCGGGAGTTCCCCGTCGCGCAGCAGGCGGCCCTTCTCGACGAAGGCCCCGCCCTCGCCCTTCGCGCAGAAGCCGAGGTCCTCCAGGGTCACCAGGGTCATGTAGGTGAAGGCGTCGTAGATCTCCGCGAGGTCGACGTCCGCAGGGGTGAGGCCGGCCCGTTCGAAGGCGATGCGGCCCGAGACGGCCGCCGGGGACACCGTGAAGTCCTCCCATTCCGACATGGTGGTGTGGGAGACGGACGTGCCCGCGCCCAGGACCCAGACGGGGGCCTTCGCGGTGTCGGGTACGTAGTCCTCCGCGGCCAGGAGCACCGCGCAGCCGCCGTCCGAGCGGATGCAGCAGTGCAGCTTGGTGAAGGGGTCGGCGATCATGTCGCCGCCGAGGACGTCCTCGACGGTGATCGGGTCGCGGAACATCGCGTCCGGGTTCGTGGCGGCGTTCGCGCGGGCCTGTACGGCCACCGAGGCGAGCTGCTCGAGCGTCGTCCCGTACTCGTGCATGTGCCGGCGGGCGGCCATGGCGTACTTGGAGATCAGCGTGTGGCCGTACGGGACCTCGAACTGCAGCGGTCCCCGTGCCCCGAAGGAGAGGTTCGAGGTCCGACGGCGCGCCTTGATGTCCGCCCGGGCCGTGGATCCGTAGACGAGGAGCACGGCGTTGGCGTGCCCGGCGGCGATGGCGTCGGCCGCGTGCGCGGCCATGACCTCCCAGGTCGAGCCGCCCACCGAGGTGGAGTCGACCCAGGTGGGGCGCAGGCCCAGGTACTCGGCGACCTCCACCGGTGCCAGCGTGCCGAGGCCGGCCGAGGCGAAGCCGTCGATGACGGAGCGGTCCAGGCCGGAGTCGGCCAGGGCGCGCCGGGCGGCCTGTGCGTGCAGGGCGTAGGGGGTGGGGCCGTCGACCCGGCCGCAGTCCGAGAGTGCGACGCCGACCACCGCGACCCTCCGGCGGGGGCGGGAGGTGGGTGCAGATGTGAGTCCAGGCATGAAGGGACGGTATATCTGACGGCATGTCAGATGCTAGACCCCGCCGCGCAACCCGCTCCCGCCGCCCCCTGTGCATCTGCCTCCGCCGGGCCTAACATGACGGCCCGTCAGATATCTCCCGGCCACCGCTGGGAGGTGCCCCCGGGAGGAGCCCGACGATGGATGCCGCCTTCACCGCGGAGCAGGACGAGATACGCCGTACCCTGCGCGAGATCCTGGGCAAACGCTGCGGCCCCGACGAGGTCAAGGCCGCGGTCCGCACCACCGCCGGACACGACCGCGAGCTGTGGCAGCAGCTCGCCCGGCAGCTCGGGCTGCCGGGCATCGCCATCGCCGAGGAGTACGGCGGCGTCGGCTGCACCCCCGCCGACCTGGCCCTGGCCTGCGAGGAGACCGGCCGGGCGCTGTTGCCCTCGCCACTGCTGGCCACCGCCGCGCTGTGCGTGCCGCTGATCACCGCCCTCGGCTCCGCGGCCCAGCGCTCCGCGCTGCTGCCGCCGCTCGCGACGGGC
Source organism: Streptomyces sp. Sge12 (assembly GCF_002080455.1). Lineage (NCBI taxonomy): Bacteria > Bacillati > Actinomycetota > Actinomycetes > Kitasatosporales > Streptomycetaceae > Streptomyces > Streptomyces sp. Sge12. The sequence goes on from NZ_CP020555.1 coordinate 4,530,108, forward strand.
GGGCTGACCGCCGCCCTCGCCGTCAGCGGCCCGGCTCTGGCCACCGCCCTCGCGCTGACCGGCGAGGACGCCTCCGGGCAGTGGGCCGGCGGCGGCCGCGCGGGCGGCGTGCAGGCCCGTGCCGACGCGGACGGGGGCGGCTGGCGGCTCTACGGGGAGGCCGCGCAGGTGCTCGACGGGCACAGCGCCGGGCTGCTGCTGGTCGCCGCGCACACCGGTGGCTTCGCGCGCAGCCGCACGCTGCTGTTCCTCGTACGGGAGGATGCGCCCGGCCTCGTACGGTCCCGGCAGGCGGTCCTGGACGAGACCCGGCCGCAGGCCGGGATCCAGCTCCGGCAGACACCCGCGGAGCTGCTCGGGGATGAGGCGGCCGATGTGCCGGCCGCCCTCGCCGCGACGGGGCGTACCGCCTCCGCCGTGCTGGCCGCCGAGGCGGTCGGGGCGGCGGGCCAGGCGCTCGCCCGTACGGTCGAGTACGTCCGTCAGCGTGAGCAGTTCGGCCGGGCGATCGGGTCCTTCCAGGCGGTCAAGCACCGGCTCGCCGATCTGTACGTCCAGGTGCAGGCGGCCCGCTCGGCGGCCTACTACGCCGCCTGGGACCCGGATCAGGGCGGCCTCGCGCTCGCCCAGGCCCTGGAGGCCCTCCGGGTGACCGCGGGCGAGGCGATCCAGCTGCACGGCGGCATCGGCTTCACCTGGGAGCACGACGCGCACCTCTACTTCAAGCGGGCGGCCGCCGACGAGCTGCTGTTCGGCCCGGTCCACCGGCTGCGGGCGCACGCCGCCGACCGCGCGGGCCTGTTCACGGACCCGGCCGCGGCCGCCGCGCCGCCGGGACACCGCGCCCGGGCCGCCGAAGCGGATCCGACCGTGAACCCGGCGGATCCGGCGCACGGCCCGTCGGATCCGGCGCAGGGCCCGGCCGCGGCATCCGCTCCCACCACGTCCACGTCCACGTCGACACCCCCGCCCCCGTTCCCGCCCGCACCCGAGAAGGTGGCCGTCTGATGGCTCCCGGCGTCAAGCTGATGCAGAAGGTCTCCTCGACCATGCTCTTCGCGAAGATCGCACCGCACTTCATCCCCGCCATGGACAAGGCGGTGCACAGGCTGACCCGCGGCAGGGTCATCCTCAGCGCCCAGATGCTGCCGGGGGTGATCCTCACCGCCAAGGGCGCCAAGACCGGTGAGCCGCGCACGACCCCGCTCGCCTGCATGCCGGAGGACGGCGGCACGACGTGGATCCTGATCGGATCCAACTTCGGCCGCCCCGGGCACCCGGCATGGACCGGGAACCTGCTCAAGCACCCGGACGCGGACGTGAGTTGGCAAGGCCGGGACATCCCCGTCCGGGCCCGGCTGCTGGCGGGTGAGGAACGCGCGGAGGCCTGGCAGGCGGTGCTGAGGTTCTGGCCGCCGTACGCGACGTACCAGGCGCGCATCGAGCGCGAGATCCGGCTGTTCCGCCTGGAGCGTCGCTGATCGCAGGCGCGATCCGCGTGCACGGAGCGGACGGCGTGAACGGCGTGGACGGAGTTGGCGGCCCGGTCGGCGTCGATGGCGTCGACGGCGAGGTCGGCGAGGTCGGCGAGGTCGGCGGGCCCCTGGAGGACGTCCGGGGGTCCGCCGCTACTTCGTCGGCTTCTTGCCCGTGATGCCGAGGTGGACGAGCAGCGCCAGGTTCGGCTTGAGCTCGGCCTGCTTGACGCCCCAGGTCTGGAAGCCCTTCTGGTGCGAGGCGACCGCGGCCAGCATCGCGACCAGCGAACCGGCCATCGCCGCGGGGCTGATGTCCTTGTCGACCTTGCCCTTGGCCTGGAGCTCCTTCATCGATTCCGTGAGGGAGTTGGTGACCGAGTTCAGGATCTTCATGCGGATCTTGTAGAAGCGCTTGTCGCCCTCGGCCGCGCCGAGGTCGACGACCCGCAGGATCGCGTCGTTGCGGCGCCAGAACTCCAGGAATCCCTCGACGAGTTCCTCGGCGGCGGCCCAACCTGACTTGCCGACCCAGGTCCGACCCTCGACGAGCGACGTCAACTGCGCGCCCTCGGTGGCCATTTGTTCGGCGATCTCCAGGACGGCGCCCTCGACGTCCGGGAAGTACTGGTAGAAGGTCGCGGGGGAGGTACCGGCCTTGCGGGCGACGTCGATCACTTTGACGTCGCGGTACGGCGAGGAGCTGAGCATCTCGCTGAGGCAGTCGAGCAGCTTCTGCCGCGTCGCCTGGCCGCGCCGGCCGGCGACACGCCCGTCGACGGTGCGTACTTGTCCTGTCATGCCGTCAGCTTACCGAGGGGTGATCGGCGCGCTATTCGGCCGCCTGCAAATGGGGTTACGGGGTCCCTGGCCTGGGCTGAAGGCGATCCCGACCGATCATGGGGGCGCATTCAGGCCGGGAAACGGGCTCTGCGCGCCCCCATCCCCGCTCCGGGCGTGTCGCCCGGTTCCGCAAGGTTTCCCCCGAATAGTCTTATCAACAGGCTGTGGACAAGTTTTCGGGCAGATCATGGCTGGGAGAGGTGGGAGGGTACACACCCCCGCACAACGGAAGGAAACGGGCCCATGGCCGCATTCGTGGAAGGCGCACCCTGCTGGGTGGACGCCTCGCTTCCGGACGTCGAGGCGGGCAAGCGGTTCTACGGTGAGCTCTTCGGGTGGACCTTCGCCGGCAGTGCGGGCGCCGAGTACGGCCACTACACCCAGGCCTACAGCCGCGGCCGCAACGTCGCCGCCCTCGCCCCCAAGCCCGACGGCCGCATGCCCACCGTCTGGGGGATCTACCTCTACACCAACGACGCCTACGCCTGCGCGCAGCGCATCCGCGCCGCCGGCGGCCAGATGGTCATGGACCCGATGCCGGTCGGCCCGTACGGCACCGCCGCGATGGCCGCAGACCCCGGCGGAGCCGTCTTCGGCCTGTGGCAGCCCGGCACCCACCACGGTTTCGAGGCCCAGCAGGAGCCGTACACGTACTGCTGGAGCGAGGTCTACACGCGGGCCCGCGACGCCGTCGACGTCTTCTACGCCAAGGTCTTCGGCTACGTCCCGCAGGACCAGGACGACGCCGGCGTCGAGTACCGCATCTGGTCCCCGCCCGGGGCGGCGCCCGGCACGGACACCGCCGTCCTGGGCCGGAGCCTGATCACCGACGCCTTCCCCGAGATCATGCCCGCGCACTTCCTCGCGTACTTCGCCGTACCGGACTGCGACCAGTCGGTCATCACCGTGCAGCGGCTCGGCGGCCGGGTCACCGCCGACCCCTTCGACACCCCCTACGGGCGGATCGCGGTCGTCGCCGACAATCAGGGGGCGGTCTTCGGACTGCTCTCGGAGCCCCGCACGGAGCCCCGCACGGAGCCCGGCGCGTAGGTCGCCCGGACGGATCGCCGGGCAGATCACACCGCGCTGCTCGACGTGCCGGGGCCGGACCGGGTCCGGGCCTGACAGAATCGGGGTTGCTCGACCCGGGCGGCGCCCGGGGTGAGACGCTGCACGGGGCAGGGCCCCGTGCCGGTGGAAGCGGGCCCGGTGAGTGGCCCGTACGGGGAGGTGTGGAGGCGAGTGGTGGAGCAGCTGACGCAGCACGACCCGAGACGGATCGGCCCCTTCGAGGTGCTGGGACGGCTCGGCGCCGGCGGCATGGGGCTGGTCTATCTCGCGCGGTCCGCGTCCGGACGGCGGGTCGCGATCAAGACGGTGCGCACCGAGCTCGCCGAGGACCAGCTCTTCCGCGTCCGCTTCACGCGCGAGGTGGAGGCGGCCCGCGCCGTCTCCGGCTTCTACACCGCGGCCGTGGTCGACGCCGATCCGCGTGCCGCCGTGCCGTGGCTGGCGACCGCGTACGTCCCGGCGCCCTCCCTGGAGGAGATCGTCAACGAGTGCGGGCCCATGCCCGCCCAGGCCGTACGGTGGCTCGCGGCCGGCATCGCCGAGGCCCTGCAGTCCATCCACGGCGCCGGCCTGGTCCACCGCGACCTGAAGCCGTCCAACGTGCTCGTCGTCGAGGACGGCCCGCGCGTGATCGACTTCGGTATCGCCAGCGGGGTGTCCAACACCCGCCTGACCATGACGAACGTCGCCGTCGGCACCCCCGCCTACATGTCGCCCGAGCAGGCGAAGGACTCGCGCAGCGTCAAGGGCGCCAGCGACGTCTTCTCGCTCGGCTCCACCCTTGTCTTCGCCGCCACCGGGCACCCGCCGTACCACGGGGCGAACCCGGTGGAGACGGTCTTCATGCTGCTGCGCGAGGGACCCAACCTGGAGGGGCTGCCCGCCGAGCTGCGGCCGCTGATCGACTCCTGCATGCAGATGGACGCCACGCTCCGGCCCACCCCGGCCGACCTCCAGGCGCAGCTCGCCCCGCACCTCTTCGACGGCGGTGACGACAGCGGGACCGCCTCGGCGTGGCTGCCCGCCCGGGCCGTCGCGATGATCGAGGCCCGGCGCGCGGGGCACCGTACGCCGCCCGCCCCCGTGGTGCCGGCGCCCGGCCCGCGCTCCGGCGGCCGCGGGGCGGCCTCCGAGGCCGCCACGCACCGCCGCCCCCGCGGTGTCGACTCGTGGGTGGACCCGCGGACCGGCCAGGCCGTCCCGCAGCGGCCGCACCACCCGCCGATGTCGCCGGTGCCCTCGGGCGAGCCGGTGCGCCTGGGCGGCTCGCCGGTGCCGATCGGGCCCGGGCCGCGCGCGAGCGCCGCGGCCCCGGCCGCGCACGCCTCCGCCGCCGCGGCGGACTCGGCGACCGGCTGGATCCGCCCGCCCGGCGGTTCGGTGGCCACCCCCTCGGCGGTGCAGCCCGTACCGGGCTCCGTACCGGGCCCCGGCCCGGCCCCGGACAGCGGCCGCTGGCGGCCGTGGCGCTTCCGCATGTCCAACGAGGTCTGGGGCACCCCGACCGTCGCCGGGAACCTGCTCTACGTGACCTCCTTCGAGGTCCACGCACTGGACGTGGCGAGCGGCCGCCGCCAGTTCAAGACCCGCGACGTCGCCTGGTCCATGGCGGTCGCCGACGGCCGGATCCACGCCTCCGACGGCCCGTCCCTCTACGCGCTCGACGCCGGTGACGGCTCCGAGCGGTGGCGGCTGTCCACCGACGCCTGGGTGTACGCGGTGCGCGCCGAGCGCGGCACGGTCGTCACCGCCACGCGCGGGGGCGGCGTACAGGGCCGGGAGGCGTCGAGCGGCCACAAGCTGTGGGAGCTGACCGGCGCGCAGAGCGACTTCGAGACCCTGGAGGCCGCTCCGGTCCTCCACGACGGCACGGTGTACGTGTGGCAGGACGCCCGGCTGCGCGCCCTGGACGCGCGCAGCGGCCGGGAGTCCTGGTCCTACCCGATCGGGGACGCGGCCTCCTGCGGGAACGTGCCCGTGCGGGTCACTCCGGCTCCGGACGGCAACGTCTACATCGCGGCCGGCACCCGCGTCCTGTCGGTGGACCGGGCCTCGGGCCGGGTCCGCTGGCACTTCGAGGCCCCCGCGGTCTTCCTGGCGCCCGCGGCCTTCGCGCCGGGCGCGGCCATCACGGGCGGCGGGGTCTACCTCGTCGACTACCTGGGCACCGTCTACGCCCTCGACGCGGCGACCGGGCAGGACCGCTGGCGGATCGCGACGGAGGCACGGCAGTCCTCGGACCCGGTGGTGGTCGCGAACGGCAACGTCCACCTGGGCGCGGGCAGTGCGCTGTACACCCTCGACGCGGTCACCGGCACCCCGAAGTGGCGGTTCGCGGCGGGCGGCGAGATCACCGGCCTGCCGGCGGTCGCGGACGGCCGCGTGCACTTCGGTTCGGCCGACCACTGCCTGTACACGCTGGACGCGGCGGGCGGCCAGTTGCGCTGGAAGCTGGCCACGGGCGGAGAGATCACGGGCTCCCCGGTGGCGGAGGCGGGCGTGGTCTACGCATGCAGCAAGGACCGCTGCGTGTACGCCCTGGATGCGGCCAAGGGAACGGGTACCCGTACGAGCGGTTGACCTGCGCGGAGGCGGGGCTGCGGCCCCGCCGGGTAGCGCACCGCACCGGGAGTGACAGGATGGACCCCATGAGCGACAACGTCTACTTCGACATCACCATCAACGGCGCCCCTGCCGGCCGCATCGTCTTCGCCCTCTTCGACGAGGTCGTCCCGAAGACGGCGCGCAACTTCCGTGAGCTGTGCACCGGCCAGAACGACTACGGCTACGCCGGCTCGGGCTTCCACCGCATCATCCCCCAGTTCATGCTGCAGGGCGGTGACTTCACCAACCACAACGGCACCGGCGGCAAGTCCATCTACGGCGAGAAGTTCGAGGACGAGAACTTCAACCTGAAGCACGACCGCCCGTACCTGCTGTCGATGGCGAACGCCGGCCGCAACACCAACGGCTCGCAGTTCTTCATCACCACCGTCGTCACCTCGTGGCTCGACGGCAAGCACGTCGTCTTCGGCGAGGTCGTCGAGGGCAAGGAGCTCGTGGACCAGATCGAGGCCCTGGGCTCCCAGTCCGGCGCCCCCAAGGGCAAGGTCGAGATCGCGGCCTCCGGCGTCGTCAGCGCCGCCTGATCCCCACCGCCAGCCCGGCCGGTCGGCCCCGCCCCCTCCCCGGGGGCCGGGGCCGCCGCCATGTCCGGGACATCACAGCGGCATCGGCACCGCCGCACGGATCACCCTCAGCATGTGTTCGTAGGATGACCCCTTGATCAGATAAATCGCGATTACGGGGGCGATTCGGCATGACGACCTTCGACACGGAGTGGGCAGGGCTCAGACAACAGGCGGCGGCCGGCGTGGACATGCGCCTCGCGAGCGCCGCAGCGGCACCTGACGGAGGCGGCAGCGGCGATCTGACGTCCGACCGGGCCGTCTGGAACCGGGCGAGCCAGGACCTCGGCGGCCTGTCGACGAGCATCAAGGGCGCCGTGGGCGCACTGGAGACGGGTCAGAAGGGCGCCGCGGTCGAAGGCGTCCAGAGCGCCACCGCGCACCAGGAGCTGTACCAGTCCTGGAAGACGTACCTGGAGAGCCTGTCGGGCAAGTGCACCTCCCTCCAGGGGCCGCTGGAGAAGGCCGGCAAGGGCCAGTACGACAACGACGAGGCCATCAAAGGCGGCTTCGCGCAGATCAACGGGCAGTACAAGGACACACCCGCCACGGGCGGCAGTGGCGGGGGACGGTGAGCCTGAACCATGGACTACGCAGCACTCGTGGCCCTGAAACCGTCCGAGTTCACCGAGGCGGCCGACGGGTTCAAGGCCGTCAGCGATATGGCGGACCACGCGTACGGTGACACCGAGGGCCAGATATCGGCGCGAATGCGGGCCGGTCTCGACGGCGTCGCCGTGGATGCGGCGCTGGGATCTCTCCGGGAACTGGCGAAGAACTTCCACTACACGCAGGTCGAATGCGGCCTGGCGGCGACCTCGCTGAAGGCGTTCGCGGCCGCGATGACCGAGGCGAAGAAGAAGCTCGCGGACGCCGTTGAGGACGCGGCGCACCAGAAGTTCAGGGTGGGGGCCGACGGCTCGGTGACCTACCCGCCCGGCGGTACGGAGAAGGACGGGAAGCTGCCCGAGGGCGGCACCGTCACCGGCAGCGCCAAGGGCAAGCCCTCGGGGAACGTGATCGACCCCACGAAGGACGCCAACGACCTGTCCAGCGCCCTGGAGCGGCAGGCGGCGAACATCCACCCCAATCCGAACTTCGGCAAGGCGGTGGAGATCGCCAACCGCATCGCGCAGGCCGTCGCCGAGGCGACCGAAGCCGACGCCCTGTGGGCGCCCAAACTGCGCAAGCTCAAGGCGGACGACGACCTGGTCGTCTCCGACAAGGACTGGGCGGACGTGGAGAGCGACACCGCCGAGGTCCGCAGCGGCGCGAAGGACTACCTGGACCACATCAAGCCCCCGCCCAAGGGCGACGACCCGAAGGCGAACGCCGACTGGTGGAAGGGCCTGAGCCCGGACGAGCAGTCCGCGTACCTGTCCCTGAACGGGGCGCAGGTGGGCGCGATGGACGGGCTGCCCTCGGTGGTCCGCGACGAGGCCAACCGCACCGTACTGGCGGAGACCAAAGCCCAGTTCCAGATCAGGCTGGACGGGATCCCCCCGCAGCCGCAGAAGTACGTGCCCTCGGGCAGGGACTACCCCGCGGTCGTACTCAACCCGGCCTGGTCGGAGTGGGACGAGAAGTACGCCAAGGACAAGGCTTTCCTGGACAAAAACCTCAAGGGCATGAACGCCATCCAGGCCCGGTTCGACGCCACGGGCACGGACGGCCTGCCCGAGGCGTACCTGCTGGGCTTCGATACCAAGGGCGGCGGCCGGGCCATCGTCGCCAACGGCGACCCGGACACGGCGGCCCACACCGCGGTGTTCGTCCCCGGTACGTACACCGACATCACGAAGTCCGAGACCTACATCGGCCACATGTCCAAGCTGTGGAAGGAGACCAACGCCCAGCTCCCCGGCGAGAACGTGTCCACCATCACCTGGATCGGCTACGACGCCCCGCAGAGCATCGTCCCCGAGGCCATGAAGGAGAAGTACGCCCACACGGCGGCGCCCGACCTGAACCACTTCATGGCCGGTCTGGAGCAGGTCCAGGGCGGCGACGAGAAGAGCCACACCACACTCATCGGCCACAGCTACGGCAGCACGGTCGTGGGTGCGTCATCGAACGCCGGCGACCTGCGCACCGACGACATCATCGCCGTGGGCAGCCCCGGCATGCTGGTCGGCCACGCCAAGGACCTGGACGTCGGCGCCGACCACGTGTGGTCGGAGGCGGCCGGCTTCACCAAGGACCAGGTGCCGGCCGGCGGCAAGGCGGCCGGGCTCGGCGGCGGTTCCCACTGGTACGAGGAGCTCCTGCCCTTCGGTTACGCGTGGGGGTCGAACGTGCCGTCCGACGAGGATTTCGGGGCCCATATCATGGAAAACAACGCCAATGATCACGGGGACTACTGGAGGAAGGGCTCGAAGAGTCTTGAGAATCAGGCGTATGTCGTCGCCGGTCATTACGACAGGGTCACCCGTGGCTGACACGAAGACCCGGGACCGGGTCGCCGGCCGCCGGGTTTCCGGATCTCTGCGGATCAAGGCTCTCGCTGTCGTCCTTGCCGGATCGCTTTCCATGCTGTCTATGGGGTGTTCGAACGTGAAAGAACTGAATTACGAGCCCGTCAGGATGGATCCGGGTCCGGCGCGCACGAAGACGAAGCAGGTCTCCAGCCGCCTGTTGGAGATGACCGGCGTCAAGGGCAAGGTGAGCGAGCCCGGCCCGAGTGTGTCGCGCTGCAGCGAGTACGGGGAGGACCTGTTCGCCACGGAGCACCCCTGGTCGGTGTACGAGATCTCCGACGCGCAGGTCGAGGAGGGCATGCAGAACCTGCGCAAGGCCCTCGGCGAGAACGGCTGGAAGATCACCAAGGACGGCCAGGCCAACAGCCAGGCCCAGGACCCGGAGATCTACGCCGAGAACAAGGCGGAGCAGTTCGACGTGCACGTAACGGGCCGCAGGAAGACGGAAACCGGGCAGTCGATGCTCCTGTTCAAGGTCGTCTCCGCCTGCTTCCGCGCGACCTCGGCCTCCGACCTCGACGGCCAGTACTGACCCTGACCCGGCCGCGTCAGGGGCGCTCCGCAGGCGGGTAGGCCTCCGGGGGCGTCGTAGTGGAGTGCGGCGGCAGCGGGCGGCCGCGCATGATGGCGGCGCCCAGCAGGGTCAGGGCGCCTGCGCCGTAGGCGTGCGCGAGGCCGTCGCCGAGGGGCGAGGTGGTGCCGCCGACGGTGAGGCTCCCGGCGGCCTGGCCCTGGCGGACCGTCCACAGGACGGTGAAGCCGAGGACGACGGCCCCGGCCAGCGCCATGAGCAGCCGCGAGCGGAGCAGGACCGCGCACAGCGCGAGGACGGCGGCGAAGAGGTACGGGAGCAGGATCGAGCCCAGCAGGGTGGCCCGGGCATCGGTGATGCCGGTGGCGGTGAAGAGCTCCTGGACGCGGTAGTCGCGTCCGAGACGGCCGTCGTACCAGGCACGGAAGGGGCTCCGGACGGCGGCCGCCGCTCCGATCAGACCCAGCAGGGAGCCGAGTGCGTTGCGGATCATTCCCGGCCCTCCGGTGCAGGGGTCCCGGTCCCGACGCTACGCCCGGCCCCTGTGGCCCGCACGTCAGGGGCCCTGACGGCGCGCGCGGCGGCTGGTAGCGTGGCCCGCCGTTGTCCAGGGGAGGGGTTCGGGCCATGGTGGCTGGGCGTCGCATCAGGTTCACCGCGGTGCTGGTGGCGGTCGTGTTCGCGCTGACCGGTTTCTCGTCGCACGGCGGAAGCAGCAGCAGCGGGAGCAGCGGCAAGAGCAAGAGCAAGAGCAGCAGCAGTGGGGGCGGCTGCTCCAGCTCCAAGAGCAAGAAGAAGAGCCACGGCAACGGGAGCAGCAGCAGCCCGACGCCCTCGGCGAGCGCGACGTCGGCGCCCGCGCGGGCCGTGCTCGTCAGCTGCGTCGGCGCGGACGCCAAGGGGGCCACCGTCCAGGTCACCTCCACCGACTCCGCCGAGCGCACGGTGCGGGTGCCGGTGACCTTCAGCGGTGCGAACGGCGCGACCCTCGACGCCGGCTCCGTGAAGGTCACGCTCAAGGCGCGCGAGAGCCGGAACGTCGTGGTCCCGATGACGACCCCGGGCAAGGCCGCGGACGTGAAGAACTGCCTGGTGGGGACGGTGGAGCGGGCGTAGGTCCGGCGCTCACCGCACCCGCGGCTCCGGCCCCCCGCGCCGCCCGGCGAACAGCTCCGCCTGCCGCTCCGGGGCGAGGTTGCCCAGCGCGATCAGCGCCGGGGCCTGCGCCAGGGACTGCTGGAGCGCGGCCTGCTTCGCCGACCACAGGGCCCGTACGGTGCCCTGCACGGCCTCCGTCGGGAAGCCGGCCAGGGTCTCCGCCGCCCGCAGGGCCGCCGGGAGCAGTCCGTCGGGCGCGGCCAGTTCCGAGACGAGGCCGATCTCGTGGGCCCGGCGCGCCGAGAGCCGTTCGGCGGTGCCCATGAGGGACATGCGGGCGGCCTCGCCGAAGGGCATGCGCTGTGCCATGTAGACGGCCTCGTAGGCGCTGACCATGCCGTAGGCGGTGTGCGGGTCGAAGAAGGTCGCGGTCTCGGAGGCGATCAGGAATTCCGCCTCGCCCAGCAGGTAGAAGGCCCCGCCGCAGGCCATGCCGTTGACGGCGGCGACGACCGGCTTCCACAGGTCGCCCGCCTTGGGGCCGATGGCGATCAGCGGGTCGTCCGCCGAGTAGGGCGAGGCGGGCTGCGGCACGTCCACGCCGCGGTCGATGCCGGTGCAGAAGGCGGCCGGGCCGGCGCCCGTCAGCACCACGGCCCGTACCTCGTCGGCGAAGCGGAACTCGCGCCACACCGCGCTCAGTTCGGCCGCGGTCGCCAGGTCGATGGCGTTGTGCCGGTGTTCCCGGTCGAGGGTGACGACCGCGACCCCGGTCGCCTTGTCCCGTTCCACCCGCACGGTCATGACTTCTCCAGGATCCAGCGGGGCACGGCCATGCCGCCCGTCTCGGTGAAGACGACCTGGACGCGTGCGCCGATGCGCAGCCGGGCCGGTTCCACCGAGTCGAGCGGGGCGTCGGCCGAGGTCACCAGGTTTCCGGCGAGCCGGATGTGCGGGGCGTCGGCGAGCTCCACGAGGATCACGTTGTACGGGGCCTGGGCGGCGTACGCGGGCAGCAGCGGCGGGTGCGGCCGTACGTAGGACCAGATCCGGCCGCGGCCGCTCATCCGGCGCCACTCGCTGTCGAAGGACCGGCAGTGCGGGCAGCAGGGGCGGGGCGGGAAGCGCAGCCGGCCGCAGGTGGCGCAGGCCTGGACGCGGAGCTCGCCGCGGGCGGCGTACTCCCAGAAGGGGGCGCCGTCCTCGTCGGGGACGGGCAGGAGCAGTTCGGCCGCGGCCTCGGCGGCGGCTTCGGATGCGGCTTCGGATGCGGTGGTCATCGGTCAGCTCCTCAGCAGGATGGCGGACGTCGGTACTCCCTCGCCGGCGGTCACCAGGCAGGTCGCGGCGTCGGGCACCTGGGAGGTGGAGACGCCGCGCAGCTGCTTGACGCCTTCGTTGATCAGGTTGAAGCCGTGCACGTACGCCTCGGACAGACCGCCGCCGCCGGTGTTGAGGGGGAGCCGGCCGCCCATCTCCAGTGCGCCGCCCTCTGTGAAGGCGGCGCCCTCGCCGCGCCCGCAGAAGCCGTAGCCCTCCAGCGAGAGCGGGATCAGCGGGGTGAAGGCGTCGTAGATCTGGGCGACGTCCACGTCCTGGGGCCCGAAGTCGGCCTGCTTCCACAGGTGGCGGGCGGCGGTCCAGGCGGGGCCGGACAGGGGGTCGTCGTTCCAGTAGTTGACCATGCCGTGGTGCTGGGCGGGCAGGCCCTGGGCGACGGAGTGCACGTAGACGGGCTTGTGGCGGCAGTCGCGGGCGCGCTCGGCGGAGACGATCACGCAGGCCAGGGCCCCGTCGGTCTCCAGGCAGTTGTCGAAGAGGCAGAGCGGGTCGCTGATCAGGCGGGAGGTCATGTACATCTCGCGGGTCAGCGGGCGTTCGTACATCATCGCCGCCGGGTTGGCGTTGGCCCGGTTGCGGCAGGCCATGGCGACGTTGAAGAGGTGGTCGCGGGTGGCGCCGTACTCGTGCATGTAGCGGCGGGCGAGCATGCCGATCTCGTCGGCGGGCCGCAGCAGGCCGAAGGGCCTGGTCCACTGGCCGGGGGTGGGCAGCTGGACGGCGGTGTTCTTCCAGGGGCGGGGGCCCGAGCCGCGTTTGCGGGAGCGCCAGGCGACGCCGACGGTGGCCTGACCGGTGGCGACGGCGGAGGCGAGGTGGCCGACGGTGGCGCAGGAACCGCCGCCGCCGTAGCCGATCTTGGAGAAGAAGGTGACGTCGCCGGCGCCGATGGCCTTGGCGACCTCGACCTCGTCGGTCTCCTCCATGGTGTAGGAGGCGAAGGCGTCGACCTCGGACGGCTCGATGCCGGCGTCGGCGAGGGCCGCCAGGATGGCCCGGCAGGCCAACTCTTTTTCGGACTGCGGCAGTTGTTTGGCGAAGGCGGTCTGCCCGATACCGACTATCGCTGTCGTGTCCTTGAGCGTTGCCGCCATCGCCACCTCCGGGGTGCGCCAGTACTGACAGCCGCGAAGGCTACAGCTAATCTGACGGATAGTCAGCTACTGGGTCTGCGGGAAGGTGGCACGCATGGGCGACCACGGGCGCGAGAACGTGGGCGAAGACCTGCGCCGGGAGCCGGGCGGGGAGCCGGAAGGGCAGCCGGGCGGCGGCCTTCGCGGGGACCTCCGCTGGGGCAGCATCGGCGGGCTCGTCCGGGCGGCAGCGGCACAGTACGCCGACCGGGAGGCCGTCGTCGACGGCCGCGCCCGGATCAGTTACACGCAGCTCGGCGAACGCGTCGAGCGGGCCGCCGCCGCCTGCATCGCCGCGGGCATCGAGCCCGGCGACCGGGTCGCCGTCTGGGCCCCCAACACCCTGGAGTGGATCGTCTCCGCCCTCGGCGCCGTCTCCGCGGGCGCGGTGCTCGTCCCCCTCAACACCCGTTTCAAGGGCGCGGAGGCCGCGTACGTCCTGGAGCGCAGCCGGGCCAGGCTGCTGTTCGTCACCGGCACCTTCCTCGGCACCTCCTACGTCGCCTCCCTGCGCCGCGCGGCCGCCGAGGGCCCGGGCGGCGGCCCGCTGCCCGGACTCCCGCACCTGGAACAGGTCGTCGTCCTCTCCGACGACGCCCCCGACTCCTTCCGCACCTGGAAGGACTTCCTCACGGGCGGGGACGGCGTACCGGCCGCGGCGGTCCGCGAACGCGCCGGGGCCATCCGCCCCGAAGACCCCTCCGACATCATCTTCACCTCCGGCACCACCGGCAGCCCCAAGGGCGCCGTCATCACCCACGCCCAGTCCCTGCGCTGCTACGACGTGTGGAGCGAGCTCGCCGGCCTGCGCGAGGGCGACCGCTACCTGATCGTGAACCCCTTCTTCCACACCTTCGGCTACAAGGCCGGGATCATCGCCTGCCTGATGCGCGGGGCCACGATGGTCCCGCAGCCCGTGTTCAACGTGGACACCGTCCTCGCGAACGTCGCCGCCGAACGGATCTCCGTACTCCCCGGTCCGCCCACCCTCCACCAGTCGCTCCTCGACCACCCCCAGCGCAAGCACCACGACCTCTCCGCCCTGCGCCTGGTCGTCACCGGCGCGGCCGTGGTCCCGCTGCGGCTCGTCGAGCGGCTGCGCGGCGAGCTGCACATCGGGGTCGTCCTCACGGCGTACGGGCTCTCGGAGGCCAGCGGCATCGTCACCATGTGCCGCCGGGGCGACCCCGCGCAGATCATCGCCTCGACCTCCGGCCGGGCCGTCCCCGACACGGAGGTGGAGATCCGCGACGCGGACGGGCGCCCGCAGCCGCCCGGGCAGGCGGGCGAGATCGTGGTCCGCGGCCACCACGTCATGCAGGGCTACTTCGAGGACCCCGAGGAGACCGCCCGGGCGATCACCCCGGAGGGCTGGCTGCACACCGGCGACGTGGGGGTCCTGGACGAGGACGGCAACCTGCGCATCACCGACCGGATCAAGGACATGTTCATCGTCGGCGGCTTCAACGCCTACCCCGCCGAGATCGAGCAACTCCTCGGCCTGCACCCGGACATCGCGGACGTCGCGGTGATCGGCGTCCCGGACCCCCGCCTGGGCGAGGTCGGCAAGGCCTACGCGGTCCGCCGCCCCGGCTCCACGGTGACCGCCGACGACCTGATCGCCTGGTCCCGCCGTGAGATGGCCAACTACAAGGTCCCGCGCGCGGTGGAGTTCGTGACGGAACTCCCCCGCAACGCCAGCGGCAAGATCCTCAAGCGCGAACTGCGCGCCTCCTGAGGCCGTCCGGCCCGGGCGCCCGCCCGGGCCGCCCGGACCGGACCCGCTCAGCGGGCGTACGAGCCGATGCCGACCAGGCAGTACACGTACTGGTTGAGGACGATGGAGCCGCGCATGTAGCGGTAGGAGAAGGCATACTGGGTCTTGGGGTTGTCGTTGCAGCTGTCCAGGTCCGCGGTACCGGGAATGCTCTCGATCACCCGGTAGTGCGCGTCGGACGCCGAGCAGGGCACCTCCGAGACGCCACTGACGCTGCGCGGCGTCGTCGAGTCCGGCAGCTGGCCGTTCAGGCAGGTGCCCCGGTCGAACGGGCTGGGCTCCGGGCTCGCCTCGGGGCTCGCCTCGGCGCTCGCTTCGGGGCTGTACGACGCCGTGGCGGCGCCGGGGACCGACGACCCGGACGAGGGGGAGCCGGAAGGGTCGTAGGAGGCAGTAGGCGAGGGCGTCCAGGAGGACGACCCGGTGGGCGTGGCCCCGGCGGCGGACTTGCCGTCACGGCCGTCGTCGTCGCCGTCGGCCAGCACGAAGAAGCCGAGGACCAGCGCCGCGGCGACGGCGAGCGCCACCAGACAGCCGCGCCCGCCGACCCCCCGCGCGGGCCCCGCAGGGGGCGCGGGCGCCGTCGCACCCGCCCCGGCCGGGAAGGCGGCCGTGGTCGCGGTCGGCGGCGTGACCCCGCCGGCCCCCGCGATCCAGGCCGCGCCCGCCCCGGTCACGTGGACGCGCAGCAGGACTTCCCCGGCCCCGACGCGGACCCGGACGAGATCCCCGTGCCGGCAGGACGGTATGCGCAGGCGGACCGTGCCCGTCGGCAGCTCCACGGGGAGGATCACACCGTAGGTCGCCTGCTGCGGGGTGAGGGTGATGAGCATTTCCTGTGACGACACCGGCTGCTCCATGGAGTGAGGGAGGTGCGCAGGCTGCTGACGGTTCCTCACGGATTGTGCACGGTGTCCCGCCGGTGACGCAGCCGTTCCGCCAAGCCCCGGCAGCGGCGGCCCGCGGCTTCAGGTGCGGCGGGCCAGGACCAGCCGCCAGCGCGGGGCACCGTCGGGCTGTCGGCCGAAGTGCTCCAGCGGGAGGGTCTCCACCGTGAAGCCGGCCGCCCGCAGGTCCGTGCGGACGCCGCTCAGGGGGAAGGTGCGGTAGTACATGACGAACGGGGGACGCCACACCGCGTTGCGGACCCGCATCGCCGCGTCGAAGCCCGTCGTCGCCCACCACAGCGAGGAGCCGAGCGGGAGCGGTGCGCCGATCGGGAAGGCGAAGACGCCGCCCTCGCGCAGGGCGGCGCGGACCCCGGCGAAGAGCGCCGGGCGCTCCGAGGGGAGGAAGTGGCCGAAGGCGCCGAAGCTGACCGCCAGGTCGTACGCCCCGTCCAGGTCGGGCGGCAGGGCCCGCGCGTCGGCCCGTACGAAGTCCACGCGCCCGGCGTCCGCGCCGTACCGGCGCTCGGCCTGCGCCAGCATGCCCGCGCTGAGGTCGACGCCGGTCACGCGGCCCCGGCACAGCCTGCGCAGCATGTCGATCCCCGCGCCCGTGCCGCAGCACACGTCCAGGCCGGCGTCGAAACCGCCCTCCACCTGGGCGAGGGTCTCCTCGACGGCGTCGAGCATGCGGTCCGGGGTACGGAAGGGGGTGTGGTCGAACTTCGGCGCGAGGAGGTCGTACCCCCGCTCCACCGAGGAGAGGCCCTGCACTGCCAGTTCGCGGACGCTCGGCCCGAGGGAGGAGAACACGCCCCCAGCCTATGCCGCCACCGGGCCCCGGCCCGGGCGCACGCGTGCGGCGGTCGCGGTGGCTCCCCCTCCGGGCCACCGCGACCGCCGTTCCCCCGTGGGGATCCCCCCGTGGATCCCCGTCGTCCCCCGTGGATCCCCCCCCCGTACGTCGTGCGCGTGCTACGGACGCGGGCCGGACGCGTGGTTGTCCAGCGTCTGGATCTCTTCGTCCGCGGTGGTACCGGCGACCGGAGCCGGAGCCGGCTCCTTCTCGAGCGGCTTGATCTCGATGCCCGAAGCGTGGTTGTCCAGCGTCTCGATCTCGACGCCCGAGGCGTGGTTGTCGAGCGGCTTGAGGTTCTCGTTCGTCGTCATCGGTTCTCCTGATGGGTGGGTAGGGCTGGGCCCGTTCGGCGATTCCCCCGATGACCGCCGAACGGGTAGTCCACCAACCGGCCCGAGCGCCCCCCGACGCGCCGGGTCGATGCACCTATCGTGTCGGACGGCGATAAACGAACGATGAACGCCTCGTTCAACGGGCGTCCCCGCAGCTCAGGCGGCGATCTCCGCCGCCAGCAGGGCCTGCACCTCGCCCAGTTCGGCCGACCTCAGCTGCTTGAACACGGTCTCCGCGTCCCGCCAGCAGGCCCGCGCCCGGTCCGTCTGCCCCAGCCGCCGCAGCGCCTTGCCGAGCACCGTCAGCACCGTCGCCCGCCGCCACTCGCCGCCGATGCCGCGCAGGGCGATGGCCTGCTCGGCGTGCGAGGCGGCCAGCGTGGGCCGGCGCGCCGCCAGATGGGCCTCGGCGAGGCGGAAATGGGTCACGCCCTCCCACAGCGGCTGGCGGTTCTCGTGGAACAGCGACAGCGCCTCCGCGAGCTGCGCGAGGGCCTCGCCGAGCCGTCCCGCCTGGGTGAGCGCGATGCCCAGCGCGTACCGGCCGTTGGCCAGGCGCAGGCTCAGCCCCATCCGGTCGTAGATGGCGATGCCCTGCTGGGCGAGGTCTATGGCGCTGGGCAGCCGCCCCAGTTCCACGTGGATGCGGGAGAGGTTGCACAGGGCGCTGGCCTCGCCGACGTTGTTGCCGTCGGCGCGGAAGCACTCGATGGCCTCCAGCAGGTAGCGCTCGCCGTCCGCGTGCCGGCCCTCGTAGAGCGCGATGATCCCGCGGTCGTTGGGCGCCCAGCACATGGGCAGCGGGTCGCCGGCCTCGCGCGCGAGCACGGTGGCCCGGGCGGCCTCGTCGTCGGCCTCGCAGAAGCGGCCCGCGACCAGGTGGACATTGGTGAGGGTGGTGCGGGCGCGGCCCTCCGCGTACGGGTCCTTCGCGGCTTGGCCCGCGTCGCGCAGGGCGACCGCGGCCGACTCGTACTGCCGGGAGTTGGCCCCGGACTCGGCCAGGTCCTTCGCCGCCCACAGCAGGTCCACGGCCCGGCGCAGGACCAGGCTCTCGCCGCCGCGGGCGGCCGCCTGCCGGACGCATGCCAGCAGCGGGTCGGCCTCGGCGTACAGCCAGTCCAGCGCGGCCCGCGGTTCGGCGAAGACCAGCCCGGGGTAGTGGGTGTCGGACAGGTGCGCGGGCAGCCGGTCGCCGGGGCGCTCCAGGGCGTAGACCCCGGAGGCGGTGGCCAGGTAGAAGTCCAGCAGCCGGTCCAGGGCGGCCTCGCGCCCGCTCGGCGGCTGCTCGTCGCGCTCGGCGCAGGCACGCGCGTAGAGGCGTACGAGGTCGTGGAAGCGATAGCGGCCGGGTGCGGCGGATTCGAGGAGCGAGCAGTCGACTAAAGCCTCGAGGAGGTCCTCGGTGTCGTACTCGGGGAGGTCGAGTACGGCGGCCGCAGCCGAGAGGGAGATGTCGGGGCCGTCGGCGAGGCCGAGGAGGCGGAAGGCGCGCTGCTGGGCGGGCTCCAGCTGGCCGTAGCCCAGCTCGAAGGTGGCCTTGACGGCGAGGTCGCCGGCCTGGAGCTCGTCGAGGCGGCGGCGCTCGTCGGCGAGCTTGGCGGCCAGGACGGAGACCGTCCAGGTGCGGCGGGCGGCGAGCCGGGAGGCGGCGATGCGGATGGCGAGCGGCAGGAAGCCGCAGGCGCCGACGACGTCGAGGGCGGCCTGGCGTTCGGCGCGCACCCGCTCCTCGCCGACGATGCGGGTGAACAGCTGGAGGGCCTCCTCGGGGCTCATCACGTCGAGGTCGACGAGATGGGCCCCGGCGAGGCCCGCCATGCGGACCCGGCTCGTGACGAGGGCGGCGCAGCCGGCGGTACCCGGCAGCAGCGGGCGGACCTGGGCGGCGTCGCGGGCGTTGTCCAGGAGGACCAGGACGCGGCGGCCGTCGAGGGTGGAGCGGTAGAGCGCGGCCCGCTCGGCGGGGGAGTCGGGGATGGCCGTGTCGGGGGTGCCGAGGGCGCGCAGGAAGGAGCCGAGGACGGCCTCCGGTTCGGCGGGGCGGGCCTCGGTGCCCTGGAGGTCGACGTAGAGCTGGCCGTCGGGGAAGAGCGGGCGGGCGGCGTGGGCCACGTGGACGGCGAGGGTGGTCTTGCCGACGCCGCCGATGCCGGCGAGCGCGGAGACGGCCATGACCTGGTCCTGGGCGCCGCCACCGAGGATGGCGCCGAGCTCGGCGACGAAGCTGGAGCGTCCGGTGAAGTCGGGAACGGTCGCAGGCAATTGGGCGGGCCTCACGTGAACGGTCGCGGCGGCCGGGGCCGGGTCCTCCGCGCGGGCGAGATCGGCATCGGCGTTCAGGATGCGCTGCTGGAGCGCGGCCAGTTCCGGGCGGGGGTCGACGCCGAGCTCGTCCGCGAGGAGGCGGCGGGTGTCGGCGTAGACGGCGAGGGCCTCGGCCTGCCGGCCGCTGCGGTAGAGGGCGAGCATCAGCAGCTCGCGCAGGCGTTCGCGCAGCGGGTGGGCGGCGGTCAGGGCGGTGAGCTCGGAGACGGCCTCGGCGTGGTGGCCGACCTCCAGGTCGAGGTCGAGGCGGGTCTCCAGCAACTGGAGGCGCCATTCGGCGAGCCGGATGCGCTCGGTCTCGGCGTGCGGGCCGGGGACCCCGGCCAGGGGTTCGCCGTCCCAGAGGTCGAGGGCGCGGGCGAGGAGCGTACGGGACAGGGCCCGGTCACCGGCGGCGCGGGCCGTCTCGGCGTCGGCGGCGAGGCTGCGGGCGACACCGAGGTCGAGGGTGGCGGCGGAGCGCAGCCGGATGGCGTAGCCGCCGGACTCGGTGACGAGCAGCCCGGGGGCGACGACCTTGCGCAGCCGGGAGGCGTACGTACGGATGGTGGCCAGGGCCTGCTGCGGCGGGTCCTCGCCCCAGATGGCGTCGATCAGCTCGGGCGCGGTGGCCGTGCGGCCGTCGCGCAGCAGGAGTACGGCGAGCAGGGCGCGCTGCTGGGGGGTGCCGGAGGGCAGGGCCTCGGCGCCGCGCCAGGCGCGGACGGGGCCGAGCACGGCGAAGCGGGACTCGCCGGGGCCCACGGCGTCCGCGGGGGTGGTGGCGCCGGCTTCGGCTTCGGCGCGGGGGCCTGCCGGGGCCGTCCCGGCGGCGGAGGCCGCCGCCCGGGGCGCGGCCCCGCCGCCGTCACCCCCGCGGGGCGTGCCCGTGCCGGGCCTGCCCGTGAGGGCCGTGCCCCCGGGGGCGGTCGCAGTCCGGGCCGCGCTCCCGGCGGCTGCGCCTGTGCCGGTCGGGCCTGTGCTGGTTGTGCCGGTGGCGGTCGTGCCTGTGCTGCTCGTGCTCGTGCCCGTGGCGGCTGCGCCCGTGCCGGTCGTGCCTGTGCTGCTCGTGCCCGTGGAGGCTGCGCCCGTCCCGGTCGTGCCTGTGCCGGTCGGGCCTGTGGCCGTCGGGCCCGGGGCGGCCGCGGCGGGCGTGGTGGGCCGGCGTGGGTCCGGTTTGGTCGTCCCTGCCGTGTCCGCACCGGATCCGGCCGTACCTGTCCCGGAGCGGGGAGCGGGGGCAGGCGTAGGGGCCCCGGGGTGTTTCCGCGGGCTCGGGATGGCCGGTACGCCGTCCATCTGTCGTCCCCCTGCCTTCCGTTCGGTGTAGTGGTCAGTCTGCCCTGTCTCGCGCGTGGACGTCAGCCCGTCATTGACCGATCACCGGCCAACTAGCTGACGGTTCGTCAGATCAGCGCTACCGTATGAGCCATGGAGACCTTCCCGAAGATCATCTCGGTGGACGACCACACGGTTGAGCCCCCCCACGTCTGGCGGGACCGGCTCCCGTCCAAGTACCGCGGCATCGGCCCCCGCGTCGTCCGCGCCCCGTTGAAGGAAATGACCTTCCTCGGCGGCAAGTTCGCTCCCGTCATGGGGGCGAAGGGCGACGACGGCCCGATCGGCGACTGGTGGGTGTACGAGGACCTGCACCGGCCGCTCACCCGCCTCGACACCGCTGTCGGGTACGACCGCGACGAGATCAAACTGGAAGTCATCACCTACGAGCAGATGCGCCCGGGGTCCTTCTCGGTTCCCGACCGCCTCGCGGACATGGACGTCAACCACGTCCAGTCGGCCCTCTGCTTCCCGACCTTCCCCCGCTTCTGCGGCCAGACCTTCACCGAGGCCAAGGACCGCGAGCTGGGGCTCCTCGGCGTACGGGCCTACAACGACTGGATGGTGGAGGAGTGGTGCGGCCCGGACGCCCGCGGCCGGCTGATCCCCCTCACCCTGATCCCGCTCTGGGACGCCCGCCTCGCCGCCGCCGAGGTCCGCCGCAATGCCGCGCGCGGCGTGCGGGCGGTGGCCTTCTCCGAGATACCCCCGCACCTGGGCCTGCCGTCCATTCACACGGACGAGTGGGACCCCTTCCTGGAGGCGTGCAACGAGACCGGCACGGTCATCGCCATGCACATCGGCTCGTCCTCGCGCATGCCCTCCACCTCGGCGGACGCGCCGCCGGCGGTCGGCTCCACCATCACCTTCGCCAACTGCTGCTTCTCGATGGTCGACTGGCTGATGAGTGGCAAGTTCGAGCGCTTCCCCAACCTCAAGATCATGTACGCGGAGGGCCAGATCGGCTGGATCCCGTACATCCTCGAGCGCGCGAACGTGGTCTGGGAGGAGAACCGCGGCTGGGGCGGAGTCGCCGACAAGGTGCTGCGCCCGCCGTCGGAGCTCTTCGCCGAGCACGTCTTCGGCTGCTTCTTCGACGACGCCTTCGGACTGAAGAACCTCGACTCGATCGGTGTCGCCAACGTCCTCTACGAGACGGACTACCCCCACTCGGACTCGACCTGGCCGAAGTCCCGCGAGGTCGGCGAGGCCCAGATGGGACACCTGGCACCGGACGTCGTGGACCGGATCGTGCGCGGCAACGCGATCGACCTGCTCGGGCTCACGGCGGACGGCCTGTGGGCGGGGCCGGGAGCCTGAGCCCGCCGCCGCAGGGCGTGGCCCGCCCCCCGATCGGCCGCGCCCTACGGCCCCCGATCGGCCACGCCCTACGGCCGCGCCCTACGGCCGCCTCCGCCCGGCCGGCGCCCCGGCCCCGGCCCGCGCCGCTGCCCCGGTCCGCACTCCGGTCCCAGCCACGAGCAGCAGCGCCACCGCCAGTCCCGCCACCGCCAGCACCGGCAGCAGCACCCGTACGTCCACGAAGGCCACCAGGGCGGCGCCCAGCGCCAGGGCCAGCGCGTTCGGTACGAAGATCAGGGTGTTGGCCGTGGCAGCCGCGCGGCCCAGCACGGCGTTCGGGACCTCGCGCTGCACCGCCGTCAGCGCGGCGATCAGCACGCACGGCAGCCCCGCCCCGATCACCGCACTGCACACCAGGGCCACCGCGTCGTACGGCAGCGCCCGCCCCGCGAGGCCCAGCGCGAACAGGGCGGTACCCGCGGCCGCGAACGCCCGCTCCGGCATCCGCCGCAGCAGCGGGCCCGCCGCGAGCCCGGCGAGGACCGAGCCCGCGCCCTGCACCGCGTACAGCACCCCCACATAGGTGGGCGCGTGCCCCAGCACGCCGTCGGCGACCGCGTAGATCACCGCGCCGTTCAGCCCGGCCAGGAACATCACGGCGGCCCCCGCCGACACCAGCGCGCGCAGCGCGGGCGACGCCCGCAACTGCCGCCCGCCCTCCAGCAACCGCGCGAAGCCCCCGGTGCCGTCCCGGATCCGCTCCCGCTCCGGCGGGTCCTCGCGCACCCGCAGCATGGCGAAGATCCCCGCCGCCAGCGCGAAGGTCGCCGCGTCGAGCAGCGCCACGGACGCCCCGCCCGAGCGGGCGAACAGGGCCGCGCCCACCAGGGGCGCGAGCAGCTTCATGCCCTCGTTGGCCGTCAGCCGCAGCCCGTTGAAGTCCCCGAGCAGCCGGTGACCCACGGCCTGCGGGACCAGGGCCGCCTCCGCGGCGTCGTGGAGGGCGCCGCAGACCCCGTACACGAGCAGCACCGCGAACAGCAGCCACACCCGCTCCGCCGAGTCCAGCAGGAGCAGGACGGGCAGCAGCGCCGCCATCACGAGACAGAGGACGACGAGCAGCGGCCGGCGGGGCAGGCGGTCGGCGACCGCCCCCAGTGCCGGTCCGGCCAGCACCGGAGCCCACAGGGCGAACGCGGTCAGCGCCGCGAGGCCGTCCGAACCGGTCAGCGACTTCACCCAGACCCCGGCGACCAGCCACATGGAGGTCGTCCCGAAGCCCGAGACCACCACCCCGGACAGATAGAGCCCCGCATTGCGGTCCCGCAGGACCCGTTTCATTCCCCCACCGCTCATCCGGCCAGCGTGCGTCCTAAGGAGGGGGCGGGGGATCGGGCAATCGCCCTAGGGCGGTCTAGGCCGACTTCGGGGTGACCCAGACCTGGCGCTTGTTCGTGTTCGCCGCGTAGAGCTGCACCACGGTGCCGTTGGCGGTCGCGCCGCCGGTCACGTCGAGGACCTTGCCCGATGCCACGTGGACGATCTGGCCCTTGGCGTTGACGGACCAGCGCTGCGCGGCCGATCCGTTGCAGTCGTGGAGGCTGATCTTGTTGCCGTTGGTGCTCGCGTTGCGCGCGTTGTCCAGGCACTTCCCGAACGCGCGGAACGTGCCGTCCTTGCCCAGGATCCACGACTGCGCGGCGGAGCCGTTGCAGGTGTAGAGCTGGATCTGCGTGCCGTTGGCCGCCTTGCCGCCCTTGACGTCCAGGCACTTGGCGCCGATCCCGGTCACCCGCCCCTGCGGGGACAGCGTCGCCCCGGCGCCGGCCGCGAGGCGCCGCAGGCCCTGCACGTCGAACTGCTGGACGTAGGTGCCCGCCCGCTTGTCCTGGTAGGCGTAGGTGGGGGAGCACATGACCGGGAACTGGCCCGAGTCGGTGCCCTTGACGCAGTCGCCCTTGGTCAGGCTGCGGTTGGCGTGGGTCAGGCCGAGCGTGTGCCCGAGCTCGTGGCTGACGTGGTTGCGCATGTACGTCTCGCCCATGGCGGCGGTCGGCTTGCCGGCCGCGGTGAAGAACGAGTCGTCGATGTAGGCGTGTCCGCTGGTCACGGTCTCGGCCACGGAGGAGCTGGTGAAGCCGCAGCTGAGGTTGGCGGTGCCCGTGCCGTCGCGGACGACCTTCCAGCCCGTGCTGCCCATGCTGCCTTCGCCGGCCGGCGGGACGCACGGGCGGTGCAGCACGCCCACGACGACCTCGCCCTTCGGTCGGACGTAGTCCCAGCCCACCGGCTTCGTGTCGACGGCGACCGGCAGGTTCGTGATGCGCCGCAGGTCGGCGGCGGAGGCCTGCACGTACGGACCCAGCCAGTCCGCGGACTTCTGGTCGTAGAACTTGATCGTGTAGCCGGTCTGCAGCCACTTGGTCGCGCCGCTCAGCTTCCAGCCCTCGCCCTGCGGCGGGGCGGCCGCGGCGGCCGCGGACGACCTCGCGGCGGTCCGGGAGGGGTCGGCGCCGAGCGACATGACCCCGTTCTTGAAGACCGTGCCGTCGCTGCCGTGGAGGGCGGAGTCCTCGGCGTGGGAATCGAGTGCCTCCGCGGCCGGCGGCAGCGCGGCCCCGGCGGTCCCTGTGGTGTCGGCGCTCGTGACGCTCCCGGTGTCCTCGGTGCCGAACGCGCTGGACGGGAGTTGCAGGCTTCCCACGATCGCGGCCGCGGCCGCCACGGCAACCAGGGATATCCGGTGCTTGCCTGTCAGTCGCACTTGGTCACTGCCTCTCGTCGGAAACCACTTCCCGCCGGCTTTGCGATCGCACTGGCGGCGGAAATCGAAGCGATGATAGATCAATAAGCCAAAGAGGCTTGCACACAGTGCAGTTGGCGCCGTCGGGGGCGGAGGCGGACGGCCTGCGGGCGGCCTAGCATCGGGCCGTGCCCCGAATCCAGTTGCTGCGCTTCGACCACGCCCCGGCCCTGCTCGCGTTCGAGCGGGAGAACCGGGCCTACTTCGCCGCGTCGGTGCCCGACCGCGGGGATCGCTATTTCGCCGACTTCGACCAGCGGCACGCCGCGCTGATGGCCGAACAGGCCACCGGGGCCTGCTTCTTCCACGTGCTGGTGGACGGCGCCGGCGAGGTGCTGGGCCGGGTCAACCTCGTGGACGTGGCCGACGGCGCGGCCGAGCTCGGGTACCGGATCGCCGAGAAGGCCGCCGGCCGGGGGCTGGCCACGGCCGCGGTACGGGAGGCCCGCGGGCTGGCGGTCGCGCAGTACGGGCTGACCGTGCTGCGGGCGGTCACCACGCTCGACAACCCGGGCTCGCGCGCGGTGCTGGCCCGCACGGGGTTCGTGCCCACCGGTGAGGTCGACCTGGACGGCCGCCCGGGCCTGGCCTTCGCGTGCAACCTGCTGGTCGAAACAGGGTGACGAGGGGCCGGGGGCCGTCCGCGTTCTTGCACCCACCCCCGCCGCCGGGGCATGCTTCGCCAGGGTGAAGCGGAAGGATGATCATGTCGGTGGACAAGCGGACCGTCGTGACGGCGGTGCTGTGTGCGGTTGCGGCCCTGGGGGCGTCCGCCGCAGTGGCGAAGCTGGTGCCGCCGCCGGAAGCGGTGCCGGCCGCACGGGCGAAGGCCGCGCCGACCGCCTCACCGACGGGACCGTCGTCGCGATCGCAAGCGGCGAAGCCCCAGCTCTCGCCGCCTCCCGGCAGCACCCTGCCGCCGGCCGTCACCCCGCCGCCCGGTGGGCCCGCGGCCTTCACCGGAGCCCTGTTCACCGACGGCCTGAACAGTGACCACTTCTGCACCGCCACCGTGGTGAGCAGCCCCGGCCGCAACATGATCATCACCGCCGGGCACTGCCTGCTCGAAGGGGACCAGAGCGGCGGCAGCGCCGTCTTCGCGCCCGCCTACGCCAACGGGGTCGCCCCGTACGGCACCTGGAAGATCGAGCAGGTCTTCGAGGACGACCGGTGGGCCGAGGGGACGGACGACGACTACGACCTCGCCTTCGCCCGGCTGGCTCCGGACGACAAGGGCCGCACCATCGAGGACGTGACCGGCGCGGCCGCGCTCGACACCAGCGGTCGCGCGGGCGAGGAGGTCACCGTGACCGGCTATCCCGCCGACCGCGGGGTTCCCCGTACCTGCACCTCGGTCGCCGTCCGCGAGAGCGCGACCCAGCAGCGCTTCGACTGCGCCGACTTCCCGGGCGGCACCAGCGGCAGCGCGTGGATCGCCCGCGACGGGAAGATCATCGGCATCCTCACGGGCGGCGACACGGACGACGTGTCGACCAGCACGGTCCTCGGGGAGTACGCGGCCTCGCTGTACGCCAAGGCCACCGCGAAGCCCGCCAAGTCCTAGCCGGTCCACGGGGCTACGCGAGCAGCCCCAGGTGGACCGGTTCCGCCGGGATGTCGGCCAGCAGCTCCGGCAGGCGCGGCGGCCACACCGGTTCGCCCAGGGTGGCCAGGTGCTGCGGGGAGAGCCACCGCCAGTGGATGTCCGGGGCCTCCAGGACCGGTTCGCGGCGCGGGCCCGTGGTGACGTAGATGTGCTCGTGCTGGCGGACCGGGACCCCCTGGTACGTGAAGTCGTGCTCCCAGGTGCAGAGCAGCCGTTCGGGCTCCAGGTCGGTCCAGCCGGTCTCCTCGCGCAGCTCGCGCCGCACGCAGTCCTCGGGGCTCTCACCGGGATCGATACCGCCGCCGGGCGGCAGCCAGTGGATGCCCACCTCCACGTTGTCCTCGCGGAAGAGGAACACGGACCCGGTGGGGGACAGGATGACAACGCGCGCCGCGTGACGTGGAGTTCGCCTCATCGATTCACTGTACGCCGGTGATCGGGCCTGGGGGACGGGCTCGTACCTGGCCTTTTGGGCCGTGTGCCCGCCCGTCCCCCCCGGATCCGATGGCCCGGACTCCGGATCCCCCGGACCCCGGACCCCGACCCCGGACCTACGCCGCCGCCAGCGCCAGCGTCGGGGACAGCCGGGCCGCGCGCACCGCCGGGTAGAGCCCGGCCAGGGTGCCGATCACCAGCGTCGAGGCGAAGCCGCCGGTCACCGCCCAGAGCGGGACCACCCAGGGGAGGTCGCCGGCGCGGGCGTACACCGCCGTGGCGGCACCGCCGAGGGCGATGCCCGCCAGGCCGCCGAGACCGGACAGCAGCAGGGACTCCGTCACGAACTGGATCCGGATCTGGCCCTTCGTGCCGCCCAGGGACCGCCGCAGGCCGATCTCGTGGCGCCGCTCCAACACCGAGATGATCATGGTGTTGGCGACGCCGACCCCGCCCACCAGCAGCGCGATCCCGCCGAGCCCCAGCAGCAGCGTGCTGAACGCGCCCTCCGTGGCCGCCTTCGCCTGGAGCGCGGCCGAGGGGTCGCTGACCTGCACCGCGCTCGGGGTCTGCGGGTTGGCCGTCTGCGGGATCAGCTTGCGGACCGCCGCCACCCGGTCGTCCGCCGACCGCTCGTACACCGCCGTCGGGTGACCGCCGAAGCCCAGCAGCTGCTCGGCCGCGTCCCACCCGATCAGCGCGGAGCGTTCGATCTCCGGCGCCAGCGGGATCGGCTCCAGGATGCCGATCACCGTGAAGTACCGGCCGCCGATGAAGACCTGCTGGCCCGGTTCGGCGATGCCGAGCCGGCGCGCGGAGACGTCCCCGAGCACCACCGAGGGGTAGCGGCCGGTGGCGGCGTTGAGCCAGGTGCCGCTCGCCGTCCGGGCGCGCAGGGTGCCCAGCAGGTCGTCCTTGGCCGCCTTGAGCACGATGCCGCCCGTCTCCCCCTTCGGGATGTTCTCCGACCGGCGTACGGACTCGGCGACGTCACCCGTGGTGCCGACCGACTCGACTCCCGGGATCCGGGAGATCATGCCGGGCGCTTCCTTGGGCAGCTTGGTGTCCTGCCCGGTGAACATGCCCTCGCCCGGCTTGGCGACCAGCATGTTGGTGCCGAGCTTGTCGAGTTCCCGCAGCAGCTTCGCCTGGCTGGAGGAGGAGATGCCCACCACCGCGATCATCGTCGCGATGCCGATGGCGATGCCGAGCGCGGACAGGAACACCCGCATCGGGCGGGCGCGCAGGCCCGCCGATCCCACGTGCAGGACGTCCCGCGGGGACAGCCTCGGCGGCGTCAACCGCCGGGCGCGCGCCCGCCCCCGGCCGTCGGCGCGGCTCATGACGCCACCCCCGCCGGGCTCCGCAGGTCCGCCACGATCTCCCCGTCGCGGATCCGCACCTGCCGCGGCAGGCTCGCCGCGATCTCCTGGTCGTGGGTGATCACCGCGATGGTGGCCCCGTCCCTGTTCAGCTCGCGCAGCAGCTCCATCACCGATTCCCCGGACGCCGTGTCCAGCGCGCCCGTCGGCTCGTCGGCCAGCAGCAGGTCCGGCGAGCCCGCGACCGCCCGGGCGATCGCCACGCGCTGCTTCTGCCCGCCGGACAGCTCGTGCGGGCGGTGGTCCATCCGGTCCCCGAGACCCACCCGTTCCAGTGCCTGGGCCGCCCGGCGCAGCCGCTCGGCCCGCGAGAGGCCGCTGTACAGCAACCCCTCGGCGACGTTCGCCCGGGCGCTGATGCCGGGCACCAGGTGGAAGGACTGGAAGACGAAGCCGACGTGCCGGGAGCGCAGGGCCGACAGGGCACGGTCCTTGAGGGTCGCGATGTCGTACCCGGCGATCCGTACGCCGCCCGCCGTCGGGCGGTCCAGGGTGCCGACGATGTGCAGCAGGGTGGACTTGCCGGATCCCGACGGGCCGACGATGGCGAGGAGTTCCCCGGCGGTGACCGTCAGGTCGACCCCGCGCAGGGCCGCGACCCCGCCCGGATACTCCTTGGTGACCCCGGTCAGCTCCACGACCGTGTCCGGACGGGGCGTCGGGCCCGCCGCCGGTTGCGTCGTCGTCATGTCCGTCACAGCTTGGGGATCCCCACCTGCATGCCCTCCTCGAGGGCGTCGCCGGTCACCTCGACCCGGCCGTTGCCGAACATGCCCAGCTCGACCGGGACCTCACGGGCCCGGCCGTCCTCCACGACCTGGACGCCGAAGCCGCCGCCCGCGAGCGCGAGCAGCGCGTTGACCGGTACGGAGAGCACGCCCTTGCGGGTCTCGCCGGTCAGGCCGACGGTCACCGGGGACTGGTCGGGGGCGTTCACCTCGGCGGGCTTGTCGAAGGCCACGGACACCTCGACCTTGGCCTTCTTGTCACCGCCCCCGCCACCGGAGCCGCCCGCGCCGCCGTTCTTGTCGTCGGGCTGCGCGGCGCCGCCCACCGAGTCGATCCTCCCGGTGGCGCTGCCGCCTCCCGGCAGCCGTACGGTCACCGGGTCGCCGGCCTTCACCGTGCCCGCCTTGGCCGCCTCCAGCTGGAATCGGACGATCCGCTCGGTGCCCGTCACCGTCAGCACCGGCTTGCCCGGCCCCGGTTCGTCACCGACCGCCGCGTCGTTCCCGCGCACCCGCTGCGGTCCCGAGGCGAAGGCGATGTCCTCCTTGCCGACCTCGCCCGTCTCCGCCGCCTTGTGCGCCTTCTGCCACCGCTTGACCGCCGTCGCCGTGCCCGCGGTGAAGACGCCGTCCTCGGGGTCGAGCCCGGTGCCGTGGCCGAGGGCCTGAAGGTTCCGCTTGAGCTGCTTGACGTCCTCGCCCTTGTCGCCGCTCTTCAGCGGCCGGTACATGGGGGTGGACCCGTACATGAGCCGTACCGCCCTGCCGTTGACCTCGTAGAGCTTTCCGTCCCGTTCCACCGCCGAGCCCTCGCCCGCGATCCACGTCAACACCCCGGGCCCGCCCGCGTTCAGCTTGCGCTCCTGCGCGTAGCCGAGGGTGCCCTCCACCTGGAGGCCCGAGCTGAGGTCGCCGCGCTTGACCGGTGCCGTGGCCGGCGGCAGCCCGCCGGACGCGCGCCGCTCCTGCCCGTCCGCGTCGTGCGCGGGCCGGTCCATGACGGCCCACCCGCCGCCCGAGACGGCCAGGACGGCGGCCAGTGAGCCCAGCAGCCACTTGGACCGCTTCCTCATCGGGCGGTTTCGCACTTCTTCTGGGCCTCCTCGAAGGCCTTCTCCTGACCCTTGGGGATCTCGGTGGCGCTCTTCATGCCGCCGTTGTACTCGGGGTCCTTGAGGGCGACCCCGTTCTCGCGCATGCACCGGATCCACGCCAGCTCCTTGTCCTTCTCCTCCTGCGTGGGCTCCTTGCCGGCGCCGGTGCTCATCCCGCAGGCCTTCATGGCCTCCTGCATCTTCTGCGGGTCGGCGTCGCCGCCCAGCGTCATTCCGCGCGGGTCCTGGCCGGGCTCGGGGTCGGGGACGTCCATGCCGTGCTCGCGCAGGCACTGGCGCATCTTCACGGCGTTGTCGGCGACCGAGCCGTCGCCGCTGCTGCTGCCGCTCGAACCGCCGGAGGAGTCCTTCTTCCCCGCCGACGTGTCGTTCGCGCAGGCGGTGGCGAACAGGGTCAGCCCGGTGACGACCGCGGCCGTGGTCATGATCAGGGATCGCTTCATGGGGGCGAGCCTGCGGTGAAAGGGCCTTTCGCTTCCCTCTCGCACCCTGCTTACAACGGCGAAATGCCGATCTCGGGTAAAGAGGACGCCATGCGCGTACTGGTGGTGGAGGACGAGGAATTTCTCCGGGAGATGATCGCCGAGGGGCTGCGGCGCGACGCGCTCGCCGTCGACGAGGCGAGCGACGGCCCGGAGGCCCTGCGGCTGCTGCGCCTGGGCGAGTACGACGTCCTCGTCCTGGACCGCGACCTGCCCGGCCTGCACGGCGACGAGGTCTGCCGGCAGGTCGTGCGCGAACGGCTGCTGACCCGCGTCCTGATGCTGACCGCGTCCGGGACCGTACGGGACCGTGTCGAGGGCCTGGGGCTCGGCGCCGACGACTACCTCACCAAGCCCTTCGCCTACGACGAGCTGCTCGCCCGCGTCCTGGCCCTGGGCCGGCGGGCCCGCCCCGCCCTGCCGCCGGTGCTGGAGCGCGCCGGGGTCGCCGTCGACACCGCCCGGCGCAGCGCCACCCGCGACGGGCACCGGCTCGCGCTCTCCCGCAAGGAGTTCGCGGTGCTGGAGGCGCTGCTGCGCGCCGAGGGCGCCGTCGTCAGCAACGACGACCTGATCGAGCAGGTGTGGGAGCAGGACACCAGCTACTCCACCAACGCCGTCCGCGTCACCCTCAGCAAGCTCCGCGCCAAGCTGGGCGAACCGCCGCTGATCGAGACCGTGCCGGGCGCGGGCTACCGGATCGCGGCCCGGTGAGCGGGCGCCGGATGCGGATCCGCCGGGTGCGGCTCGGCCGGGTGCGGCCCGGCCGGGTGCGGCTGCGCCTGATGCGCCCGCGACCCTCGGCAGGGCTGCTGCGGACCGAGCGCGGCCGCCTCACCGCCCTGTACGGGTCGCTGCTGCTCCTCGCGGGCGGCGGCCTGGTCGCGCTGGTCTACCTCCTGGTCGGCCAGGGCCTCTACGCGAGCGTCAGCGGGGCCGTTCGCACCGTCAGCCCGGCCTACACGGTCGAATCGCCCGGGCCCGTCCCGGGCCGGACCTTCGCCCCGGGCTGTCCCTGCCGGCCGGCGCAGAAGCTGCCCCCGGGGCAGACCCCCACGCCCGAGCAGCTCAAGAGCTACGCCTACACCCAGAACCTGTCGGACGCCGTCACCGACGCCACCCGGCACCGGCTGCTGATGTACTCCCTCCTCGCGCTGGCCGTCTTCGCCGTGCTGTCGATCTGGCTCGCCTGGTGGATGGCGGGCCGGGTGCTGCGCCCGGTCGGAGTGATCACCGAGACCGCGCGCCGCCTGTCCGGGGAGAACCTGGACGAGCGGATCTCCCTCGACGCCCCGCCCGGCGAGCTCAAGGAGCTGGCCGACACCTTCGACGCGATGCTGGGGCGGATGGAGCAGCTGGTCTCGGCGCAGCGGCGGTTCGCGGCGAACGCGGCGCACGAGCTGCGCACCCCGCTGGCCGTGCAGCGGGCGGCCGCCGAGATCGGGCTCGCGGGGGACCCGTCGCCGCAGAAGGTCGCGCGGATCCGGGCCAAACTGATCGGGGTCGCGGACTCCAGCGAGCACCTCATCGAGTCCCTGCTGCTGCTCGCCGTCTCGGAGCAGGGTCTGGAGTCCACCGCTCCGGTGGACCTGGCGGCGCTCGCGGCGGCCGAGCTGGCGGCCTGCCCGCAGCAGGGGCTGACCGTCGTACGGACCCTCGCGCCGCTGACCGTACCGGGCGACCGGACCCTGCTCGGGCACCTGCTGCGCAACCTGCTGATCAATGCGGTCCGTCACAACCGCCCCGACGGCCGGATCACCGTGTCCACGTCCACGGAAGGGGAACTGACGGTGTCGAACACCGGCCCGGTGATCGACCCGGCGGACGTACCGGGACTCCTGGAGCCCTTCCGCAGGCGCGCCGAACGGCAGCACACCGCAGGTGAGGGCGCCGGACTGGGGCTTTCGATCGTGGCTTCGATCGCACGTGCGCACGGGGCGGAGCTGAGCGCCGAGGCCAATCCCGCCCCTGGGGGCGGCCTCACCGTCCGTGTGCGCTTCCCGAGTTCCGACGAGGCGCGCACGCCGTAGCCACCCGGGCTGCGAGGGC
Source organism: Streptomyces sp. Sge12 (assembly GCF_002080455.1). Taxonomy (NCBI): domain Bacteria; kingdom Bacillati; phylum Actinomycetota; class Actinomycetes; order Kitasatosporales; family Streptomycetaceae; genus Streptomyces; species Streptomyces sp. Sge12. The sequence continues at coordinate 4,562,668 of NZ_CP020555.1, forward strand.
CTGCTGATGTACGGTCGGAGGAATGAGCAAGCACGCCCGAGCCCGCTCCCGCCCGTCCGGCAAGCCCCGTCCGATCCGCAGGACCCGCCGGGTGGCCCTCGCCGCCGCCCTGGGCCTGGCGACCTTCACGGCCGGCTGGGTGTACGTGGCCCAGGACCAGGACAAGGCCGCCGCCGCGCGGCCGCAGGCCCGCGCCGACGCCCGCCCGCAGGCCGAGGACCGTGCCGCGCGCGACGCCCAGCGGGAGGCCGCACGGCGGGCCGCCGAACAGGGTCTGACAGGCGTCAGCGAGCAGACCCGGGCCCGGATTCCGGCCGAGTCCCGCCAGCTCATCCTGGTCACCGGCAAGGCGGCGGACTCCTCGGAGTCCACCGCGGCCTTCTACACGCGCCCCGCGGCCGGCGCCGACTGGGTCAAGGCCGAGAGCTGGCCCGCCCGCAACGGGGCGAACGGCTGGTCCGTCGAACGCACGTACGGTGATCTGACGTCACCGCAGGGCGTGTTCGCCCTCACCGACGCGGGCGGCCTGCTGCCGAAGCCGCCGGGCACCCGGCTCCCGTACGACCGGGACAACGGCTTCGTCGCCACCGGGCTCGGGGTGAACGGGGAGTCCCTGGTGGGCTCCTTCGACTATGTCGTCGCCATCGACTTCAACCGCAGGCCCGGCAGGTCCCCGCTGGACCCGGTCATGCCGGACGGTGAGGACAAGGGGGGCAACATCTGGCTCCACGTGGACCACGACGGCCCCTCGCAGGGCTGCGTCGGCATCCCGAAGGAAGCCATGAAGAAGGTCCTGGAGACCCTCGACCCCGCGGCGAAGCCGGTCATCGTGATGGGGCCGGAAGGCTTCTGACGCGGGCGGCCCGGGGTCGGAGCAGCAGACCGATGTAGGCGAGGTCGAAAACGCTGCACAGGATCCCCAGCCCGAGGATGAACGGGGCGTCCTCCAGCACCCCGAACAGCAGGGTGGGGGCGAGCGTCCCGAGCCACTTCGCGACGGCGATGGTCAGGGACTGTCCGTGCGGGCCCTGCCGGGCGGTGTACAGGCCGATGAACAGCCCCGACATCAGGAGGTTCTGGAGGAAGGCCGAGTACCGGGTCGCGTCGTGCATCCCGAAGTGCGCCAGGAACAGCCACTGCACGGCGAAGCCGGTACCGAAGATCAGGACCGACCAGGCGGCGAAGAGCGGCCGGGTGACGAAATCCGGCAGCTCGGCCCGCCCGAAGCGCAGGTAGGTGTAGACGATCACGAGGTCGGCCACCGCCCACACCACGTTGACCACGCCCTGCGCGGAGATCCCGACCGAGAACTCGCGGACCGCGTAGGTCGTCTCCCAGGCGAAATTGAGCGCGAGCGCGGCGACGGGCATCGCGTACGTCCGGTCCCGCAGCCCGACGCGGATGGCCTCCACGTACACGACCGTCCAGGCGATCCCGCTGACCAGCGTGAGCATCAGATCCACGCGCGCACCCTAGCGAGCCGATCGGGCGAGGGGAACGGGCGGGGCGTACGGGCGGGGCGAACGGGGTGCGTCACACCCCTTGTCTGACGATCCGTCAGCTACGACGATGGCCCGGCACCGATATGACGAATCGGCAGACGAAGGCGAGGCGGGCCCGCCATGGCGCGCGTGTTTCCGGAAGGTCGGCTGGTCCACGGGATGCAGCTCCCGATCCAGTCGCAGAGCACCATCTACGCCGAACCCTGGGAGGCCGCGGCCACCGCCGCCGATCTCGCCGAGATCGCGCGGGCCGCCGACCGGGCCGGCTTCGGCTACCTGGCCACCTGCGACCACGTGGCCATCCCGCGGCGGCTCGCCGGCCCCATGAGCACCGTCTGGTACGACCCGGTGGCGACCCTGTCCTTCCTGGCCGGCATCACCGAGCGCGTGCGCCTGCTGAGCCACGTCGCGATCCTGGGCCTGCGCCACCCGCTGATCAGCGCCAAGCAGTACGCCACCCTCGACCACCTCTGCGGCGGCCGGCTGATCCTCGGGGTGGGCGCCGGGCACGTGCAGGAGGAGTTCGAGGTCCTCGGCGTGGACTTCGCGCGCCGCGGGGCCGTCCTCGACGAGACCCTGGACGCGCTGCGCCGGGCGCTGGGGCCCGAGGAGTACCCGGAGTTCGAGGGCGAGCTGTTCTCCTTCAAGGACCTCGGCCAGCTGCCGCGGCCCGTGCAGGAGCGGATCCCGGTGTGGGTCGGCGGCTCCTCGCCCGCGGCCGTGCGCCGCGCCGCGGTCCGCGGGGACGGCTGGCTCCCGCAGGGCGATCCGCGCGAGCGGCTCCCGCAGCAGATCGCCCGGATCAAGGAGCTCCGCGAGGAGGCCGGGGTCGCCGATCCCATCGAGTTCGGCGCGATCACCGAGGCGCTGTACGTCGGGGAGCCCGGCTGGGACACGGGCCGGCGCACCCTCACCGGCAAGGCGGAGGCGCTCGCGGAGTCCCTGCGGGAGTACCGGGCGCTCGGCGTGGACCAGATCCAGGTCCGCTTCCGCAGCCGCGACCGCGCCGAACTCGTCGACCAGATCACCGCTTTCGGGGCCGAGGTGGCCCCCCTCCTCAATGACTAGGGGCTGACGGACCATGGGCAAGCTGGACGGGCGCGTCGTCATCATCACGGGCGCGGCACGCGGCCAGGGCGAGCAGGAGGCTCGGCTCTTCGCCGCCGAGGGCGCCTCGGTGCTCCTCGGCGACGTGCTGGACGAGCAGGGCGCCGCGGTGGCCAAGGACATCGGCGAGGACCGGGCGCGGTACGTACGGATGGACGTGAGCCGCGAGGAGGACTGGGTGGCGGCGGTCGCCGCCGCCAAGGAGGCCTTCGGCCGGATCGACGGCCTGGTCAACAATGCGGGCATCCTGCGCTTCAACGAGCTGACCGCGACCCCGCTGGAGGAGTTCCAGCAGGTGGTCCAGGTCAACCAGGTGGGCGCCTTCCTCGGCATCAAGACGGTGGCCCCCGAGATCGAGGCGGCCGGCGGCGGCACCATCGTCAACACCTCCTCCTACACGGGTCTGACGGGCATGGCGTACGTCGGGACCTACGCCGCCACCAAGGCGGCGATCCTCGGCCTGACCCGGGTGGCCGCCCTGGAGCTGGCCGGCAAGGGCATCCGGGTCAACGCGATGTGCCCGGGCGCGGTGGACACCCCGATGGCCAACCCGGGGCTGCTGGACCCGGCGAACCTGACCGACGAGGCCAGGGACGCGATGGCCGAGCTCTACAGGCGCGTGGTCCCGATGGGGCGGGTGGGCCGGCCGGAGGAGATCGCGAAGCTGGCGCTCTTCCTGACGGGCGAGGACTCCTCCTACATCACCGGGCAGCCGTTCGTGATCGACGGCGGCTGGATGGCAGGCGTCAGCATTCTCTGATGGAGCGTCAGGTATTGACGCTCGCACCCCGGCGATGGAACAGTCGAGACATCGAATCTGACGCAACGTCAGAAATCAAAGGACGGTGAACCCCCTTGGAATTCGGGCTCTTTGTGCAGGGATACGTGCCTGAGGCGCGGTCCAAGGTCGACCCCGAGGCAGAGCACAAGGCGCTGATCGAGGAGACCGAGTACGTCATACAGGCGGACAAGTCCGGCTTCAAGTACGCCTGGGCGTCCGAGCACCACTTCCTGGAGGAGTACTCGCACCTGTCGGCGAACGAGGTGTTCCTCGGGTACCTCGCCCACGCCACCGAGCGCATCCACCTCGGCTCCGGCATCTTCAACCCGCTGGCCCCGGTGAACCACCCGGTCAAGGTCGCCGAGAAGGTCGCCATGCTCGACCACCTCTCCAAGGGCCGCTTCGAGTTCGGCACCGGCCGCGGCGCGGGCAGCCACGAGATCCTCGGCTTCCTGCCGGGCATCGAGGACATGAACGGCACCAAGGAGATCTGGGAGGAGACCATCGCGGAGTTCCCCAAGATGTTCCTCCAGGAGGAGTACGAGGGGTTCCAGGGCAAGCACTGGTCCCTGCCGCCGCGGAAGATCTTCCCCAAGCCGTACGGCAAGGCCCACCCGGCCATGTGGTACGCGGCCGGGTCCCCGTCCTCGTACGCCATGGCGGCGAAGAAGGGCCTCGGCGTGCTGGGCTTCAGCGTGCAGAAGGTCTCCGACATGGAGTGGGTCCTCGACCAGTACAAGACGGCCATCCGGGAGGCGAAGGCCATCGGCGCCTTCGTCAACGACAACGTCATGGTCACCTCGACCGCGATCTGCGCCGAGACCCACGACAAGGCCGTCGAGATCGCCGTCAACGCCAACATGAACCGCTTCCAGTCGCTGGTCTTCCGCTACCACGACACCTTCCCGCGGCCCGAGGCGATCCCGCAGTGGCCCGAGACCCTGCCGGAGTACAACGCGGAGATCATCGAGCTGCTGATCGCCGAGGAACTGCTGATCTGCGGCGACCCGTCGGAGGTCCGCGCCCAGTGCAAGCGCTGGGAGCAGGCGGGGGCCGACCAGCTGTCCTTCGGCCTGCCGACCGGTGTCTCGCCCGAGGACACGATGACGACGATCAAGCTGATCGGCGAACACGTGATCCCCCACATCGACACGGACCCGGTCCACCGCACCACCCGCTTCCGCCAGGCCGTCTGATGTTCAGCCCCGCCGGCGTTTGAGGCGCGGGGTGTGGGGCGGAGCCCCACGTGCCCCCGCCGGCCGGCGCGCGTACGGGGACGGCGTCTTCCCGGACCGCCGTCCCGCACGGCCCCGGCCGGGCGGCCACCGGCCGGGGCCACCTCCAGCCACTCAGCCCGGCGGGGCTCCATGTGTGAAGGGACGTCATGCTCGACCACCTGATCAAGGGCGCGACCGTCGTGGACGGCACCGGCGCCCCCGCCCGCGTGGCAGACGTGGGGATACGCGACGGCCGGATCGCGGTGACAGCCGCACCCGGCACCATCACCGAAGAGGCCCGCACCACCGAGGACGCCACCGGCCTCGTCCTGACCCCGGGCTTCATCGACCCCCACACGCACTACGACGCACAGCTCTTCTGGGACCCGTACGCCACGCCCTCCATGAACCACGGCGTGACCACCGTCGCCGGCGGGAACTGCGGCTTCACCCTGGCCCCGCTCCACCCGGACCGCCCCGAGGACGCCGACTACACCCGCCGCATGATGAGCAAGGTCGAGGGCATGGCCCTCAAGGCCCTGGAGGAGGGCGTCGACTGGACCTGGTCCACCTTCGGCGAGTACCTCGACGCCCTGGAGGGCCGGATCGCCGTCAACGCCGGGTTCATGGTCGGCCACTGCGCCCTGCGCCGGCACGTGATGGGCGAGGACGCCGTCGGCGGCCAGCCCACCCCCGAGCAGATGCAGCAGATGCTCGACCTCTTCCACGACGCCATGAACGCCGGCGCCTGGGGCCTGTCCACCACCCAGTCCTCCACCCACTCCGACGGCTCCGGCGCCCCCGTGGCCTCCCGCCACGCCCGGCCCGCCGAGCTGCTGGCCCTGTCGAAGGCGGTCGCCGAACACGAGGGCACCCAGCTGGAAGCGATCGTCGCCGGCTGCCTCGACCAGTTCTCCGACGACGAGATCGACCTGTTCGTGGAGATGAGCGCCGCCGCCGGCAGGCCGCTCAACTGGAACGTCCTCACCATCGACGCCTCCGTCCCCGAGCGGGTCCCGCGCCAGCTGATCCCCAGCGAGCGCGCCCGCAAGGCCGGCGGCCGGATCGTCGCGCTGACGATGCCGATCCTCACCCCCATGAACATGTCGCTGGGGACCTTCTGCGCACTCAACCTCATCCCCGGCTGGGGCGAGATCCTCGGACTGCCCGTCCCCGAGCGGATCGCCAGGCTCCGCGACGCCGGCGTACGGGCCGAGATGCTGCGCCGCGCCGACAGCAAGGAGGCCGGCGTCTTCCGGCGCCTCGCCAACTTCGGGCGGTACGTCATCGGGGACACCTACAGCAAGGAGAACGACGGCCTCTCCGGCCGGGTCGTGAACGACATCGCAGCCGAGCGCGGTCAGGACCCCTTCCACTGCCTGGTGGAGATCTGCGCCAACGACGACCTGCGCACGGTGCTCTGGCCGATGCCCACCGACAACGATCCGGCGAGCTGGGCCCTGCGCCAGGAGACCTGGCAGCACGAGGACGTCATGCTCGGCGGCTCCGACGCCGGCGCGCACCTGGACCGGATGTGCGGCGCCCCGTACACGACCCGCTTCCTCGGCGACTGCCTGCGCGGCCGCAAGCTCGTCCCGCTGGAGCAGGCGGTACGGATGCTCACCGACGACCCGGCCCGCCTGTTCGGGCTGCGCGAACGCGGCCGCATCGCCGAGGGCTTCCACGCCGACCTGGTCCTCTTCGACCCGGAGCGGATCGAGGCGGGACCCGCGACCCTGGTCCACGACCTGCCCGGGGACAGCCCGCGGCTGGACGCGCGGGCCATCGGCATCGTCTCGGTACGGGTCAACGGCGTGGAGACCATCCGCGACGACGAGGTGACGGGGGCCGTTCCGGGCATCGTGCTCCGGTCGGGCCGGGACACGAGGACGGTGAGCACGCGATGACCCGGGCACCGCAGTCGCTCTACATCGGCGGGGAGTGGGTGGAGCCCGCGGGCGGCCACTACGAGGTGATCGACCCGGCGGACGAGTCGGTGGTCGGGCTCGCCCCCGAGGCCTCGCTCGCCCAGGTCGAGGACGCGGCGCGCGCCGCCGCCGAGGCCTTCGGGAGCTGGTCCCGTACGAAGCCGGAGGAGCGCGCGGCGATCCTCGACCGCGCCGCGGACATCATGCAGCGGGAGTTCGAGCCGTGGACGGCGCTGGCCCGCGCCGAGACCGGCGCGCCGACCGGGATCGCGCGCGGCATGCAGGTCGGGGTGGGCGTCACCCGCTTCAGGCGGTACGCGAAGGGGGCCCTCGAACCGGTCGAGCGGGGACTGCCCCCGCAGGTCACCGAGGCCGGCCCGATGGGGCGGGCGAGCATCCTGGGCGCGCTGGAGGTGCGCCAGCCGGTCGGCGTGGTCACCTGCATCACCTCCTACAACAACCCGTGGGCCAATCCGGCGGGCAAGGTGGCCCCGGCCCTGGCCATGGGCAACACGGTCGTGGTGAAGCCGGCGCCGCAGGACCCGCTCTCGGTGTTCAGGATGGCGGACGCCCTGCACGAGGCCGGGGTGCCGGCGGGCGTGGTGAACGTCGTGGGCGGGCAGTCGGTGGAGGTCGGCGAGGCCGCGGTGGACTCCCCGGACGTGGACATGGTGTCCTTCACCGGTTCCACGGCCGTCGGGCAGCGCATCGCCGAGGTCTGCGGCCGGTCCATGAAACGGCAGTTGATGGAGCTGGGCGGCAAGGGCGCGGCGATCGTCCTCGAGGACGCGGACCTGGACGCGGCGGTGATGGGGATCGGCACGACCTTCTCCTTCTACTCCGGGCAGATCTGCACGGCCCCGACCCGGGTGATCGTCCACCGGTCGGTCCACGACCGGCTGATCGAGAAACTGACCGGCTACCTGGCCTTCATGAAGGTCGGCGCCCCGACGGAGGCCGGCACGGTCGTCGGCCCGGTGATCTCGGCGGCGCACCGCGACCGCGTGGAGTCGTACGTCGAGCTCGGGAAGAAGGAGGGCGCGCGGATCGCGTACGGCGGCGAGCGCCCGGTGGTCGGGAACGGCCGCGGCTTCTACGTGGCGCCGACCCTCCTCGTCGACTGCACGAACGACATGCGGGTGGTGCGCGAGGAGATCTTCGGCCCGGTGGTCGTGGTCGTGGCCTTCGACGGCGACGAGGAAGAGGCGATCCGGCTGGCAAACGACAGCGATTTCGGGCTGCTGAGCTACGTGTGGTCCGGGGACTCGGCGCGCGCGTTCCGCGTGGCGCGGCGGCTGCGGGCGGGCGGGGTCGGCGTGAACACCATCGGCCGCAACATGGAGGCGCCGTTCGGCGGCTTCAAGCGCAGCGGGGTCGGCCGCGACGTGGGCTCGTACGCACTGCACGCCTACAGCGAGATGCAGTCGATCGTCTGGACGGGCTGAGGCGGCGACAGCGGTGTCCGGCCGCGGCCGAGGCCGTGGCCGGACACCGCTACCGGCTTAGTCCGTCCGCCAGTTGAGGCCGAGGGACTCGGCGAGTGCGCGGCTGCCCTCGTGGAGGCGGGCGATCCCCTTCGGGTCGGACCCCGCGAACTGCTCCAGCACGGCCGCCGCGCGGTCCTGCGGCGGGCTGCCGTCGTCGTCCGGCAGGTACCACTCGAAGAACAGCCGTGCCGGCCCGCCCTCCCGCGGGCCGCCGTCGCCGTCCGGAGGTACGAACGAGAACTGGATCAGCGTCCTCTGCGGATCGTGCCAGTCGGTGAGGGCCCAGCACCGCTCGATGTCCCACCGGCTCAGCAGGTCCGGCCGCTCCCACAGCCCGGTCGAGATCAGCCGTGCCGTACTGCGGGCGGGCCAGGACCAGGAGTGGTCCCTTTCGGCCCGTTCGACCTCGGCGTCGTAGGCGGCCGCGTCGAAGCGGTACGCGGGCGGCTGCGAGGCGGTCGCGCCGCGCCAGCCGTCCCACACCACCTCCGTGCCCTCCCGGCGGATCGTCACGTACAGGGCGCCGCAGCAGCGCTCGGCACAGTAGGCCGAGGCGAGCCGTACCTCCCGCGGCCGCGGTCCCGCGCGCAGGCGGCCGTTGTCGAGCAGCAGCTCCGGCCGGACGCAGGGACCCACCTCGAACAGCGCGGGCAGCAGCGGCAGTCCGTCCACCAGGATCCGGGTCTCGACGGCGGACGTCGCCGCGTCGGTGTGGACGACGGCCACTTCCCAGTGGGGGAGCGGGCCCACCGCAGCCGTACGGGCGAAGGGCAGGCGCGCGTTGCGCCGGACCCAGTCCGCCCGGACCGCCTCGGCGCCCTCCCCGCCGTCCGCCCGCACCGCTGCCCACGGGAGCCCGGCCAGCAGCCGGTCCAACCCGTCGAGCAGGGCTTCCCGGCGGCCGGGGCCCCAGCCGAGGAGCGCGGCGGGACCGCTGTGGAGGTCGAGGGCGGTCGAGAGGAGCAGCGTGTGGTGGGCGAGGGTCGGGGGCAGCCGGTCCGCCGCCGCGAGCACCCTCTCGTACACGGCCGCGGCCGGCCCGTAGTCGAAGACGTCGGCCCGGTGGTCCAGCTGCCGGGACATCGAGTGCAGCAGCCGCAGCGCCACGGCGAGCAGCTCCGCGTCGTCCTCGGGGTGGGCGTGCAACAGGCCGTGGAGGTCGGCTGCCTCGGCGATCCGGCGGGCCGAGCTCGCGGGCGGCGGCTCCTGCTCCAGCGTGAGCAGGGCGGTCCGGACCGCCCCGGCGTCGCCCGTGGCCGCTGCCGCGCGCAGGGGTTCCAAGGGTTCGCAGGAGGTCCGGCCGCTGAGGACCAGCAGGGCGGCGGCCTGCCGGTCGAGCCGGTCGAGCGCCGAGGCCGCGGGGGAGCCGAGGCCCCGCAGCATGCCGAGGGCCTTCAGGTAGGGCACGTCCTCGGCCTCGCCCAGACGGATCAGCAGGGCCATGCCGACGCCGACGGCGGCGGCGGTGGTGCCGGTGCGGAGCAGCTGCCGGGCGGTCCGCCGGGCCGCGTCCTCGTCCGGCGGGAAGAGCCGTGCGGCGTGCCCGTGCAGGATGCGGTGGGGCATCAGCAGGTCGGCGGCCCGGCGGTGGACGGCTTCGGCGGCGCGTACGGGATCGGGGTCGGCCAGCAGCGGCAACAGCGCGGCCGCCACGACCGGGTGGGTTATTTTCCAGGTCAGGCCCTTGCCGGAAGGCTCCGGCGGGGATCCGTCGGGCAAGGGATAACCCTCGCTCGGGACCTGGCCGTCCGGCTCGATGCCGTGCCGGAAGAGGGCGTAGTCGTAGAGGGGGGTCGTCCGGGGGGCGAGCGGCTCGCGCTCGTCGCGGGCGCTCACCGGGCGGGGTGGGACTCGATTCCACAGTTCATGGGGGGAGGGTGCCAGGCGGGCTCAGGACGCGTCCAGCGAAAAAGCGGTCTCGCCGCGGACCCGCCCGTTGATCTGGAGCTGCACCAGGTGCTCGCCGGAGTGGTAGCGGCGGGTGGTGATCGGCTTGAAGGAGTGGCGCTTGGTGCCGGTGAGGGTTGCGCCGGGGGCCAGCGCGCGGGTGACGAGCTTGAACACCTTCGGGGTGCGGGTGCCGCCCGCCTTCACGTGGTGGACGACGTAGTCGACGACCAGCTCCGCCGGCAGCGGCCCGGTGTTGGTGACCGCCCAGTCGAAGACGAGGTACTCGCCGACGGCGACCTCCGGAGTGGCCACGACCGGGCCGCTCACGCTGACCGGCACGTCGGGGGAGTGCCCGAGCAGGGTCAGCGCCTCGGGCCGGCCGGCCTTGATCAGGGTGCGCAGGCCGTGCCGCACGACGCGGTCCGTCGTCGCCTCGGGCGCGGCCAGCCAGCGGGCCGCGGTCTCGACGGCGAGGTCGGGGTGGTCGCGGCTGATGTCGTTGAGGTGGTTGGAGACGGACCGGCGGACGTAGTCGGACCGGTCGCGGTAGAGCGCGTCCAGCACGGGCAGGGCGGGCCGCGGGTCGGCGACGAAGGCGGGCAGCTGCGCGGCCCACGGCAGCCGGGGCCGGGTGCCCTCGCTGGCGAGGCGGCGCACGTGCGGGTCGGGGTCGGTGGTCCACTTCTGTACGACGGCCAGGGCGCGGGCCGGGTCGGCGCGCAGGAAGGGCCGTACGGCGGCCTCGGCGGTCAGCCGGGAGGTGAGGTCGTGCAGCAGGTCCAGACCGGGCTCGAACACCTCCAGCCCGCGGACGGCGACGGCCTCGTTGACGGGGAAGGTCATCCACCCCTCGAAGCCGCGCCCGGCGAGGGCGGTCCGTACGACGGCCTCGAAGGCGTGCCATTCGGCGGGGAGGTCGTCGAGCACGGCGTCGCGGACGGCGGTGACGCGCTCGCTGTAGCTCAGTCCGTCGAGGGCGTCGGCGCGGGCGCGCAGCGCGGGCGAGGACCGGCGGCCGCCCGCACGGGCGAGCAATCGGGCGAGGGTGGTGACGGTTTCCGCGCTGAGGAGCTCATCGGCCGTGGGCATGGGCCCAGTCTCGTATATGAGGCTTCGGTTCCGGTCCCGGCCCGTAACCGGCCCGCTGACCGGGACGGCGGCCCGTCCGGGTGGCCGGTTCCGTCACCGAACCGGCCACCGGGGCGGCGGCCCGTCCGGTGCCGCTCAGTCCTTGTAGTAGTCCGTGAGGACACAGCCCTTCACCAGGGCCGGCTCCTTGCGGTAGCCGCTCGGCGGGTCGAAGTCGGGGTGGCAGTTGAGCATGAGCAGTCCGGCCGGCGGCTGGAGCAGGGCGCTCATGGCGTCCGAGCTCTCGGACCCCATGGCGAAGTCCTGCCCGACGACGATGCCGCTGTTGGGGTTCCCGCTGCCCTTCTTCGCGTCGACCTCGGCCTTGAAGGCCGCCTGGAAGGCCTTCGGATCCTTGATCAGGACGATGGTGGTGATGCCCCGACGGCCGCAGTAGCCGGTCTCGGTGATCGAGAAGGCCGGGCCGAAGCCGGTGTCCGGGCCCTCGCTCGGCTTGCCGCCGGACGGGGTGCGGCTGACCGGGTCGCACGGGGTGAAGCCGTTGATGAAGCGGGCGGCGGCGGCCATGGTGCCCGCCTTGGGCAGTTGCTGGAAGGCCGTCCCGTTCTTGGGCGCGTTCCCGTTGACCCCGCCGTTCTTGGTGGGGTTGTCCAGCGTGCCCTCGTTGGGGCCGCCGTCGGTGTCGGCGCTCGTGCCGCCGTCCGCGCCGGCGCCCGCGCCCGTGCTGGCGCCGATGCCGACGACGGGCGCCGCGCCGTCCTCCGCGCCGCAGGCGGTGAGCGCGAGCAGGGCGGCGGCGACGGCCGTGGCCGATGTGATGCGTGAGGTGGTGGTGCGCATGGGCGTTCTCGTCCCCCGTGTGAATGACCTTGAACGGCGGCGACTCTAGGCCGGTGATCATGTCCACAGCAAACCCGGCCCGGCCCCGCCCGGCCCTGACCGGAGCCGCCCGGACTCCGGTCGACACCCCGCCCGCGCCCCGGTTACCGCTGGTCACCGCAAAGTCACGAGGGAAACTTTGAAAACGCCCATATCGGACATGGCTGCGGTTTCCGCATGCCGAAAGGCTCTCGGTCGAGCCTGCCGAAGCGTGGGCGCGCTCCAATGTGAACCTTGCATTAAGTGCTCATGAACGGCCTCGGTCTCAGGATTCCAAGGCATTCGCGGGCCTTCGCTTCCGGACTTCGATCCTCCAGATGTGGAAAACGCACCATCTAACGTCCTGACCCATGACTCAGCTGGACGTTCGGCCTCAGGCCGGAGACACGGTAAGCGGCGTCGCCGAGGGCGACGTTCGCGGCAAGGGCCTCGGCAAGGGGTCCGTCGGACTGGTCGGAAGCGCCGTCATCGGCATCTCCACCGTCGCCCCCGTCTACTGCCTGACCTCGACCCTCGGCTCCACCGCCGGTGAGGTCGGCATGCAGATGCCCGCGATCTTCCTCGCCGGCTTCCTCCCGATGCTCCTGGTCGCCTTCGCCTACCGCGAGCTCAACAAGGCCATGCCGGACTGCGGCACCTCCTTCACCTGGACCGTCAAGGCCTTCGGCCCGCGGATCGGCTGGATGTGCGGCTGGGGCCTGGTGATCGCCACGATCATCGTGCTCTCCAACCTCGCCGGCGTCGCCACCTCGTACTTCTGGCTGCTGGCCGGCGAGATCACGAACAACCCGTCGATCGCCGCCCTGGACGACAACAAGCTCGTCCACATCACCACCTGCCTCACCCTGATCGCCGTCGCGACCGCCATCAGCTACCGCGGCATGACCGCCACCAAGGGCGTCCAGTACGCCCTGGTCGGCCTCCAGCTCGTCGTGCTCGCCATCTTCGTCGCCATGGCCTTCCAGAAGGCCTCCGCCGGCACCTTCGACACCGGCCTGGACTTCTCCTGGTCCTGGATGAACCCCTTCGCAGTCGAGTCCATGGCGGCCTTCACCGCCGGACTCTCGCTCTCGATCTTCATGTACTGGGGCTGGGACGCGTGCCTGGCCACCAACGAGGAGACCACCGGCTCCACGAAGACCCCGGGCCGCGCCTCGCTCATCGCGATGATCGTCCTGGTCGGCTCCTACCTGGCCACCGGCGTCGCCGCCCAGATGGCCGTCGGCTCCGGCGGCGAAGGCCTGGGCCTCGCCAACGAGGAGACCTCCGACAACGTCTTCGCGGCCCTCGCCGGCCCGGTCATGGGCCCGGTCCTCGGCATCCTGCTCTTCGTGGCCGTCCTGGCCTCCGCCGCGGCCTCCCTGCAGACCACCTTCATCCCGGTGGCCCGCACGGTCCTCGCCATGTCGACGTACGAGGCCCTGCCGCCCTCCTACGCCAAGGTCCACCCCCGCTTCAAGACCCCGGGCCGCGCCACCGTCATGGCGGGCGCCGCGACCGGCGTCTTCTACACGGTGATGACCCTGGTCAGCGAGAACGTCCTGACCGACACGATCTTCGCGCTCGGCCTGATGATCTGCTTCTACTACTCGCTGACCGCCTTCGCCTGCGCCTGGTACTTCCGCGGCGAACTGCGCCGCTCCTCGCGCGACCTCTTCTTCAAGGGCGTCTTCCCGGTCCTGGGCGGACTGCTGCTGGCCTCGGTCTTCTTCAAGACCCTCTACGACATGCTGGACCCGGCCTACGGCTCCGGCTCCACCGTCCTCGGCGTCGGCAGCGTCTTCATCATCGGCGTCGGCCTGCTGGCCCTCGGCCTGGTGATCATGTTCGTCACCGAGCGCCGCAGCCCCGCCTTCTTCCGCGGCCAGGTCCTGACGAAGTCCACCCCGGCCCTGGTGGTCGAGGACTGACCCGTCCCCTGCGCCCCACCCGCTGAGTCATGCCCACGGCCCCGGATCGATTCCCCCGATCCGGGGCCGCGGGCGTTGCGGGCCGATTCCCGGCACCGAGTCGGGCGCGGGCGGTGACCCGGGGTGCGGCGGGGTCGTTGGACGGTGCATGAACGCCTTGAAGCGCACCCTCGCCGCCCTGGTCGTCTCCGGTGGAGCCCTCGCACTCGCCCCCGTCGCCGCGCACGCCGACGAGCCGGCCGTCCAGGGGCCCCCGATCGTCGAGCGCGTCGGCGACATCGTCGACCACCCGGGCCAGGCCGTGCAGGACACCAAGACCGCCGTCGGCGTGACCGCCTCGGCGGCCGGATCCGCCACCCGGGCCACCGACTCCTCCCTCAAGGGCACCGGCGCGGCCCTGGGCGCCGGCCTCCCCGACACCCCGAAGGTCAAGTGACCCGGCCCGGCCGGTACGGGTGAGCGACCCGCACCGGCCGGGCTGTCGGGCGGCGGCGCTCGTTGAGCAGGGCATGATCCTCTGGCTGCTCAACCACCTCAGCACCTTCGTCATCGCCGTCTTCCTGGTCGGCGGCCTCACCGGCCTCTCCGTGGCCGGGAGCGTGGCCGCCCGCCGCCGCTTCCCGCACCTGGCCGACGGCGATCACAACGAGATGGTCGGGGTCGCGCTCGGCATGTTCGGCGCGATCTACGGCATCATCCTCGCCTTCGTCGTCGTCACCCTGTGGACGCAGCTGGAGAACACCCAGAACATCGTCGCCACCGAGGCCACCGACCTGGCCCTCGTCGTCCGCAGCGCCGACGCCTTCCCGCCGGCCGACCGCGACCGGGTGCAGCGGGCCGTCGGCGCGTACGCGCACGCCGTCGTCGAGGTGCAGTGGCCGCTGATGCGCGAGGGACGGCCGAGCTACGACGCCACCGGCCCGCAGACCCACGCCCTGTACCAGGCGCTCCAGGCCTACGAGCCGCAGGGCGCCCGCGCCGAGACCTTCTACGCCGAGGCGGTCACCCGCCTCAACGACGTCGCCGCGCAGCGCCGGGCCCGCATCACGATGGCCCAGACCTCGCTGCCGATCCTGCTCCAGGTGCTGGTGTACGGGGGCGCGCTCGTGATCGTCCCGCTCACCTTCCTGTTCGGGCTGCGCAGCCTGAAGATGCAGCTGCTCTTCGTATCGGCGGTGGCCGGGCTGATCGGCTTCAGCCTGCTCCTGGTGGTTGCGCTGGACCGGCCCTTCGCGGGGGACCTGAGCGTGACCCCGGCGCCGTACAAGGAAGCGGCCCTGGCGCAGTTCTGGGCCGCCGGCTGACGACCCGCCGACGACGTCCGGGCTGTCAAGCCCCGAACTTCAGCGACGTGACGCGATCCGCTCCCTCCGGCTGACTGGAAGTACGGATTCCCGCCTTCCGCTCTCCCCGAGGAGCCATCCCATGGACCGCACCGCCACCGCCACCGCCACCGCCGCCGCCACCACCGGCCCCGCCGTCGGCACGCGTACCCGTACCTGGCGTCTCGTCCTGGTGATCGCCTCGGCCGCGCTGTTCGTGGGAGCCGCCGCCACCCTGACCCACGGCGCCCGCACCGCCCCCGCGAAGCCGCACACCACCCACGCCACCACGGCCCCGGCGCACGCCGACGACGGGGGCTCCGGCCACCGCCTCCTGTCGGTGCTCAAGCACCTGTGGGCGACCGGCGGCTAGCCGGGCGGTGTCCTGCCCACGCAGCACTCGTCCCCGTACGGGTCGGAACACGCGCGAGGAGGACATGGCCGGTATTGGCCGGGTCGATCCGATGTCCGGATTCCGCTTCGCCCGAGGGTCCGTGTCCCGGCCGGGCGGTACGGGGGGTCGTCCACGGTTCCCCCGCATTCAGGCCCTGGACGAGTATCGGCCAAATAGGGGCTGACCTGGGGAAATGCGTTTCGCGGGGCGCAGGATCCCTGCCTAGGATCGACTGTGCTGAACGGCTCCGGACCGTCGGCCCATGTTGCTTGCACGGGGGGAGCGGCAGGGCTGTGCGGGTTCCGCGGGCCGTTCAGCTCTTGTTCCGCAAGTACATGGGGGAAACACAGTCATGCACAAGAACCTGCTGCGGGCATCCGCCGTCGGCGCGGCCTCCATCGCCTTCTGCGCGCTCATCTCGGTCTCGCAGTCCGCCACCGCGGCCCAGACCTGCTCCGGCGCCACATCCAACGGCCGGATCCAGTCGATGCCCGGGGCGATTCCGGAGGCGCAGCTGAACGCGCCGGTCTGCGTCGAGTCCCTCCCGGAGGGCAAGGTCCGCGGGAAGGCGACCGTCAACTGGGCGTTCATCAACGACGGTCAGTCCGACCTCACCAGCAAGCGCTTCACCTCGTTCAAGGTGACCACCCGGCTGGAGAGCCGGGCGCCGGGCGGCGCGGATGCCGTCGTCAACAGCAAGACGTGTGACCTCACGGCCACGATCAACGCGAACGCCGAGGGCAGTCTCACCTGCCTGACCCCTGCGGCCATCCTTGACCCGAGCAAGCAGTGGTCCGGCGACGCGACGGTCGTCTACGACATCGAGGGCGACGCCAAGGGGGCCATCACCTGGCAGCTCACCGGCTCGCCCCTGATGAGCTAGACGGCCGAGCCGCCGGCCGGGGCCCGTGTGCGGGCCCCGGCCGGCGAGCGCCGGTCGTCAGGCGCCCAGGTGGTGGTACTCCGCCCACTCCTTCTCGCCCTCGGCCGAGCAGTTCGAGCCGTACAGGGGGCCGATCTTGGCCGGAACGCCGGCGAAGGACGAGCAGTTCGACGCGAAGGCCTTGTGGCCGCCGGAGAAGTATTCGATGTCGACACCGTCGTTGGCCAGGGCCGCGCCGGCGCCGCCCAGCAGGATGCCGGCAGCCAGGACAGACGCCGTCAGGGCAGAGCGAATACGCATGACACTCTCCTAAGTCTCGATCAACGCGCCGGACAGACGGCACGCGACCGGCTCAACATCACGGAGAGTTCACGGGAAACGGTGCTTCACCCCAATGGCGGTCACACTCCGTAACCCGGGCGTGGCGCGCCAGAAGCCTGCGGAAGCCCGGCCGCCCCCCCGGCCCGTGACCCGACGGCCGGCTCGCGGCCGCCGGCACCCGATGGGCCGGTCCCCCCGATGTGCCGCGTGTAACCGGCAGATAAGCTCCGCCTGCCCGCATGGCTGTGACGGTCACAAGGCCCGGGCGCATGTGGACTGGGGGGTTCATGAGATTGCTGCCGTCGGGCAGAAGACCGCAGATCAGACGTGGCGGAGGAAGAGTCCTCGCCTCGGGGGCCCTGTTGCTGGCCCTGCTGACCTCGCTCACCGGCCAGGCGGCCGGTACCGCACTTGCTGCACCGTCCGAACCGTCCGAACCGTCCGCCGCCGCCCCGGCCCGGCAGGGAGCCGCGACGAGCGCAGCGCCGGCCGCGAACGCGGGGCCGCAGGCGCCGCCCGCGGCGGATCCGAAAACGGGCGCCGAGGCCCAACGCGAGGCCCGGGTACGCGCGCTGGAGCAGAGCAAGGTCGCGGCCGCCTGCCCCACCGACCTGGCACCGCAAGCGGTCGTCAGCTGCGGAGTCGGCGCGGGCAAGAGCGTCACCTTCTCGCTCACGCTGCCGCAGCAGCAGGACCTGGTCCGCTACGACGCCGTCACGACCCAACTGCGCGTCACCGTCAAGCTGCTCGCGCCGGACGGCACCGAGGTCGGCTGCCGGGCCGTCGACGGCGTCCCCCACTGCCCCACGAGCCGGGCGGGGACGTACAAGCTGCAGTTCACGAACCTCGAAGACCTGCCCAGCGACCTCTCGGTCTCGTACCTCGCGCTGCTCTCCGCCACCACCTGCAAGACCGTGGGCGCCGCCGACAGCAGGCTCGGCGCCCCGACGGTCTTCCAGGGACAGGTACCGCTCGCCTCGGCCGGTGACTGCTACACCCTGGCCCTGGCCCCGAACGACATGCTGCGCGCCTTCGCGGACACGGTCCACGTGTTCACGGGCGTCTATGACGGCGCCGGGAACAAGCTCTGCCACCAACAGGGCAGCAGCAACCTGGACTGCCGGCTCACGGGTGTGGCGCCCTTCCGGGTCGTCACCACGGCGACCAACGGCGTATCAGCCCCCCACCGGCTCACTTTCGCCCGGCTCTCCAAGCCGGAGGGGTGCCCGGTACTGGAGCCCCAGTCGTTCGGCACGGCCCCCGACCTGAGCTCCACGGTGCCCTGCCGGGTCCTGCGGGCCACGGAGTCCGCCCGGTACACCTTCGGTCCCGTCGTCCCCAAGGACCGCTACGCGCCCCTGGGGCAGTTGCTCACCTCCGGCGGGGCCTCGAAGCACGACGACTGCTGGCGCGGGTACTGCGACCTGACACCCGGCGACTACACCTGGGCGAACACCACCCAGGTCCTGGACGCCTCCCCCTTCGGCATGGTGTTCCAGTCGGCCAAGGAGGTTCGCGGCTGCACGGCGACCCACGACAACGGCATGGCGGCCGGGCCCGTCAAGGCCGTCTTCGGCGGTCCCGGGCAGCAGCTCTGCCTCACCCTGCCGACCGCCACCGGCAACGGCGTGTACCTGCTCAACCCCTATGCCACGAACGGGCTCCACGCGGCGGTCCACGACGCGGCGGGCAGCCAGCAGTGCGAGTTGGACGGCCCGACCGGCGGCACGTACGTCTCCTGCCGCCTGACCGGCACCGCCCCGTTCCGGGTGGTGCTCAGCGGTAGCCCGGCCACGTCCGTCGATCTGACCATCCACCGCACCGGCGAGCACGCCGGCTGCACCGCATGGCCGCGCACCGGTTTCGACGGCGCCGCAGGTGTCCAGGTCGTCGCCGCGAGGCAGGCCTGCCTCAGCATCCCCGGCGACCAGCACTCCACCAGCGAGCTGATCGACTACGTCAACGCCGACCACCGGCGGGACGGCGAGATCCAGCTGGTCGACCCGTCGGGCACCGAGGTGTGCACGGCGAACGCACTTCCCAGCTGCCGGCTCGCGCCCGGTGTCCCGTACACCGCGATGCTGCGCAGCCGTCAGACGTACACCTACGAGCTGGCCCGGCGTGACGTCTCGTCCGCGGCTGCGTGCACGGCCACGACCTCGACGAAGGTCGGTGGCCCGGCCACTCCCGTCGCGCTCGGTTCGCCCCTGGACGCCCGATGCCTGCGGATCGGCGGCGCCGCGACCGACAAGTACTGGCTGGGCGACCGCATGCCCGGCCGGTACCTGACGAACGCCGCCTCCACCTGGCTCACGGTCGTCGATGCGGAGGGCAGGCTGCTCTGCCAGCAGGCGAGCAGCGTCTCGTGCAAGGTGACCGGATCCACCTCGTACACGGCGGTCCTCACGCCCCACAACCATGCCGGACAGCCCCTCCGCAGCAGCGTTGACATCTGGAAGGTGGGCACGGCGAACGGCTGGGCGCCCGAGTGCACGGCCAACCCGATCTCCGTCGACGGCTTCGCGCTGCGCAACGGGGTGCTCTCCGAGACGTCGACCGCCCATTGCGCCGTCGTCGACATGCGGCCCGACGAGTCCTTCAACGTCACCGGCATCAGGAATCCTGCCGACACGGGGGCGCCCGCGCCCGTGCTGAGCCTGCACACCGGCCGCGAGTGGGGCACTGCGAACCCCCGGTACAACTGCACACAGCAGTGGGACCGGTTCAGTGCCGCATGCGGGGCGGACCGCGAGGCCGAACCCTCCCAGGCGCTCCTGATGCTGAGCGCCGGCCGGACCCCGACACCGGCCGTCTACAGCGTGCGGGCGGTGTGCGGCCGGTGCTCCGCCCCGGACATCGAGGCGCCGGCCTCGATCGGCCCCGACACCAGCGCGGTGAACACGCAGACCCAGGCCGTCGTCCGCGGTGCCTCGCTCACCATGAACACCCGGTTGAAGCTGGTCCGTGACGGGAGCGACAAGCAGCCGGTCCTGACCCCCGTCTCCGTCAGTGCGGACCGCACCGCGCTGACCGTCCAGGTGGACACCGGAGGCCTGGAGGCGGGCCAGTACGACGTGGTCCTCGACGGCGTCGGGTACACGGCGGGAGTGCCCTCCCAGGGCTACCTCCCCAAGGCGTACACGGTCACCCCCGAGGACACCACGGGCAAGGGCAGGTTCGTGCCGATCGGTCCCTCCCGGTTCCTGGACACCCGTGAGGGTCTCGGGGCGCCGAAGGCACGCGTCGGGGCGGGTGGAGTGGTCACGCTCCAGGTCGCGGGCGTGAAGGGCGTACCGGCCACCGGGGTGACGGCAGTGGTCATGAACGTCACCGCCGTCAGCCCCACCGCGGCCGGGCACGTCATGGTGTATCCGAACGGCCGGCCCCAGCCCACCGTGTCGAACATCAACTTCAGTGCCGGGCAGATCGTGCCCAACCTCGTGACCGTCGCCGTCGTCAACGGCAAGGTCGACCTGCGCAACCACGCGGGCTCCGTCGACCTGGTCGCCGACGTCACCGGCTACTACACGGACAAGGGCCCCGGATCCGCGCTGACCCCCCTCTCGCCGTCCAGGTTCCTGGACACCCGTGAGGGTCTCGGGGCGCCGAAGGCCCGCGTCGGGGCGGGTGGAGTGGTCACGCTCCAGGTCGCGGGCGTGAAGGGCGTACCGGCCACCGGGGTGACGGCAGTGGTCATGAACGTCACCGCCGTCAGCCCGACCGAGGCCGGGTTCGTCACCGTCTACCCCAACGGGCAAGCGGTTCCCGGGGTTTCGAACCTCAACTTCACCGCCGGGCAGATCGTCCCGAACCTGGTCACCGTCCCGGTGGTCAACGGGAAGGTCGACCTGCGCAACCACGCCGGCGCCGTGGACCTCGTCGCCGATGTCACCGGCTACTACTCGGCCACCGGATCCACCTTCTCCGCGGCCTCCCCGGTACGGCTCCTCGACACCCGCACCCCCATCGGCGGGCACCCCGCACCGGCGGCCGGCGGAGAGACCGTCGACCTCAAGGTGGCCGGCGTCGAGGGAGTGCCGACGACCGGCGTGACGGCCGTCGTCCTCAACGTCACCGTCACCGCACCCGCCTCGGACAGCTTCCTGACCGTCTACCCGCACGGAGTGGCGCGACCCCACGTGTCGAACCTCAACTTCCGCGGTGGGCAGACCGTTTCGAACCTCGTCATCGTCCCCGTCATCGACGGCCGGGTGAGCTTCCACAGCCCGTACGGACCCGTCGACGTCATCGCGGATCTGAACGGCTGGTTCACCGGCTGACCCGTGGCGGAACGACGGAGGGGCCCGTCCGATCGATGGATCGGACGGGCCCCTCCGTCGTCGGCCGGCCGCCGTTCAGGGGCGCCAGCGGGGTGCCTCGTCGTCCGGGTTGTCGGGGCTGGCGAAGTGGAACGGAACGCCCAGGTGCCCGGCCAGGGCGGTGCCGGCGCGCGTGGCAGCGGCCGCCGAGGGGTGGAGGCCGCCGGTGTCCGCGCCGTCCAGGGCGCGCACCGCCGTGCCCCGGTAGACCGTGGCGAGGCACTTCTGCCCGACGGGCTCGTCCGCGAGGGCCAGCAGGTTCACGAACCAGTCGTGCACGGTGTCCCCGTCCCAGACCGCCTCGATCGCCACCACCCGGCCCGGGACACCGTGGGCGAGAGCGGCGAGCGAGTCCAGGTCGAGCGGCGAGTCGGGCGTACGGGCCATCCGGTCGCCGTGGTGCTCGTAGCGCAGGTGCACGATCCGCTGCGCCGCGTGGAGCCCGACGCCCCGGGCGCGGCCGGCGTCCCACACCAGCCTGACCGCCTGCATGAAGCCGTCCTGGAGGACGTACCCGTCGACCTGCGTGCGGATGCCCGCCGGCAGCGCCGCCCACTGGTCCTCGATGCTCCGGTCCACGCCGCCGCCCGCCCCTCGGTTCGTCATGGCGTCATGATCGGCAGGGTGGCGGCGCGCCGTCGAGGGGTTTTCGGGACCGACCCCGCCCGGTCAGAGGTACTGGGCGAACTGGTCCAGGGTGCGCAGGACTTCGGGCTTCGACGCAGAGGGCAGTTGGAGGACGACCTCCTCGATGCCGAGATCGGCGTAGTGGCTCATCTTGCCGGGGGAGGGCTGCACGGCGTACGGAACCACCTGGAGGGACTTCGGGTCCCGCCCGGCCGTCTCCCAGACCTGGCGCAGCACCGGCAGGGACTCCGTGAGGCCGCCGCCGCCGATCGGCAGCCAGCCGTCGGCGTGGTCGGCGATGGCGGCGAAGAGCTTCGGGCCGGCCGCACCGCCGATCAAGGTGCGCGGGCCGTACAGCGGTGCGCCGGGGCCGAGTTCGCGCGGGGCCTGGACCGGCTTGGGGTGGGCCGTGCTGGCCTGGACGGAGCAGTACTGGCCGACGTACGCCGTGGGTTCGGGGGACCACAGGGCGCGCATCAGCGCCATCCGGTCGCGGACCAGGTCGCGGCGGGTGCGCCACTCGACACCGTGGTCGGCGGCCTCTTCGACGTTCCAGCCGTAGCCGATGCCGAGGGTGAAACGGCCGTGGGAGAGGTGGTCCAGGGTGGCGACCTGCTTGGCGAGGTCGATCGGGTCGTGCTGGGCGACGAGGGTGATGCCGGTGCCGAGGTGCAGCCGCTCGGTGACGGCGGCGGCCTGGCCGAGGGCGACGAACGGGTCGAGGGTGCGCCCGTACATCTCGGGGAGTTCGCCGCCCATGGGGGCGGCGGTGTCGCGGGAGACCGGGATGTGGGTGTGTTCGGGGAGGTAGAGGCCGGAGAAGCCGCGCTCCTCCAGGCTGTGGGCCAGCCGGACGGGGGAGATGGTGCGGTCGGTGAGGAAGATGGTCGTGGCGATCCGCATGGGCTCTGGCACCTCCGAGACGTGGGACCCGCCACGGTACGGGCTGGCCCCCCGAATGTTGAGGGGGCGTCAGGTGCCGGGGGCGCGGATCAGCCGCGCGGGTAGCGGGCCAGCCAGCCCGGGGAGGAGGCCGTCGGATTGTGCAGGGTCGGCCCCTGCGTCAGCTCCAGGGCGAAGTCGTCGGAGATCTCCAGCAGGGCGGCCCGGCCTTCGAGCTCGGCGAGCCAGGCGGCCGGGAGGGCCGTCTCGCCGTGCAGGGCGCCGAGCAGGGCCCCGCACAGGGCGCCGGCGGCGATGGAGTCGCCGCCGTGGTTGACGGCGAGGCGCAGGCCCTGCGGGACGTCCTCGGCGACGAGGGCGCAGTACACGGCGACGGCGAGGGTGGCGGCGGCGTCCTCGGGCCCGTCGGGCTCGTCGCCGCCGTCGGACGAGAGGGCTTCGACGGCCTCGGGCCCGGGGACGCCGTGGGTGACCGCGGCCAGGGCGCGCTGCAGGGCGTCCGTGACGGGCTGGTGGCCGGGCCGGGCGCCCAGCAGGCCCAGCGCGCGCTGGACGGCGGAGTCGAGGGAATCGCCCCGGATCAGGCCGTGGACGATGACGGCGACGGCTCCGGCGGAAAGCCCGGCGGTGGGGTGGCCGTGGCTCTGCGCGGCGCACTCGACGGACAGCTGGAGGACGAGGGACGGCTCCCAGCCGACCAGCAGCCCGAAGGGAGCCGAGCGGGTGGCGGCGGCCGCGTCCCGGGCGGTGGGGTTCTTCGGCTGGTCGAGGGTGCCGATGACGTCGTCGGCGAAACCCGTCAGGCAGGCGCGGTGCGGGGCGCGGCGGGCGTAGAGCCATTCCTCCTGCGCGAGCCAGCCGTTGTCCTTGCGGCGCTCGTCGGGGCCCCA
Organism: Streptomyces sp. Sge12; assembly: GCF_002080455.1. Taxonomy (NCBI): domain Bacteria; kingdom Bacillati; phylum Actinomycetota; class Actinomycetes; order Kitasatosporales; family Streptomycetaceae; genus Streptomyces; species Streptomyces sp. Sge12. The sequence goes on from NZ_CP020555.1 coordinate 4,586,117, forward strand.
GTCGTGCTGGGTGGCCGCCCAGCGCAGGTACGCGTGGTGGAGGTCGGTGGGCGGGTGCCAGGCGCCGGTGTCGCGGCGTACGTGGGCCCGTATCAGCCCGTCCACGGTGAAGAGGGTGAGCTGGGTGGCGGCGGTGACCCGGCCGCGGCGTCCGAGGGCGGAGGCCGGTGCGGTCAGGCCGTCCGGGCCGTGGGCTTCGCGCAGGGCGCCGAGGGTGAGGCCGGCGGCGGGCGCGCCGAGGGCGTCGCCGAGGGCGGAACCGAGGAGCGTGCCGCGGACACGACTGCGGAAGTCCTGCTGCTCGACGCGCCCCCAGAGGCCGGTGGCGATGCCCCGGCCGAGCGTACGGTTCGCCCCGGCGGGTGCAGGGCCGCTGCCCACCGAGCTGCCGCCCGGTCCCGCGCTACCCGCGGGTGCATGCCCGCCCCCCGGGCTCCCGCCCGGGCCGGAGCCGTGGGCGCTGCCCGCCGGGCTGTGCAGAGGCGCGGCGGGGCCTCCGCCCGCCGGGCTGTGCGCGCCCACCGGGCTTGCGCCCGGGCCCGAGGCTCCTGCCGGGCCGGGAGCGTGCGCGGCGAGGCCGCTGCCCATCGGGCTTGCGCCCGGGCCCGAGGCTCCTGCCGGGGCGGGGACGGCGGGGCCGTGCGGGGGTGCGGCGTGCCCGCCGCCCACCGGGCTTCCGCCCGAGCCGGGGGTGTGCGCGCCCACCGGGCTTCCGCCAGGGCCGGAGCCGTGGGCGCTGCCCGCCGGGCTGTGCAGAGGCGCGGCAGGGCCTCTACCCGCCGGGCTTCCGCCCGAGCCGGGTGTGTGCCCACCTGCCTGGCCGTGGACGTTCGCGGGGGCCGCGCCCGCGCCGCCTTCGGCGAGCCCGCCCAATGGGCTCCCGCCCGGGCCGGAGGCCCCCGCCGGGGTGGGGCCGAGGACGTGCGCGGGGACGGCGGGGCCGCTGGCCATCGTGCTTCCGGCCGGGCCGGAGCCGTGGGTGCTGCCCGCCGGGCTTCGGCTCTGGAGCGGGGTGTCGACCGGGGGCGTACCGGTGACGCCGCCCGTGTGGGGGTTCGCCGGGCTTTCGGCCGCCGGGGGCGTGGGGCCCGGCGGGTCCGGGGTGTTGCCCATGTGGTTCGTGCCGTTCACTTCGCCCGCCCCCCGCTGGCTCGTCAGGTCGTCCCTTCGATGCCCGGCGCCCTACCCGTACACGCCGCGCACGCGAACCCGCACTGTAGTGGACACGATCGGTCGAATCCGGAAGCGGTCGGCCAAGGGGCCTGTAAGTGAGCGGAGATCGGCCAGAATCCGAACACTTCCGGCCGCCACCTGGAAGGTGGCACGTTTTGCCAGTCGCCTTCGAGCCGGTCGTTTTCGGTCACACCTCGTTCATTCGGCGTTCTCCCCGGCCGCCCAGCCTCGGAGCCATGAAGAAGGCCCTCCTCGCCGCGACCGTCGTCGCCTCCGCGCTCACCGCTTCCCTCGTCGCCGCCCCGCTCGCCTCGGCCTCCGGCCGCGACGGCAGCGACGGCCGCGACGGCCGCGACCGTTCCGCCGTCCCGTTCACCGAAGCCACCGTCACCGCCGGAGCCGACGGCTCCTTCACCCTCCGGTGGAAGGCCCGCGGCACCGACCGGGTCGAGATCCGGGCGAACGGCAAGGTCGTCGCCAAGGGCGGGGCCCAGGGCCGGGCCGTGGTCACGGGTCTGCCCGCCGCCGACCGCCAGTGGTTCGACTTCACGCCGCAGCGCGGCCAGGGCCTGCGCCTCGCCGACCGGCTGATCAGGCTCGACGGCACCGCCAACTTCCGCGACGCCGGCGGCTACCGCACCAGCACCGGCCAGTGGGTCAGGATGGGCGAGGTCTACCGCTCCGACGCCCTCGACAAGCTGACCGAGAACGACCTGGCCAAGCTCCAGCGCCTGCGCATCAAGACGGTCTTCGACCTCCGCATGGAGGACGAGCGCACCAAGGACGCCGACAAGGTCCCCGCAGGCGCCACATACGTCGTCGCCGACGTCTTCGCCGGATCCGGTTCCTTCCGGGCCATGCCCCGCACCCCCGACGAGGCCGTCAAGGCCATGGTCGACGCCGAGCGGGCGATGGTCTCCGGCGCCGGCGGCAAGAAGGCGTACACCCAGGTCTTCGAAGGCATCGAGCGCGACCGCAGCCGCTCCGTCCTCTTCCACTGCACCGCCGGCAAGGACCGCACCGGCTGGGCCAATGCCGCCCTGCTCACCGCCCTCGGTGTGCCGCGCGCGACCGTCGAGGCCGACTACCTGGCCAGCAACGACTACCGCAAGGCCGCCAACGACGCGATCCTCGCCCACCTGCCCGCCCAGCAGGCCGCCGTCTACAAGCCGATGCTCGACGTGCGCCCCGAGTACCTCAATGCGGGATACGACGAGGTCAAGGCCACGTACGGCTCCTTCGACCGCTACCTCGAGGACGGGCTGGGCATCGACTCCCGCGAGCTGAAGCAGCTCAAGAAGGACCTGCTCGTCGGCTGACCCGGGCGCGCACCCGCCGCCACGGAGGGGGCCGTGCCGTCGGCTCCCCTCCGCTCACGCCCCGCCGGCTCAGTCCAGTACGGGAAGCAGCTCCGGCAGGTGCCCGTCCGAGGCGCGGGCCGCCTCCTGCCGTTCCTGCGGTACCTCCCCGTACAGCGTCGTACGGGCCTTCGCGGGCCGCCCGGCCGCCCCGGCGACCGCAATCAGGTCCCGGACCGACTTGTACGAGCCGTAACTCGACCCGGCCATGCGCGAGATGGTCTCCTCCATCAGCGTCCCGCCCAGGTCGTTCGCCCCCGACCGGAGCATCTCGGCCGCGCCGTCCGCCCCCAGCTTCACCCAGCTCGTCTGGATGTTGGGAATGTGCGGGTGCAGCAGGATGCGGGCCATCGCCGTCACCGCCCGGTTGTCGCGGACCGTCGGGCCCGGCCGTGCGATGCCCGCCAGGTACACGGGCGCGTTGGTGTGGATGAAGGGGAGCGTGACGAACTCCGTGAAACCACCGGTCTGCTGTTGGATGCGCGACAGCGTGCGGAAGTGCCCGAGCCAGTGCCGCGGCTGGTCCACGTGCCCGTACATCATCGTGGACGAGGAGCGGATCCCGAGCTCGTGCGCGGTGGTGATGACGTCGATCCAGTCCGCCGTCGGCAGCTTGCCCTTCGTCAGGACCCAGCGCACCTCGTCGTCCAGGATCTCCGCCGCCGTACCCGGGATCGAGTCCAGGCCCGCCTCCTTGGCCGCCGTCAGCCAGTCCCGTACGGACATCCCCGTCCGCGTCGCCCCGTTGACCACTTCCATCGGCGAGAAGGCGTGCACGTGCATACCGGGGACCCGCTGCTTCACGGCGCGCGCGATGTCGAAGTACGCCGTCCCGGGCAGGTCCGGGTGGATGCCGCCCTGCATGCACACCTCGACCGCGCCCACGTCCCAGGCCTGGGCGGCCCGGTCGGCGACCTGGTCGAGGGAGAGGGTGTAGGCATCGGCGTCCGTGCGGCGCTGCGCGAAGGCGCAGAACCGGCAGCCGGTGTAGCAGACGTTGGTGAAGTTGATGTTCCGCGTGACGATGTAGGTGACCTCGTCCCCCACGACCGACCTGCGCAGGTCGTCGGCGATCCGGCACAGCGCGTCCAGGGCCGGCCCGTCCGCGTGCAGCAGCGCCAGCGCCTGGGCGTCCGTCAGCTTCGTCGGATCGTCGGCGGCCTGCGCGAGGGCGCCCCGTACGTCGGTGTCGATGCGCTCGGCGACCATCCCGGGCGCCGCCGCCTCCCGCAGGGCCTCCCAGTCGCCGTACACGTCGTCGAAGTCGTCGCGCCGGTCGCCGGTGCGTCCCTCGGTGTCGATGGTGGCGTGCAGGTCCGTGCGCCCGTATGCGGCGAAGCCCTCATCCGGCTCCTGCCACGGCCTGCCCTCGACGGGCGCGCCCTCGTCGGCCAGCCCGGTCTGCGGATCGGCCAGCGCCCGTACGTGCGGCAGCAGGCGGGGGTCGAGCCAGGGCTCGCCCCGCTGGAGGAACTCGGGGTAGATGGTGAGGCGTTCGCGCAGCTCGAAGCCGGCCGCCGCGGTCCGCTCCGCCAGCTCCTCGATGTGCGGCCAGGGGCGCTCGGGATTGACGTGGTCGGGGGTGAGCGGCGAGACCCCGCCCCAGTCGTCGATGCCCGCGCCGATGAGCAGTGCGTACTCGGCGTCCACCAGGTTCGGCGGGGCCTGGATCCGTGCGCCCGGGCCCAGGATGTGCCGGGCGACGGCGATGGCGGCGGCCAGCTCCTCCAGCTCCGCGTCCGGCATGCCGCGCATGGCGGTGTCCGGCTTGGCGCGGAAGTTCTGGACGATGACCTCCTGGATGCCGTGGTAGCTGCGCTGGATGCGGCGCAGCTCGAAGAAGGCCTCGGCCCGCTCCCCGTAGGACTCGCCGATGCCGATGAGGACACCCGTGGTGAAGGGGACGTTGGAGCGGCCCGCGTCCTCCAGGACGCGCAGCCGCAGCGCCGGGTCCTTGTCGGGGGAGCCGTGGTGGGGGCCGCCCGGCTCGGACCACAGGCGGGTGGCGGTGGTCTCCAGCATCATGCCCATGCTCGGGGCGACCGGCTTGAGCCGCTGGAGGTCGGACCACGACATGACGCCGGGGTTGAGGTGCGGGAGCAGGCCCGTCTCCTCCAGGACCCGGATGGCCATGGCGCGTACGTAGGCGAGGGTGTCGTCGTAGCCGTGCGCGTCGAGCCACTCGCGCGCCTCGGGCCAGCGGTCCTCGGGCCGGTCGCCGAGGGTGAAGAGGGCTTCCTTGCAGCCCATCGCCGCACCCTGGCGGGCGATGTCGAGTACCTCGTCGGGGGAGAGGTACATCCCGTGGCCGCTCGCCCGCAGCTTCCCGGGGACGGTGACGAAGGTGCAGTAGTGGCACCGGTCGCGGCACAGGCGGGTGAGGGGGATGAAGACCTTGCGGGAGTACGTGATGACACCGGGGCGCCCGGCGGCGGCGAGCCCGGCGTCCCTTACCCGTGCGGCGGAGGCGGCGAGGTCCTTGAGGTCCTCGCCGCGCGCCTGGAGGAGTACGGCCGCCTCGGTCGCGTCGAGCGCGACGCCGTCGCGGGCCCGCCGGAGCGCGCGGCGCATCGCGTTTTCGGTCGGAGCGTCACTCGGAGTGGTCATGGGCCGAGCATACGATCCGACGTTCCGGCCGTGGTGTGGCTCATCTCATCAGCTCACCCGCGTTGACCAGCAGCGACTGGCCGGTTATGGCCCGGGCCCGGTCGGAGGCGAGGAAGGCCGCGGAGTCGGCGACGTCCCCGTCGGTGGCCAGATCCGGCAGCGCCATCCGCCGGGTCAGGCGGGCGTGCACCTCGGCCTCGGGGATGCCCTCGGTGTGGGCGGTGAAGGTGACGAACGCCTGGACGGGCGGGCCCCACATCCAGCCGGGCAGCACGGTGTTGACGCGGATCCGGTGCGGGCCGAGCTCGCGGGCCATGGAGTACATGGCGGAGGTCAGCGCCCCCTTGGAGGCGGCGTAGGCGGCCTGCTGCACCTCGTTGGGCGCGGCGACCGCGGACTGCGTCCCGATGATCACCACGGCTCCGCCGCGCTCCTTGAGGCCGGGCAGGCAGGCCCGGGTCATGCGCAGGGTGCCCAGCAGGTTGACGTCGATGATCTGCTGCCAGGTCCCGAAGTCGGCGTCCTCCAGCCCGCCGAAGTACGAGTCCCAGGCGGCCACGTGCACGACGGCGTCGATCCGGCCGAAGCGCGTGAGCGCGAGCTCGGCGAGGGCCTCGCACTGCCGCTCGTCCCCGATGTCGGTGGCGCGGTAGGCGGTGTGCGCTCCGTCGGGGTCGATCTCGGCGGCGGATTTGGCGAGATTCGCCTCCGTCCGCGCCCCGAGTACGGCGTTCCCGCCGTCCCGCACGACGGCGGCGGCCACCTGATGCCCGAGCCCGGCCCCGACGCCGGAGACGATGACGGTCTTCCCTTGCAGCAGCACGACGGACCTCCAGGGCGACAACGTATCTGACGGCCCGTCAGGCTAGGGGAGGGTCGCCCCCATGTGAAGGGGCGGGACGGCGTCGGGGCGGTGTCGGGGTGGGCCGGCTGCGATCGGCGAGCAGCGACCGTACGTGCGCGTGTGCGTGCACGCGCCCGCGCCCGTGTCCGCTCCCGTGCGCGTGTCCGTGCGCGTGCGCGGCGCCGGCGGGGTGCGGACAGCGCCGGCCAGTGCGTCCCTGGCGGGCCCGTCGGCGCGGTGCGCCGCAGCCACGGCGTGTGCCACGGCCCGCCCCGAGGGGGCGGCGCGCAGGATCCGCCGGGAGACGACGCCCCGCCGCGCCCGGCGGAAGGTGCCGGGTCCTGCGCGGGCCCGCGTCCGCGTCGACGGTCGAGCGGGTTCGGGAGATGATCGGAGATGACCCCGCGGCACGAGGCGAGGACGTGAGGACCATGTCGCTCCCGGATCCTTCCGGCCCGCCGCGGCGGGCCCGGTGGTGGGCCCTGCTCGCGGTGGTCTGTGCGGTGTGCGCGGCGCTGACCCTGGTGGGCGAGGGCATCGTCGGCGGGCTGCTCGTCCTGGCCTTCGGGGTGGCCGGTGCGGCCCTCACGGCCATGGGGACCTGGTGGGTGGTGTCCCATCGCGGCGCCGTACGCCTGTGGGGGACCCTGCTGGTGGTGGGCGCGCCCGTGGCCATCCTGTTCATCTACGCCCGGGCGGACCTGTGGCCCACCGCGCTGGTCGCCATCGCGCTCTGGGCGGCCGCCGTGGCGTGCGCGCGCACCGCGCTGCGCTCGGCGCGCCGCAGCCACGGCATGCGCGCGGCCGCACGGGCCGCCCCCCGGTACCCGGTGCTGATCATGAACCCGAAGTCCGGCGGCGGGAAAGTCGGCCGGTTCGGCCTGGTCGAGAAGGGCGAGGCGCTCGGCGCCCGGGTGGTGCTGCTCGACCCGGAGGTCGTGACGGACGTCGCCGCCCTCGCCCGCCGGGCGGTGGCCGAGGGAGCGGACCTGCTCGGCGTGGCCGGCGGTGACGGGACCCAGGCCCTGGTGGCCGAGGTGGCGGCCGAGCACGACCTGCCGTTCCTCGTGATCTCCGCCGGGACCAGGAACCACTTCGCGATGGACCTCGGGCTGGACCGCGAGGATCCCGCCCGGTGCCTGGACGCGCTGGTCGACGGGGAGGAACTCAGGGTCGACCTGGGTTCGGTGGGCGGCCACGCCTTCGTCAACACCGCCTCCTTCGGCGTCTACGCGGAGATCGTCCAGCGACCGGAGTACCGGGACGCCAAGGCGGACTCGGCCCTGGCCGCGCTGCCCGACCTGCTGCTCGGCTACGCCGGCACCACCCTCGACGCCGCCACCGACGGGACGCGGCTGGAAGCCCAGCAGGCGCTGCTGATCAGCAACAATCCGTACTCGTCCCCCGAACCGATGGGGGCCCGCAGGTCCCGGCTCGACCTCGGCGTGCTCGGCGTCGTCGGGATCCGGGTGAACAACGCCGCCCAGGCGGCCGACGTCGCGCTCCGCGGCGCCCGGGCGGCCGGCTTGCACATCCTGACCTCCCGCCAGGTCGTCGTCGGGTCGGCCGCGGAGCGCATCGCGGTCGCCGTGGACGGCGAGGCCCTGACCCTGCCCACGCCGGTGACCTGCTCCGTCCGCCCGGGTGCCCTGCGCGTACGGGTGCCCAGGCTGCGGCCCGGGGCGCCGCCGGTCGCGCCGCCCATGCAGTGGAGCGAGGTGCTCGCGCTCGCCTTCAAACGGCGGCCGGAGCCGGAGCCGGGGCCCGGGACCGGACCGGAGCCGGGGCCGGGGCCGGGGCCGGAGTCCGGGCCGGCCGGCGCCGCCCGGGATGCCCGACCGCCGGTGCGGCGTCACAATGAGGCGTACCCGGTGTTCGTAGCGGATTGGAGACATCCGTGAAGGACCTCAAGTTCGAGCAGAAGCGTTCCCTCTCCCGCCTGGAGGCCGCCGATCAGCTCTCCGCACTCGCGGAGGCCCTGCGCCACGGCGGCAACGCCGAACTGGAACTCGGCCCCGGGAAGATGAGCCTGCGGGTCCCCGACGAGCTCCGCACCGAGATCGAGGTCGAGGTCGGCGACGGGGAGATCGAGATGGAGATCGAACTCAAGTGGCCCACCGCGTCCACCGGCTGAGCCGGGGCCGCGTCACCGTCTCCGCGGGGGCTCCGGCACGGCGTGAACGGCACGGCGACTACACCGGCGCCGTCTACGGCTCGCTGCTCGCCGCCTCCGTCGTGGTCGGCGCCGGAACCCTCGGCCCGTACCCGCGGCTGCAACTCGTCGTGCTGCTCCTGTCCACCGGCGTGGTGTTCTGGGCCGCGCACGTCTTCTCCCGCCTCTTCGGGGCCCGCATGGTCAACCGCCTGAGCTGGGCCGTGATCCGCAGTGAGGCCAGGGAGGAGCGCCCGATCATCGAGGCGGCCGTCCCGCCCGCGATCGCCGCGGCCATCAGCCCGTGGTTCGGGCTGGGCCCCCAAGGCGTGGCCTGGCTGGCGCTGTTGGTCGCCCTGGTCGGGCAGGTCGGCTGGGCCACGCTGGCCGCCAGCCGGGCCGGCGCGTCACGCCGGCTGATGCTGATGGCCGGCGCGATCAACCTCTTCCTCGGGCTCCTCATCGTGCTGCTCAAGGTCGGCCTCCAGCACTGACCCCTCCCACCCCCGTCCGCGGCGGCGCCGTACTCTGCCGGCGCCGCGCCCGGCCGCGGGGTGGAACCTGCCCGACCCCTCCCCATCTGATGCCGCATCAGATAGACCGTTCCCATGACGACAGGAGAGCAGGACAGGCAGCAGGACACCCGCGTCGACGACTACGCCGAGCTCGCGGCCGTCGGCCCCTACGGCGTCCGCCCGGGCCATGCGCTGATCACCATGGTGGAACCGCACCCGGGCCACGAGTACGCGTACAACCGCTGGTACGAGGACGACCACTACTACGCCGGCGCGATGGCCATGCCCTGGATGTACGCTGGCCGCCGCTGGGTGGCCACCCGCGCACTGCAGGAACTGCGCTACCCCGAGAAGTCGGCCGTCGCCCAGCCCGTCACCGCGGGCTGCTACATATCGACGTACTGGGTCACCGAGGGCCGCTACGACGAACACATGAAGTGGACCGTCGGCATCAACAAGCGCCTGAACCGCGACGGGCGTGTCTACCAGGACCGCACCCACGTCTTCACGTCGTTCCAGGACCACGTGGCCACCGTCTACCGCGACGGAGCCGCCGGCCCGCGGGACCACCACGCCCTGGACCACCCGTACGAGGGCCTCGTCGTCCAGGTCGTCGACGCCGACGGGCGCGAGCAGCGGGCCGAGTTGCTGGAGTGGCTGCGCTCGCGCGCCCTGCCGAAGCGGCTGCACGGCGGTCCGGCCGCGATGGTGACGGTCTTCCGGCCCACTCCGCTGCCCGGCGACCGGATGACGTACGTCAAGCAGGTGGAGGGGGTCGACACCCGCCTCACGCTGCTGTGGTTCCTCCAGGAGGACCCCCGGACCTGCTGGGACCGTTTCCGGGGGCTGGACGAGGAGGTCGCGCAAGCGGGTCTGGGGCGGGTGGAGTTGGTGGCGCCCTTCATCCCCACGGTGCCGGGGACCGACCGTTACGTCGACCAGTTGCGCTGAGGCGCCACCGGCAGGGGCCGCCACCGGCAGGGGCCGCGGGCATGGCCGAGCCCCCTCGGCCAAGACGGCGGGTCGGTCGAGAGGGCCCCAGTCAGTGGTGCAGGTGGTGCGGGTGGTGCGGGTCGTGCAGGTGGTGCAGATGATTCAGGTCGTGCGAGGGGTTCAGCAGCCGGTCCCGGCAGTGCTGGATGCGGGGACCGAACGGTAGGGCAGGCGGGGGCGGTCGGGACGCGTGCCGTGATGTTCAGGCCAGGCGTCCCAGCCGACCCTCGGTGACGTCGGTGACGAAAGAGGTCCACGAGCCGGGCGCGAAGGTGAGGGACGGTCCGTCCTGCACCTTCGAGTCACGGACGGCGATGGCCTCCACGACAGGGGACTTGACCTCGACGCATGCGCCGTTGGCGGAGTAGGAGGACTTGATCCAGTTGGTCGTGGCGCCCTGGCGAATAGCCATGTTTCTCTCCGGTGAGCGAGTAGTGCCGGTAGATCCGGTGTCCTGTCGGCCACTTTTCCGGCTGACCTGATCGACGCTACCGGCAGCTCCTGACGGGTGAAGCGACCATTCACCCGACCGGGTGGCATATTCCATTCAGGCCTTCTGTGGCCGGGGAGTGACGGTGTACCGTACCGGCCCGCTTGCCGCCCGCCCGATGGATATCGGCCGTATCCCGCCCCTATGCGCCCTTGTCGGCATATTCGTTGATGATCCCCGAGATGAAGTCACGGGTCTGGTCGACGTTGAGGGCCTGCGCACGCAGGTGCTCGTACATCACGCTGTACTTCTGGACGTCGTTGGCCTTCTCCAGGTACAGGTCGCTCGTCACGCCCTCGATGTAGACGACGGTCGAGTCGGACGCGTCCGGGAACTCCAGGATCGCGTAATGGCCGTTGACGCCCGGGTGCGCGCCCAGCTCGAAGGGCATCACCTGCACCGTGACGTGCGGCTGCTCCGACTGCTCTATCAAGTACTCCAGCTGCCGGACCATGAGCGGCGCGTCGCCCACCCGCCGGCGCAGCGCGGCCTCGTCGATCACGGCCCACAGGCGCAGCGGCCCGAGGTCCGGGTTGTTGTTCTCCGTCTCGGAGAGCCGCTTCTGGCGGTGCATGCGGACCTGGACGCGCTTGTCCACGTCGGCGGGAGCCGTCTCCGGCCATGCGCCGCGGACGAGGGACTGGGCGTACTCGGTGGTCTGGAGCAGCCCCGGGATCACCAGCGGCTCGTAGGTGCGCAGGCTGGCGGCGTCCGTCTCCAGGCCGATGTAGACGCTGTACGGGATGTCGCCGAAGGCGTGCCACCAGCCCTGCTGGCGGGAGTCCTTCGCCATCTGCATGAGCGAGTCGATGAGGCGGCGGTCCTCCACCTCGTAGACGTCGCACAGGTCGCGGACGTCCCGCTGGCTGATCGAGCGGCGGCCGTTCTCCAGGCGGCTGATCTTCGACTGGGAGACGAGGAGGCGCTCGGCGACCTGTTCGGCCGTCATGCCCTTGTCCTCACGGAGCTTGCGCAACTCCATGCCCAGTCGGCGGCGTCGGACGGTGGGATTGACATTGGACGCCACGTGAACGGCACCTCCGCCTTCTTCTGTCGTTGCAGCTGTCTCTCTGCGTATCTGGTGTTGAGCAGACTGCCACCGAAGCGGGCGGCGCCGCTGGGGAACGGCCCGGAAACACAGACGCGCGGGGTGGCGGGGTCGGCGAACCGGCCCCGCCACCCCGCGCGCTGGCGGCTCCCGAACCGGCCGGGTCCTCGCGGACACCCGTCCGGGCGGTGGCGTTGCGTGGTG